>NZ_CP109150.1:0-304889 GCF_035920365.1 Micromonospora sp. NBC_01740 | reverse complement strand
TGGCGGCGCCCCGCCCACCGACCCGCAGCGAGTCCCGCCGCAGGCCCATCGGCAACGGTGCGACGCGTACGCGGTGCTCACCGGCGGTCAACCGGGTGCTGCCCCGGCGGGTGACCCGGGCGCGGTCCGGGTAGACGGTGACACCGACGACGGGTGCTGCGATCTCCACTGCCTTCACGGCGGCGAGAGTAGCCGGGCGATGCTCGTGAGCGGTGTCCCGCGCGGGGCCGGCGTCGGCGTACGGCTGGGTTAAGCTCCTTCGATCGAGCGTAAGTTACCGGGAGGTAGGCATGTCGGAGGAGCAGCGGGTCGCCGTCGTCACGGGCGCGGCGCGGGGGATCGGGGCGGCCACCGCCCGGCGGCTGGCGGCCGACGGCCTCGCGGTCGCCGTGGTCGACATCGAGGAGTCGGCGACGAAGGAGACCGTGGACGCGATCGTGGCGGCCGGCGGCCGGGCGCTCGGCGTCGGCGCGGACGTGTCCGACCGGGCCCAGGTCGAGGCGGCCGTGGCGCGGGTCGCCGCCGAGCTGGGCGCCCCGACGGTGCTGGTCAACAACGCCGGCGTGCTCCGCGACAACCTGCTGTTCAAGATGACCGACGCCGACTGGGACACGGTCATGGGGGTGCACCTGCGCGGCGCGTTCCTGTTCAGCCAGGCCGCCCAGAAGCACATGGTCGAGGCGAAGTGGGGCCGGATCGTCAACCTCTCCAGCACCTCGGCGCTGGGCAACCGGGGCCAGGCGAACTACGCCGCCGCGAAGGCCGGCCTCCAGGGCTTCACCAAGACCCTCGCCATCGAGCTGGGCCCGTTCGGGGTGACCGTCAACGCGGTCGCGCCCGGCTTCATCGTCACCGACATGACCGCCGCCACCGCCGCCCGGATGAAGGTCGACTTCGAGGCGCTCCAGAAGCACGCCGAGTCGGAGATCGCGGTACGCCGGGTCGGCCGCCCCGAGGACGTCGCGCACACCATCTCGTTCCTGGCCAGCGAGGGCGCCTCCTTCGTCTCCGGCCAGGTGATCTACGTGGCCGGCGGCCCCAAGGACTGACCTCCGCGTACGCCCCGGCGGGCACCCGCCCGCCGGGGATCAGGCCGCCGGGGCGGGGCGGGTGCGCCAGAGCCAGAGCAGGCCGAGCACCGGCAGGACCAGCGGGATGTAGCCGTACCCGCTGCCGAACTGCGACCAGACCGTCTCGTCGGGGAAGAGCTCCGGGTCGGCGAGGCTGAGGGCCCCCACGCCGAGCACCCCGACCAGCTCCACGGCGCAGCACGCGAGGGCGACGCGCCGGCCGGCGGCACCGGCGCGGGCCAGCCCCACCGCCGCGACGATGTAGATGGCCGCGGCGAGGGCCGAGAGCAGGTACGCCACGGGCGCCTCGTCGAACTTCGTGGCTATCTGGAGGCCCGCGCGGCTCGTCGCGGCGATCGCGAAGAGCAGGTAGACCGCGATCAGCAGCCGCCCCGGGCCGGCGTTGGTGCGCTTCGCCTCCGGGGCGCGTACGTCAGCCACCCAGCACCTCCCAGGTCTGCTGGAGCCGTACGACGACCACCGGCGTGACCAGGCAGACCGCGCAGACGATCGCCGAGCCCCAGCGCGTCGGCTCCATCCGGGCCAGCACCCAGGCCAGCGGCGGCAGGCAGACCACCGTGACGACGTACCCGAAGAAGGCCCCCGGCTCGCCCGGCCGCTCGCCGCCGCCGATGGCCACCAGCGCCACCGCCGCGAGCGCGAGCAGCGCCACCTCCAGCACGGCCAGGCCGGCGAACTGCACCCGGTCCGGCGCGCGGTGCCGCAGCGTCGCCACCAGCGCCCACGCGGCGACGAGGAGCGACAGCACGATCGAGGCGGTCGCGAGGAGCCCGTCCACCGGCGAACCCGCCGACGCCGCGCTGGTCATCGGGGTCGTCCGGGGTGTGTCTCGGTCACCGGCACAGCCTACTAACCCGCGTAGTACACCCCGTCACCCGCCGCCTCCTGTCAGGGGTCCGCCGTCCGTCCGTCCCGGCTCCCGGTGGTCCGGCGGCGTCGGGCCGGCGGGCGTGGGAGCGTGTTCCGCCGAGGCGGCGACGAATGTCGTCAGAGGACAGTGGGGTACCCCTATTGACCCCTACTCACGGGTAAGCGGAACGTCGCGGACCGTTATTCTCGGGCCACGTCGCCACACTCCGACGGCACGTTCGTCTGACGGAGAGGATCGCCATGTCGCTGCCCACCATCCCCCCGGCGCTGAGCGTGGTGATGCCGACCTACCAGGATCCGCAGTGCCTCGCGCTGACCCTGCGGGCGCTGACCCGGCAGACGCTGCCGCCGGAGCGCTTCGAAGTGATCGTGGTCCGGGACGGTGGATCCTCCGACGGGTACGCCGAGGCCCTCGCCGAAGGTGCCGGCCTCCGCCTGCGCGTGGTGGAACTCCCTCGGCGCAAGGGCCGCTCCACCGCCCGCAACGAGGGTGCGCGGTCTGCCACCGCACCCCTGCTCGTCTTCCTCGACGCCGACTCGTGGGCGGTGCCCGACCTGTTGGAGAGGCACCTGGCGTGGCACGGCACGCCCGGCAATGCGGCGGTGCTGATCGGCCGGCGGGACGAGATCGGCCTCGCGGACCTCCCGGCCGTGCTGGCCGGCGAGTCGGACACGATCGCGCGTGCCTTCCCGCACGGTGGCGACCTGCGGTTCGCGACGGGACTCCCGGACGATGGCGGCGACTGGCTGCGGGCCGGCTGGGTGATCGCCTACACGCACAACATCTCGCTCTCCACCTCGCTGTTCACGAAGGTCGGTGGCTACCGCGAGGCGTTCGGTCTCAGCTACGGCGTGGAGGACGTCGAGCTGTTCTACCGCGTGGACCGGAGCCTGCCGGACGGCGTCAACTTCGGCTACGACGACGATGCCCGGGTCGTCCACCTGCCGCACCACAAGAACATCACCCGCAACTGGATGGAGATGAAGGCCAACTTCCAGCAGGCGGCCAGGTTGTACCCCTGCCTCGAGTGGGAGTTCCTCACCGCGGTCATGGGGTACGAGGCGATCCGGCGGATCCTGTACTACCGGTCGCTCGTCGACGAGTGCGTCGAGCGCTCGGCCTGCGCCATCGGGCCCGCCGTCGCGCGCCTCGCCGGCAAGTTGCGGGGACCCAAGGCGCTCTGGATCGGCACCGGCCGCGCCGAGGCGAGGCTGCCCGCCTCGGCGCTGACCTACGACTACTCCGCTCCCGTCGGGCCGGCCAACTTCCACCTGCTCGGCGTGGCCCCACCCATGCCGGCGGGCAGCATGGACGCGGTGGTCAGCGTCGACTTCTGGCGGTACCTGCTGTGGCCGGAACTCTGCCAGTTCATCTCCGCCTCGGTGCAGCTGGCCGGCGAGGTCCACCTGGTCGCCACCGCCGCCGCGACGCCGGGGATGTGCGCCGCCGACCCGCAGACGCTGGACTACCTGCGCCAGGCGCAGGCCGCCGAGTACGTGGCCGAACTGCGCGCGGTCGAGGGGCTCGGTGACGTGCTGACGCTGCGGGCCCGCCAGCCCGTGACCGGCGCCGCGCGCCGGGTGCCCGGCCAGGTTCCCGCCAGGACACGACCCACGGCACTGGCGCCGGGGCGTCCCCCGGCGAGGTAGCAGATCGACGGTGCGGCCGGGCCCGACGTGCGGGTCCCGGCTCGCTGCACCGTGCCCGGATCCGTCGCTACAGCCGGAAAGGCGAGCATCATGCGCGTACTGTTGTCGACCCTCGGGTCACGCGGCGACGTCCAACCACTGGTGGCGCTGGCATCACGGTTGAAAGCTCTCGGTCTGCAGGTTCGCCTCTGCGCCCCACCGGACTTCGCCCGGTGGGTGGCCACCTTCAGGATTCCCTTCGTGCCCGTCGGTCCGCCCTGGCGCAGGTCGGCGGCGCCCAGGCCGCGGGCCGCCGTACCCCGCCCGTCGCCGGCGCAGGTGCGTCAACTGGCGGAGTCCTCCGTCGGCATCCAGTTCGAGGTGTTGTCGGCGGCGGCCCGGGACTGCGACGCCGTCGTCGCGTCGACCGGCCTCCAGATCGCCGCCCGCACCGTGGCGGAGAAGCGGGGCATACCGTACGTCTTCACGGCGTTCTGCCCGGCGGCACTTCCCTCGCCGCACCACCCTCCGCTACCGCTGCCAGCCCTCGGGGTGGTGCCCGCGCCCGCGTCGGCCGACAACCGCGAACTGTGGGCCGCCAACCAGCGGCACGTCAACGACACCTTCGGCGCGCCGCTCAACGCGCTCCGGGCGACGATCGGACTGGTTCCGGTCGACGACGTCAGCGCCCACATCCACACCGACCAGCCGTGGCTGGCGGTCGACCGGACGCTGGCGCCCTGGCCGGACGCCGCCGACCGGACCGTCTACCAACCGGGCGCCTGGCTCCTGCCGGACGAGCGGGCGCTGCCGCCCGAGTTGACGGCCTTCCTGGACGCCAGCGACGAGCCGTGTGTCTACGTCGGATTCGGCAGTGTCGCCGCACCCCCGGGCCTGCTGGAGACGGCCGTCCAGGCGGTGCGCGCGGTCGGCTGCCGCCTGGTCGTCTCCCGGGGCTGGGCGCCGCTCTCGCTGGCCGTCCGGGCGCCCGACTGCCTGGTCGTCGGCGAGGTGAACCAGCAGGAGCTGTTCAAGCGGGTGGCCGCGGTGGTCCACCACGGCGGCTCGGGCACCACGACCACGGCCGCGCGGGCCGGGACGCCGCAGGTCGTCATCCCGCAGGTCTACGACCAGCACTACTTCGCGCGCCGCGTGTCCGCGCTCGGCATCGGCGGCGGGCACTCCGGCGCGGTACCGACCGTCGAGTCGCTGACCGCGGCTCTCAGCGCCGCACTGCGGCCCGAGGTGGCCGCCCGCGCCCGGGCTTTCGCCGCCACCATCAGCACCGACGGAGCCCAGCTCGCCGCGGAGCGGTTGACCACCGCCCTGCGGAGCTGAGCCCGGTCACCGGCGGGTCAGCCGCGACGACCGCCGGCGGGGTGGGCACTGCCGTCCGGGCGGCATCGGGGAGTGGTCAGGGTGGCGGCCGAACCAGCCGCCACCCTGACCACCGATCCCCGAGCGCGGGCGCGCCGACGACACCCGGCACAGGGTCCGGCGGGGCGCACGGCCGCGGGTACCGTGGTGTGACGCGACGACGGTGGAGGTAGCTCGTGGTGCGGTTCGGGTTGTTCGGCACCGGTCACTGGGCGGCCGAGACGCACGCCGCGGCGCTGCACGCGCACCCGGGGGTCGCCTTCGCCGGCGTGTGGGGCCGGGACCCGCGCAAGGCCGCGGCCCTGGCCGAGCGCTACGGAGTGCCGGCGTTCGACGACGTCGACGCGCTCATCGACGCCTGCGACGCGGTCGCCGTGGCCCTCCCGCCGGACGTCCAGGCCGGCATCGCGGTCCGCGCGGCCACCGCCGGCCGGCACCTGCTGCTGGACAAGCCGCTCGCGTTGAGCGTCGCCGACGCCGACCGGGTGGTCGACGCCGCACAGGCGGCGGGCGTCGCCTCGGTGGTCTTCTTCACCGGCCGCTACCGGACGAACATCGCCGCCTTCCTCGCCTCGACGGCCGCCGTCGGCGGGTGGCACACCGCCAAGGCGATCCGGTTCGGCTCCATCTTCCAGCCCGGCAGCCCCTACGGGGCCTCGCCATGGCGCCGGGAGCACGGCGCGCTGTGGGACATCGGCCCGCACGCGCTGTCGCTCGTCCTGCCGGTGCTCGGCCGGGTCACCCGCGTCGCCGCGATGGACGGGCCGCGTGGGCTCGTCCACCTGCTCCTCACCCACGACGGGGGCGCGACCAGCACGGTGTCGCTGACCCTGGACGCCCCGCAGGAGGCGGTGAGCCAGGAGTTCGTCTTCTACGGCGAGAACGGCGTGGAGACCGTTCCGGCCGGCGAGGGCGACTCGGCGACCGCCCTCGGGGTGGCGATCGACCAGCTGCTGGAGGAGATCGGCTCGGGCACCCGGGACCACCGCTGCGACGTGCGCTTCGGCCGCGAGGTCGTGGCCGTGCTCGCCGCCGCCGAGACCGCCCGCGCCGAGGGCCGCACCGTCGACCTGCCGAGCTGAGGACCGCATCGCGGAGGCGGAAAAGCGGTCGCCTCCCGGGGACGGGAGCGGCTAGGGTCGCCGGATGTCCGCACACGCTCTGATCGAGAGGGCCGGCACGCCGGCCGTCCTCGGGTCGCTTCCGGCGGCCCGTCTGCGAGTCCGGCGTCCGGTCCTGGCCGGCGCGACCCGCGACTGACCCCGCCCCGCACCCGCGGCGCCACCGCCTGGGCATCCCCGGGCGAGACGCCGTCCCCGCCACGCATCCGGGTGCCGTCCCGGGGCTGAGTGCCGCCCGTCGGCACCACCCCGGTCGTCCGCTCCGACGTGGCGCTTCGCCGTGCGCCGCCGATCCCGCGTTCCGCGTCACGCCCAGGGCCGTCCGAGTCCCCGAACCCTCGGACAGGCCCCGTTCGCGGCTGCCTGTCCGTTCCGTCGCCGCACGGCGACAGACAGGACGACGACCCGTGGCGCCCCGCCGTACCCGAGCAACCGAACGCGACCGGTCCCGTCGCGTACTCTCCCAGAACTTCCTCGCCGACCCGGCCGCGATCGCCCGGATGGTGCACGCCGCCCGCCCCCGGCCCGACCGGCTCCTGCTCGAGGTGGGCGCGGGCCGGGGCCAGCTCACCCGGCCGCTCGCGGCCCGCTGCCGGCACCTGACGGCGTACGAGGTGGACCCGGCCGCCGGCGCCGAGCTGGCGAGGGTCTGCGCGGCTCTGCCGAACGTGACGCACCGGCAGGTCGACTTCCTCACCGTCACCCCACCGCCGGAGGAGTTCGACGTGGTCGGCAACATTCCCTGGTCGCTGACCTCGGCCGTGGTGCGCTGGTGCCTGGCCGCGCCCAACCTGCGCGCGGCCACCCTGCTCACCCAGGTGGAGTACGCCCGCCGGCGCAGCGGCGACTACGGCCGGTGGTCCAGGCTGACCGTGCTGACCTGGCCGGAGTTCGGCTGGCGGCTCGCCGGGCGGGTGCCCCGCACCGCGTTCCGCCCGGTGCCGGGGGTGGACGCCGGCATCCTGCGCGTCGAGCGGCGGCCGGAGCCGCTGCTGGCCGCGTCGGCGCTGCCCGCGTACCGCCGGATGGTGGAGATCGGCTTCGACGGGGTCGGCGGCTCGCGCGCGGCCTCGTTGGCCCGGCACCACCCGCGGGCGCGGCTGGCGGCGGCGCTGCGGGCGATCCGGCTCGACCCGGCCACCCCGGTCGGGCACGTCTGGCCCGAGCAGTGGCTGGTGCTGTTCCGGCTGCTGCACGCCCGCTGACGACTCAGGCCAGCGTGTTGAGGGCCTCGCTCAGCTCGGCGGGGGAGTCGAACTCCTCCGCCGGCAGGGCCCGGAGCGTCTGGAGCATCGCCGTGCTGACCCCGTTCTCCTGGCCCCAGCGGACGAGGTCCTCCCGGGAGACCGGGTAGTCGAGCCCGGCCAGGTACTCCTGCAACTGCACGCCGGTGACGGTCATGCCGGCGGCCTACCCGCTCAGCCCGCCGGCACACGCCCGCCGATCGACGTCCGGCGGTTTGCCCCGGTGGCGCGCCGGGTAGCCGCCGACATGCTGGTTCAGCGGCTCGGCGCGCCGAGCGACTTCGACCCGTTGCTGGAGCGCGTCCGGGACGCCCGGATCGTGATGATCGGCGAGGCGACGCACGGCAACTACGACTACTACCGCCTGCGCGAACAGCTCACCCGCCGGCTGATCGCCGAGTGCGGGTTCTCCTTCGTGGCCGTGGAGGGGGACTGGCCCGACTGCGACCGGGTGCACCGCTCGGTGACCGCCGCCCCGGGCGGGGCCGCCGACCCGCGCGTCGCGCTGGAGCGCTTCGAGCGCTGGCCGACCTGGATGTGGGCGAACGCCGAGGTGGCCCGCTTCTGCTCCTGGTTGCGGGCGTGGAACGTGGAGCGGCCCCAGGACGCCCGGGCCGGCTTCCACGGCCTGGACGTCTACAGCCTGTGGGAGTCCATGCAGGCGATCTTCGACTACCTCGGCGAGGAGGACCCGGGATCGCTGGAGGCGGCGCAGGACGCGTACCGCTGCTTCGAGCCGTACGGCAAGCGGGTCGAGGAGTACGGCATGGCGAGCCGGTTCGTCTCCGCCCGCTGCGAGGAGGAGGTCGTGCGCCTGCTGGCGCGTACCCGCGAACAGGCCGCCGCGGACGGCCCGGACAGCTTCTCGGCCTGGCAGAACGCGGAGGTGGTGGCCGGCGCGGAGCGCTACTACCGGGCGATGGTGGGCGGCGGGCCGGAGTCGTGGAACATCCGGGACACGCACATGACGGACACCCTGGACCGGCTGCTGGAGCGTTACGGCCCGGGCGCGCGGGGCGTCGTCTGGGCGCACAACACGCACGTCGGCGACGCCCGGGCCACCGACATGGCCGCCGACGGGATGGTCAACATCGGCCAGTTGGCCCGCGAACGGCACGGCGCCGACGAGGTGGTCCTGGTCGGCTTCGGCGGCTACCGGGGCACGGTGATCGCCGCGCCCCGCTGGGGTTCACCGGCCGAGGCGATGGTGGTGCCGCCGGCCCGTCCCGGCTCGGTCGAGCACCGGCTGCACGAGCTGATGCCCGAGCGGGCCGTGCTGGTCTTCGGCGGCGACGACCAGCCCGGTTGGGTCACCGGAACCGCCGACCACCGGGCGATCGGGGTGGTCTACGACCCGTCCTTCGAGTCGTGGGGCAACTACGTGCCGACCCGGCTGGGGGAGCGCTACGACGCCTTGATCTGGTGCGACGAGACCACGGCCCTGCACCCCCTCCCGGCCCTGACCAGCCCGGGCGAGATGGAGACCTATCCGGCCGGCGTCTGACCCGGGCCCACCCAGGTCCCGGCGATCATGCAGTCGTGGTGCCCGTTCCAGCCGGGTTCGCCGGTTGTGCGGGGCACCACGACTGCATGATCGACCAGGCGTTGGTGGGTCAGGGGTGGGCGGGGGACTTTTCGTCCAGGTGGGCGCGGAGGCCCTCGCCCTCGATGTCGACGTTGGGCAGGATCTTGTCCAGCCAACGGGGGAGCCACCAGGCCCGCTTGCCGAGCAGCGACATCACGGCCGGCACGATGGTCATCCGGACCACGAACGCGTCGATGGCGACGCCGATGGCGAGCGCGAAGCCCATCGACTTGATGACCGGGTCGTCGAGGAAGACGAAGCCGCCGAACACCGAGATCATGATCAGCGCGGCGGCGGTCACCACCCGGGCGCCGTGCCCCATCCCGTTGATGGTCGCCTGCTGGGCGGTGTCGCCGTGCACGAAGTCCTCCCGCATCCGGGAGACCAGGAAGACCTCGTAGTCCATCGCCAGGCCGAACAGGATGCCGATCAGCAGGATCGGCAGGAAGCTGACCAGCGGGCCGGGCGTGTCCAAACCGACCAGGTCGGCGAGGTGGCCCTGCTGGAACACCGCCACGGTGATGCCGAAGGTGGCGGCGACGGTGAGCAGGAAGCCCAGCGCGGCCTTCACCGGCACCAGCAGCGAGCGGAAGACCAGCATCAGCAGCAGCACCGACAGGCCCACCACCAGCAGCAGGTACACCGGCAGGGCGTCGGAGAGCTTCTCGGAGACGTCGATGCCGATCGCGGTCGCCCCGGTCAGCAGCACGTCGACGTCGGGGAACCCGCCCACCTCCGCACGGACGTCGTTGACCAGGGTCTCGGTGGCCTCGTCGGTCGGGCCGGTCTTCGGCACCACCCCGAGCAGCGCGGTGCGGCCGTCCGGGCTGAGCTGCGGCGGGGCCACCGCGAGGACGTTCTCGGTGCGCTGGATCAGCGCGGTGACCTGCGGAATGGCGGCCGAGGTCGCCTGCGGGGTGTCACCGGCGACCACCACCGCGAGCCGGCCGGTGAAGCCGGGCCCGAAGCCCTCGGTGATCACGTCGTTCGACTCCCGGGCGGCCGAGCCGACCGGCGCGGTGCCCGCATCGGGCAGCGCCAGCCGCATGTCGGGCGCGGGCAGGGCGAGCAGCCCCAGCCCGATCAGCCCGACCAGGATGACCGGAACCCGGAACCGGGTGACGAGGCGCGCCCAGCGGAACCCGAAGCCCGACCGGTCCTCGGCGGGCGGGGTACCCGCGTCGGCGGCGTCGGCCGCCCGGTCCCCGGCCGGCACCGTCGAGCGCAGCTTGCGGGGCAGCACCCGGCGACCGGCGAAGCCGAGCAGGGCCGGCTGGAGAGTGATCGCGACCAGCACCGCGACGGTGACCGTGCCGGCGGCGGCCAGACCCATCACCGTCAGGAACGGGATGTTCACCACGGCCAGCCCGGCCAGCGCGATGACGACGGTGGCGCCGGCGAAGACCACGGCCGAGCCGGCGGTGCCGACCGCGCGGCCCACCGCCTCGTCCGGTGGCAGCCCCTCCATCAGGTTCTGCCGGTAGCGGGAGGTGATGAAGAGCGAGTAGTCGATGCCGACCGCGAGGCCGAGCATCAGGGCGAGGATCGGCGCGGTGCTGCTCAGGTCGACCACGCTGCTGATCGCGAACAGACCCGCCATGCCGACGCCCACGCCGATCAGCGCGTTGAGCATCGTCATCCCGGCCGCCACCAGCGAACCGAAGGTGACCACCAGGACGATCGCGGCGACCGCCACGCCGATGACCTCGGTCGAGCCGACCTCCGGCACGCTGCTGAGCACCTCGCCGCCGGGTGCGACCTCCCAGCCCTGGGCCTCGGCCCGCTCGCCGACCTTCTCGTACGCGTCGCGCTGGGCGTCGGTCACCTCGTCGGCGCCGGTGGCGAACTGGACCTGGACCAGCGCGTACCGGCCGTCGGGGGAGACCGCCCCCACCTGGAACGGATCGACGGCGCCGACGACGCCGGGCAGCGTGGCGGCCTCCTGGGTGAGTTCCTTCACCACGGCCTGCCCCTGCGGGCTGGCGAGCGCGCCGTCGGCCGGCGCCCTGACCGCGATCGTGCCGGTCGCGCCGCTCGCCGCCGGGAACTGCTCGGCGAGCAGGTCCAGGGCGCGCTGCGACTCGGTGCCGGGCATGGTGAAGTTGTCGGCTATCGGGCCGCGCAGGGTCGCGGCGGCGAGGCCGAGACCGACGAGTACGACGAGCCAGATCGCCGCGACGAGTCGCCGCCGGCGCATCGAGCCCCGGCCGAGCCGGTAGAGCAGGGTGGCCATGAGTTCCTTGTCCTCGGTCGTGGATGGTTTGGTACGGATCAGTCGACGGGCTCCAGTGCCCGCCGGGCGAGCGCCAGCAGGGCGGCGCGCAGTTCCTCGTCGGGTACGTCGGCGAACTCCCCGCAGGTCTCGGAGATGCCGGCGAGCAGCACCAGCGCCACGATCCGGGCGGACGGGCGTTCCGGGTGCCCGGCGAGCGCGTCGACCAGGCGCTCGGACATCCGCTGGATGTGCGCGAAGGCGGGCTGCTTGAGCAGCTCCGGGAACTCGCCCCGGAGCAGGGCGATCTCGCGGCGGAAACGGACCGCGAGGTCGACGAAGCCCTCGGCGGCGACCCGTTGGGCGTCCGCGCCGCGATGTGCGCGGATCCGCTCGTCGAGCGCCTGGAGGACGTCGATCGCCGGGGCCATCAGCTCGGTGAGGATGGCCTCCTTGTTGGCGAAGTGGTAGAGCACCGCCGCCTTGGAGCAGCCCACCTCGCGGGCGATGTCCTGCAACGAGGTGCCCCGGTAGCCGGTCGTCGCGAAGCGTCGGGCCGCCGCCGAAAGGATCTCGTCGTGCGTCTCCGGAACCATCCGCGCCATGCCGGCCCACCTCCCCGACCAGCATGCCTGACCGATCGGTCAGACCCTGACCGATCGGTCAGATGGAGGGCGTGGCGTTCCCCACACGCGGCCGAGGTTTACCCCTCCGGAACGGGCGGGAGGTCCCCGCCGTGCGCCCGGTCGTACCTGGCCCGGGCGTCGGCGATCGCGCTGCGGTGCCGTTCCGCCCAGTGGGTCAGGGCCACCAGCGACTCGTGGAGTTCAAGCGCGATCGGGGTGGCGGTGTACTCCACCTTCGGCGGGACGGTCGGATGGACCTTCCGGTGCAGCAGCCCGTCGCGCTCGAGGTTGCGCAGGGTGAGGGTGAGCATCCGCCGGCTGATCCCCTCCACGCGGCGTTCCAGCTCCGTGAAGCGCACCGGGCCCTGGGCGGCGGCCACGAGGATGCCGATGCTCCACTTGCCGCCCACCCGGTCGAGCACCTCGCGGACCGTGCACGCCGTGGCCTGGCCGGGGGCGAAGGACCCGTCGACCGCCCCGCACGCCTCGGACGCCCGCCCGGCGGTGACATCGCTGTTCCCCTGCGACACGCCCATGCCTCCTCACGCTCCGCCCTTATGGTCACAGAGGGTGTTCCCCGACGACAAACCGCGTCGCCCGTGCGCCGCCGGCGGCGGAAGCGGCAAGGTCCATCGACACGGAATCGGGGCTGCGTCCCGGGCGCCGGTCCGCCGAGAATCGGCGTATGACCGACGATCTCGCCGCCCGGGCGGCGGCGCTGCGCACGCTGCACCGGCCCGGTGACCCGCTGATCCTGCCCAACGCCTGGGACGCCAGCTCTGCCCGCCAGATCGCCGCCGCCGGCTTCCCGGCCGTGGCCACCAGCAGCAGCGCCGTCGCCGAGGCGCTCGGCCACGCCGACGGCGAGGCCACCCCGCCGGGGGAGATGTTCGCCGCCGTGGCCCGCCTCGCCCGCGCCGTCGCCGTCCCCGTCACCGCCGACCTGGAGCGGGGGTACGGGCTGCGCCCCGTCGAGCTGGTGGGGCGCCTGCTCGACGCCGGTGCGGTCGGGCTCAACCTGGAGGACTCCGACCCGCGTACCGGCCGGTCGGTCGACGCCGGGGCGCAGGCCGACCTGCTCGCCGAGGTCCGGGCGGCGGCCGACGCGGCCGGGGTGCCGGTGGTGCTCAACGCCCGCATCGACGTCTTCCTCGCCGGCGGCGGCGACCCCGCCGCCCTGCTCCCGGAGGCGGTCAGCCGGGCCACCCGCTACCTCGCCGCCGGCGCGGACTGCGTCTACCCGATCCTGCTCGCCGACCCGGCGATCCTGTCCGAGCTGGTGGCCGCCGTGCCCGGGGCGGTGAACGCGCTCGCCCGCCCCGGCGCCCCCACGGTGCCGGAGCTGGCCGCGCTCGGCGTGGCCCGGGTCAGCTACGGCGGTGGCCTGTACGCCGCCGCCCGCGGGCACACGCAGCGGATGCTCGACGTCGTCCGGGCCGGCGGCGATCCGTTCGCGGCGGTTCGCCCCGCCGCGTCCGGTTGACCGTCGGCCCCCGGGCCGCGAAGGTGGTCGGATGAGTGGCGCTGACGAGACCCGGGACGGGGTGTCGCTGACCAACCTCGACCAGCCGTTGTTCGACGGCGCCGACGCGACCAAGCGGGACCTGGTCGACTACCTCGACGCGGTGCACGAGCGGATCCTGCCGCAACTGCGCGGCCGGCCGCTGTCGGTGATCCGGGTCCGGCCGGGGCAGCCGCCGTTCATGCAGAAGAACCTGCCGAAGTACACGCCGGACTGGGTGGCCCGCACGCCGGTCTGGGCCGAGGCGTCGCACCGCGAGATCTCGTACGCGCTCTGCGACGACCGGCGCACCCTGCTCTGGTTCGCCAACCAGCGCGCGGTGGAGTACCACCCCACCCTGGCCACGGTCGACGACCTGCACCGCCCCACCCACCTGGTGCTGGACCTCGATCCGCCGGAGGGGGACTCCTTCGCGCTGGCGGTCGCCGCGGCACGGCTGGTCCGGCAGGCGCTCGCCGACGCGGGGCTCGCCGGCGCGGTCAAGACCAGCGGGGCCAAGGGCGTGCACGTCTTCGTACCGGTCGCGGAGGGCGCCACGGTGGAGGACATGGCCGCCGCGACCCGGGCGGTGGCGGCCCGCGCCGAACGGCTCGACCCGGCGCTGGCCACCACCGCCTTCATCCGCGAGGACCGGGGCGGCAAGGTGTTCGTCGACTCGACCCGGGCCGGCGGGGCGACAGTGGTGGCCGCCTACAGCCCCCGGCTGCGGCCGGGCGTGCCGGTCTCCTTCCCGGTCGACTGGTCCGACCTGGGCGACGTGACCCCGGCCGACTTCACCATCCGCACGGCCCCGGCGCTGATCGCCGGACGCGACCCCTGGGCCGAGCGGCTGCCCGCGCCGCAGCAGCTCCCGGCGGACCTGGTCGCGGAGGGGCACACCATCCCGGTCGCCCGGGTGCAGGCCATGCACGAGGGCAAGCGCCGGGCCCGCGCCCGCCGCGCCGCCGGCTGACGTACGCGGACAGCCCCGCCCGTCACCGGCGGCCCTGCCGGCGTCCGCCACCGTCGGCGCTGCTGGTGTCGGCCACCGGCGGCCCTGCCAGTGCCCGGCACCGCCGCCGTCGCTCGGCCCCGTCGCCTGTCGCCCGTTGCCCGCCGCCGTCGCTCGTTCCGTCGTCCGTCGCCCGTCGCCCGCCCCGGGCTACGTCGGGAGGCGACGCCCGGCCGCGCGGACGGGCGACCGGCCTGCGCCGCCGTACGTCCACAGGCGACCCCGCCTTCACGCCGTCGGGCGGCAGACGGGCCGTGGCGGCCGACCTAGCGTCGACGACGACCCAGCGGACGGCGCCGGGACGACCCGGCCGACGGCGCCGGGACGGCGTCGACGGATCGGCAGGAGGAGACATGACCCGCGACAGGCTCACCTGGACGGTGCTCGTCGTTCTGGTGTGGACGGCGATGATGTCGTTCGGCGGCGTCGCCGCCGAGACCGTGATGCTCTACCCGAACATCTTCGGGGACCCGCCGGCGTCGCTGGACCGGGCCCGCGAGTTCCTGGTGGCGGGCGGCCCGAGTGACTACTTTCCGCCGCTCGGCGCGACCGTCGTGCTCGCCTGCCTCGCCGCGGCGGTGCTGACCTGGCGCGACCGCCGGCTGCGCTGGTGGATCGCCGGCGCGGCCGTGGTCTTCGTCGCCTGCGAGTTCCTGTTCTCCGTGTTCTTCTTCTGGCCGCGCAACGAGATCATGTTCGTCGACCCGGTCGGCACACACTCACCGGAGTACCTGCGTCAGGTCGCGGCCGAGTTCGTCGCCGGGCACCGGGTGCGCCTGGTGGGCGGGGCGGTGACCGCCGCGCTGGCGTTCGTCGCGCTGCTGCGTTGGGCAGGGCGGCCCGGCGCGGACCCGGCCGACCAGGCGGGACGGCGCGCCACGGACCCGGCCGACCAGGCGGCGTGACCCTGATCCTGCAAGGAAACGAACATTTCTCCGGCGATGTTGACGATCTCCTGCGGATCTCGGCGAGATGTGCAGGAGATCGCTGGTTCGGCGGTCGTGGCCCATGCCACACTTCCCGGCATTTCCCGCGCCCGTCGGAAGGACCGCACCCATGCCATCGCCGACCGCCAACGAACCCGCCCGTCTCCCGATGGACCGCCGCCGTCTGCTCGGCCTGGGCGTCGGCGCGGTCACCGCAGCGGCGACCGGCGCGACGGTCGGCGCCGCGCCCGCGACCGCCGGCCGGCCCGCACCCCGCCCCGGCGGGCCCTGGTCGCCGGGGTTCGCGCTGCTGGGCGACACGCAGATCGACGTGGACCTGCCCGAGCGGACCGAGGGCGTGCGCTGGACGTACGAGCAGATCGCCGCCCGGAACCCGGAGGTCGTGTGCCACGTCGGGGACATCGTCGAGCACGGCTCCGTGGCCGAGTACGACACCTACCTCGACACCATCCCGGCGGCGCTGCGACCCCGGATCCGGCACGTGCCGGGCAACCACGACTGGCGCTGGGACAGCACGGCCGGTGAACGGTACGGGTCGTTGTTCGGGCCGAGCCGGTACTCGTTCGACCACGACGGCCTGCACTTCGTCGCGCTGGACCCGAGCCACCTGCTCCAGGAGCCGGGCGGGTTCGGCGAGTCCGGCATCCGGTGGCTGACCCGCGACCTGGACCGGGTGCCGCGCGGCGTGCCGATCGTCATGCTCTGCCACTTCCCGTTCGGCGGCGACAACTACTACGTCTCCGACCAGGAGCGGCTGCTGCGGCTGCTCGACCGCTACGACGTACGGGCCATGTTCGCCGGGCACGTGCACGCCGAGCAGGTGCAGCGCTTCAACGGGGTGACCCAGTTGGCGGTCGACGACACCCGCGGCTCGGCGATCTACTACTGGGTGCAGCGCACCGACGGGCCCGACGGCGAGGTGCTGAAGGTCACGGCCGTGCAGCGGGCTGCCGACGGCAGCGCCGAGTCCCGGGCGGTGCTGGACATCCCGATCGCCGGCCCGCGTACCGCCGCCGCGCAGCGACCCCAGGCGATCTCGCTCGACCCGGCGGGCGCCGCGCTGGCGGTGTCCGTGCGGCTCGCCCCGCACGCCCGCACCGCCAACGTGAAGGCCCAGCTCTATCCGCAGCACACCTACGGGCTCAAGGACGACGGCCAGTGGCGCAACCTGGCCCCCGACGGGGCCGGCCGCCGCTACACCGGCGGGCTGGACCTCACGTCGCTCCCGCCCGGCGAGCACCGGATGACCGTACGGGTCACCGACGCCGACGGCGCCTGGCACGAGCAGACCCGCACCTTCGCCCTTCCCGACACCGCCCGGCGGCTGCGCTGGAGCGAGCAGCTCGGCGCGCCGGTGCAGGCCGGCCTGGCGGCCCGGGACGGCCTGCTGATCGCGGCGACCACCGGCGGGAACGTCGTCGGCGCCCGGCCCACCCGCCGGGGACTGTCCCGGCGCTGGCAGACGCGGATCGGCGCGGTGCACGGCCGGCCGGCGTTCGCCCCCGACGGCGGGACCGTCTACGTCCCCTCCGACGACCACCGCCTCCACGCCCTCGACGCGGCCACCGGCCGGCGCCGGTTCACCCACGACGCCGGTGCCCCGGTGCTCGGCAGCCCGCTGGTCACCACGGTCGACGGCCGTACCGTCGTGGTGATCTCCGCCGGCGAGACCCGGCAGGCCGTCGACGCGCGCACGGGCGACCCGGTGTGGCGGGTGGCCGGGAAGGGCATGTTCGCCGGGCGCGCCGCGAGCGACGGCACCCGGGTCTACGCCGGCGCCGGCGACGGCAACGTCTACGCCCACGACGCCCGCACCGGTGCCGTGCTCTGGTCGTTCTCCACCACCACCCGCACCACCGCCTACAGCCGCCTCATCTACGGCCCCTGGGCGGACAACCTGGAGGTGCTGCCCAACGGGCTGGTCCTGGTGTCCACCGTGGCCAGCGCGTTCGCGCTGGACCCCGCGACCGGAGAACCCCGCTGGTCGGTGGCTGGCTCCTACGTCTACGCCCCGAAGCTCGTGCTGGACGGCGGCGACGTGCTGATGTTCGACGACGGCGGTCGTACCGCCTCCCGGGTGGACCCGGCCACCGGCCAGGCCCGCTGGACAGCCGGGCTGGGCGCCCGCCCGGTCAGCACCGGCGCGGCGATCCACGACGGCGTCGCGTGGACCCCGACCACCACGGGACTGCTGGTCGGGCTCGACGTGGCCACCGGGGCCGTCCGCTCCCGGTTGCAACTGACGACCAGCGCCTACTGCTACAGCCCGCCGGTCGTCATCGGCGACCTGCTGCTGGTCGGCGACCAGGACGGTTTCCTGCACGGCCTCGCCGCCGACTGACCCCCGTGGCGGTGCGGCACCGCCGCCTGTTCGACGCGGTGCCGCCCGCCCGCACCCGGTCCGTGCCCGGCTTCCAGTTGGGTGTCCGCGCGGACGGCGGATGTGGGCGCGAGGGCGGCCCGGGTGACACCGCCCCCGGGCCGCAGCAGTGCATCGCTGCGGGGAACGGCCTCGCCGCAGCCCTGGACACGGAGACGCCCGACGACACCTGTCGTCGGGCGTTTGCGTGCTCGTCGTCGTTCGAAGATCGACGGAGGGAACGGTCAACCTCGGATGAGCGAGGTGTTGACTGGTGTGGTGTGGTGCCCCCGGCAGGATTCGAACCTGCGCCCCCGCCTCCGGAGGGCGGTGCTCTATCCCCTGAGCTACGGGGGCTCAGCGACTGGAGAAGACTAGCAAACGTCCCCCCGGAACGCCGAATCGGTATCCGGCGCGTGCCCTCGGTGTCGCCCTGCCCTGCTGGTGTCGTTCGCCTGAGGACCGGTGACGGGTGCCGCCCTGTTCCACCTGCGCCGGACCCCGCTGCCGTAAAGCCCTCCGGCCGGCACGAGTGGAACCTCACGGGTGTCTCCGGGCACCGGATACACCCCTGACGTTCCACTCGCCGATGCCGCTCGCGGATGCGGCCGGCTGGTGCGGGGACGGGCGCGGGTGGTCAGGCGGCGACGGCGCGGCCGCAGCTCGGCAGCGGGTGCAGCACGATGCGGCGGGGCAGGCGCCGGGGCCACTCGTTGCGGGGCCAGGAGCCGTCGACGATCAGGTGCACGGTCCGCTGCTCCTCGCCGCTGAGCCGCAGCACGAAGTCGCGCGGGAGCGGCGGGTCGACCGACGGGGTGGTGATCATGAAGCGCACCCGGCCGCGGGAGGAGACGGCGGAGATGACGTCCGCCGCGGGCATCGTGCCCCGCAGGCGTACGCGGCCGATCCAGTAGACCTCGGCGAGGTGCTCCTGAGCCGCCCGGGTGATGGCCGGGTACTCGCTGCGCACCCAGCGTTCCACCGCGCCGACGCAGAGGCCGCAGGCCCGTTCCCGGGGCTCCCGGGGGCCCAGCCCCCAGGCCCGCAGGTACGCGCCCACCGCCCCGGCGTCCATGGACGGCTCGAAGCGGTGCTGGATGAGGGTGTGCAGGCTCTGCCGCGTCCACAGCTCCTCGTCCAGGCCCAGCTCGTCGGGATGGACGCCCCGCAGGACGTCGATCAGTTCGAGCTCCTGTTCGCGGCTGAGCGTTCCCGGCTCGCCCTGCCGCTGTCCGCGACGGACGGCTGCCACCGCCCCGTCACCGCCGATGGTGTGGCGCCGGCACCAGCTGGTTACCGAACGCCGTGCGTCTCTCAGTGCAACCCCCACGTCCTGCGCAACGAGCCCGAATCGCAACTGGTCACGATATGTGTGGAGAAAACTCTCTTAGTGTCGCAATGGGGTAGATCGTGCATGACGCCGCTTACCACTCAAAGCGGACAGAGGCGCGGGGTGGCCGGCTCCCTGAGGGGGGCCGGGATGGCGAGAGGTCCGCGTCGGCCGGGTGAAACGGCGGCGACGCGGACCTCTCGACGGGCGACGGTGCGGCGGCGGGTCAGCCGCCCAGCCGCTTCAGCGCGTTCTGGAGATTGGTGAGGTCGTTGCGCTGGGTGTTCTTCATGGTCTGCGCGGTCCTGACGACGTCGGGCTCGTCGCTGACGTCGAGGATGCCGTCGATCATGTGGATGCCGCCCAGGTGATGCTTGATCATCAGTTGCAGGAAGAGGACGTCCAGCTCCCGGCCCTCGGCCGCGTGCAGCTTCGCCATCTCCTCGGGGGTGGCCATGCCCGGCATGAGGCCGTTCCTGACCAGGCCGGCGCCGTCGGACATCCACGACATCGGCGGCTCGCTGCCCGCCGGGTCGAGCCCCCACGAGCGCAGCCACGTGTGCATCGTGCCGATCTCGCCCTGCTGGGAGGTGGCGATGTCGCCGCCGATGCTGCGGACCTCCGGGTCGCTGCCCTTGTCGAAGGCGACCAGGCCCATCTCCACCGCCTGCGCGTGGTGGGTCAGCATGTCCCGGGCGAAGCCCGCCTCCGGCGAGGCGTCGCCCGGCCGGGTGAGCCGGGGGGTCAGCATGCCACCGGCGTACCCGAGGAGCAGCCCGACCACGACGGCCAGGGCCAGCGCGGCCGTGCCCCAGCGGGCCGGCGACCGCCGTTCCTCCGGAGCCGGGCTGGCCGGCTCGCTGGTCGCGGTCATGGTCGGGATGCTCATCGCTCTCCTCAGCCCTGCGGCATCTGCTGGGCGTCGTCGCGCGGCGTGGTGCCGGTGGCGGTGATGCCCTGGCTGCACAGCGCGGTCGGCCCCTCGATCGAGGCGTTGACCCGCAGCGTCTTGATGAACTCGTCGATGCGGCCATCGTCGGCGTTGTCGACCTTGAGCTGGTAGCCCCACGCCTGGAGCGAGATCGGCTTGTCCAGCCCCTCGAACGGGCTGAGCATCAGCTTCTCCTTGCCCCGCACCTTGTCGGCGAGCTTCGTCACCTGGTCGGCGGCCAGGTCCGGACGGTAGGTGATCCAGACCGTGCCGTGCTCCAGGCTGTGCACCGCGTGCTCGTTGGCGATCTGGGCGGGGTAGACGTCGCCCATGCAGTTCTGCCAGGCCGCGTTGTGGGGGCCGGCCACCGGCGGGAGCACCGTGTAGGTGAGGGGCCCCGTCTTGTGGTTGCCGCCGGACACGAGGTCCTTGTCCTTCTCGCGGAAGTTGACGATGCCGTCGATCGCGTCCGCCCGGTCCTCCCAGGGCTTGGCGCCCTGGAACGTCGCCCAGGCGCCGTAGCCGATGATCGCCACGGCCAGCACACCCACGGCGACGAAGAGCGCGATCGGCCCCCATGAGCGGCCCTGGCTCACCTTCACCGGGGTGATGGGCTTGCGGCCCTTGCCCCCGGCGCCGGGGCGGGTGCCCGTCGGCTTGCCGGACCCGGCCTTGGCGCCGGTGGAACCGGTCTTCGCGCCGGTGGAACCGGGCTTGGCGCCGCCGGACCCGGTCTTGGCGCCTGCTGCCGGCCGGCCCGCTGCCGGCTTCTTGCCGGTGCTGACCACGTTCGGGCGCCGCTCGGGGCCGCCACCCGGTGTGCTGATGCTCATCGTGCCTCGTCAGGTCGGTCGGTCAGGGGATCCGGCGGGCCGGTCTCACACACTGGGTCGCCGCCGCGGGTGCCGAGTCTACCCCCGATAACATGGATCAGTGACTCCCGCAGAACTCGCCGAGGTCGTCCTATCCGCAGCCCACGCCGTCTTCACCGAGCGTGGCCTGGACCGCTCCGCCCTGCCGGAGCGGACGGCGGTCGAGCGACCTCGCAGCCCCGAGCACGGCGACTACGCCTCCACGCTGGCCCTCCAGCTCAGCAAGAAGGTGGGCGTCCCGCCGCGCGAGCTGGCCACGGCCCTCGCCGAGCAGCTCGGCCGGGCCCCGGGGGTCAAGTCGGTGGAGATCGCCGGCCCGGGCTTCCTCAACATCCGGCTCGACGCGGCCGCCGCCGGCCAGCTCGCCCGCACGATCGTCGAGGCGGGCGAGGCGTACGGGCGCAGCGACCGGCTCGCCGGGCAGCGGATGAACCTGGAGTTCGTCTCGGCGAACCCGACCGGCCCGGTGCACATCGGCGGCGTCCGCTGGGCGGCCGTCGGCGACGCGTTGAGCCGGCTCCTGCGCGCCACCGGCGCCGAGGTCGGGACGGAATACTACTTCAACGACGCGGGCTCCCAGATCGACCGGTTCGCCCGGTCGCTGCTCGCCGCCGCGAAGGGCGAGCCGGCCCCCGAGGACGGGTACGCCGGTGCGTACATCAGCGAGATCGCCGACGCCGTCCGGGGTGCCCGACCCGACGTGCTGGAGCTGGACGACGCCGCCGCCCATGAGGTCTTCCGGGTCGAGGGCGTGCAGCTCATGTTCGCCGAGATCAAGTCCTCGCTGCGCGGCTTCGGGGTGGAGTTCGACACCTACTTCAACGAGAAGGACCTGCACGACCGGGGCGAGCTGGACCTGGCCCTCCAGCGGCTGCGTGACCAGGGCCACCTCTACGAGTCGGACGGCGCGACCTGGCTGCGCACCACCGACTTCGGCGACGACAAGGACCGGGTGCTGCGCAAGTCCAACGGCGAGTGGACCTACTTCGCCGCCGACTGCGCCTACTACCTCGACAAGCGGGAGCGCGGCTTCGACCGCGTCGTGATCATGCTGGGCGCCGACCACCACGGCTACATCGGCCGGATGAAGGCGATGGCCGCCTGCTTCGGCGACGACCCGGAGCGCAGCCTGGAGATCCTGATCGGCCAGTTGGTCAACCTGGTCCGCGACGGCGCCCCGGTCCGGATGAGCAAGCGGGCCGGCACGGTGGTGACCCTGGAGGACCTGGTCGACGCGATCGGCGTGGACGCCTCCCGCTACGCGCTCGCCCGCTACTCCAGCGACTCCCCGATCGACATCGACGTCGAGCTGTGGACCCGGGCCACCCGCGACAACCCGGTCTACTACGTGCAGTACGTGGCGGCCCGGACGGCCAGCGTGGGCCGCAACGCCGCCGAGGTGGGGCTGACCCGGGGCGACGCCGAGGCGTTCCGCCCCGATCTGCTCGGCCACGAGAAGGAGAACGAGCTGCTCAAGGCGCTCGCCGAGTTCCCCGCCGTGGTCGCTGCGGCGGCCGAGCTGCGCGGCCCGCACCGGGTGGCCCGCTACCTGGAGGAGCTGGCCGGGGCCTACCACCGGTTCTACGACGAGTGCCGGATCCTGCCGCGCGGCGACGAGGAGACCACCGACCTGCACCGGGCCCGGCTCTGGCTGAACGACGCCACCCGCACCGTGATCGCCAACGGCCTGCGCCTGCTGGGCGTCTCGGCCCCGGAAAGGATGTGAGCGCCGTGCGAGCGCGAGGAGTGAGCTTGCGAGCCCCGCAGTCGCGAAGCGGAGACAGCTGAGATGCGTGCTCACGAGGCCGGTGCGCTGCACGGTGACATCGGCAGCCGGGGGCCGTCCTGGCTGCGTACCCCGGTCGACGTCAACGCCCTGGTGCCGCAGCTGTGGCCGCGCAACGTCACCCGCGACGGCGACGGCGTGCTCGCCGTGGCCGGCCTCGGCGTCCGCGACCTCGCGGCCGAGTTCGGCACCCCGGTGTACGTCCTCGACGAGGACGACCTGCGGTCCCGGGCCCGGGACTTCCGCACCGCCTTCGACGGCGTCGACGTCTACTACGCCGGCAAGGCCTTCCTCTGCCGGGCCGTGGTCCGGATGATCGCCGAGGAGGGCCTGCACCTCGACGTGTGCACCGGGGGCGAGCTGGCCACCGCGCTGTCGGCCGGGATGCCGCCCGAGTGGATCGGCTTCCACGGCAACAACAAGTCGGTGACCGAGCTGAGCCGGGCGCTCGACGCCGGGGTCGGCCGGATCATCCTCGACTCGTTCGACGAGATCGGCCGCCTCACCGCGCTCGCCCGTGAGCGGGGCGTCCGCCCCCGGGTGATGATCCGGGTCACGGTCGGCGTCGAGGCGCACACCCACGAGTTCATCGCCACCGCGCACGAGGACCAGAAGTTCGGCTTCTCCCTCGCGGGCGGGGCGGCGGCCGAGGCGGCCTTCCGGGTGCTCGACGAGGGCGTGCTGGAGCTGCGCGGCCTGCACTCGCACATCGGCTCGCAGATCTTCGACGCCAGCGGCTTCGAGGTCTCCGCCCGCCGGGTGCTCGGCCTCCAGGCGCAGATCCGCGACGCGCGCGGGGTGGAGCTGCCCGAGCTGGACCTCGGCGGTGGCTTCGGCATCGCGTACACGACGCAGGACGACCCGGCCGCCCCGCAGGACCTCGCGAAGCGGCTGCGCCGGATCGTCGAGGCCGAGTGCGCCGCCGAGCGGCTGGCGGTCCCGCACCTGTCGATCGAGCCGGGTCGGGCGATCGTCGGGCCGGCCGTGTTCACCCTCTACGAGGTCGGCACGGTCAAGTCCGTGCCGGTAGGCACTGGTGGTGACGCAGCGGACGGGCGTCGTGCCTACGTGAGCGTCGACGGCGGGATGAGCGACAACATCCGCACCGCGCTCTACGACGCGTCCTACTCCGCGACGCTGGCGTCCCGGGC
Source organism: Micromonospora sp. NBC_01740 (assembly GCF_035920365.1). NCBI lineage: Bacteria > Bacillati > Actinomycetota > Actinomycetes > Micromonosporales > Micromonosporaceae > Micromonospora > Micromonospora sp. NBC_01740. Next base: position 281,245 of record NZ_CP109150.1, on the reverse strand, counting down.
GTCGACCGCCGAGCCGATGCTCGCCCGCGTGGTGGGAAAGCATTGTGAGTCCGGGGACATCGTGGTGAAGGATGAATTCCTGCCCGCCGACGTGCAGCCCGGAGATCTTGTCGCGGTGCCGGGCACCGGTGCCTACTGCCGGAGCATGGCCAGCAACTACAACCACGTGCCCCGCCCCCCGGTGGTCGCGGTGCGCGACGGCCAGGCGCGCCTGATCGTCCGGCGGGAGACCGAAGAGGACCTGCTGGCATTGGACGTGGGTTGACATCCTCCGCCGCCCTGATGGGCGGGGGCTCCTTCGGTCGCCCGAAGGTGTTCCTGCTTCGTCGCCGACTGCCCGTAGGGAGAATCCCGTGAGGTGTTACGTCAGCTCGACAGGCGTTTTACCTCTCCGCAAGCCCTGCGGCGAGAATGTTGTTGGCGGCGTTGACGTCCCGGTCGTGCGTGGTGTCGCAGCTGGGGCACGTCCAGACGCGGACGCCGAGGGTGAGTTTGGTGTTGATGCGTCCGCACGCCGAGCAGGTCTTCGACGACGGGTAGAACCGGTCGATGGCGATCACGGTGCGGCCGTACCAGGCTGCCTTGTACTCCAGCATGTTGCGCAGTTCCGACCAGGCCGCATCGGAGATGGCCCGGGCCAGCCGATGGTTGCGAAGCATGTTGCGTACGGTGAGATCCTCGATCATGACCGTTTGGTTCTCGCGGATGAGTCGAGTGCTCAGCTTGTGCAGATGATCGCGTCGCCGGTTGGCGATGCGGGCATGGATACGGGCCACCTTGACACGGGCCTTGGCCCGGTTCGCGGACCCCTTTTCCTTACGGGACAGGTTCCGCTGCGCTATGGCCAGCTTCCGCCGCTCGACGCGCGCGTGACGCGGGTTGGTGACCTTATCTCCGGTGGAAAGGGTCACCAGGCTGGTGAGGCCGGCGTCCACACCGACCACGCTGGACGAGGGCGGCAGCGGCACGACGGTCGGGTCTTCCACCAGCAGGGACACGAACCAGCGACCGGCCGTGTCTCGGGACACCGTCACCGTGGACGGATTCGCGCCTTCGGGCAGGGGCCGGGACCACACGACAGCCAGCGGCGCGTGCATTTTCGCCAAGGTGAGCCGACCGTCGCGCCAGCGAAACGCCGACCGGGTGTACTCCGCCGACGCGCGCGATTTGCGCTTGGACTTGAATCGGGGGTATCGGGCGCGCTTGTCCCAGAAGGCGGCGAAAGCGCTTTGCAGATGTCGCAGCGTCTGCTGCAACGGCACCGACGACACCTCGTTGAGGAACGCCAGGTCGTCGGTGCGTTTCCAATCCGTCAGCCACGCCGAGGACTGCACGTAGCTGGTGCGCTGCCGGTCGTTGGCCCATGCCCGGGTGCGCGCTGCCAACGCCCGGTTGTAGACCAGACGCACGCATCCGAACGTCCGGTTCAACTGTTCGGTCTGCTCAGGGGATGGATAAGAGCGGTACTTGTACGCCCGCTTCACTACCTCACCCACGCCTCATATCTTACCGGTCTGAGAACACTCACCGAGGGGAGGGAGCGGCGTTTCCTCCCCTGCCTGGAGGCCGGGGTATCCACGCCGCGACACCGATGACATCACCTGTGCGCCTGGCACTGCTCGGCTGCGGCACGGTCGGTAGCGAGGTGGTCCGGCTGCTGCACGAGCAGGCGGCCGACCTCGCCGCCCGGATCGGCGCCCCGCTGGAGATCGCCGGCATCGCCGTACGCCGTCTCGGCCGTGACCGGGGCGACCTGCCCGTCGACCCGACCCTGTTCACCACCGACGCGCTGGGGCTGATCAAGCGCGACGACGTGGACGTGGTCGTCGAGGTGGTCGGCGGCATCGAGCCGGCGCGGGGCTGGCTGGTGGAGGCGCTGCGGGCCGGCAAGAGCGTGGTCACGGCCAACAAGGCGCTGCTCGCCGAGGACGGCGCCGCCCTGCACGACGCGGCGGCCGAGGGCGGCGGCGACCTCTACTACGAGGCGTCCGTGGCGGGGGCGATCCCGCTGCTGCGCCCGCTGCGCGAGTCGCTGCACGGCGACCGGATCAACCGGGTCACCGGCATCGTCAACGGCACCACCAACTTCATCCTCTCCGCCATGGACGCCACCGGCGCCGGCTTCGCGGAGGCGCTGGAGGAGGCCACCGAGCTGGGCTACGCCGAGGCCGACCCGACCGCCGACGTGGAGGGCTTCGACGCGGCGGCCAAGGCGGCCATCCTCGCCTCGCTGGCGTTCCACACCCGGGTCGGCGCGGCCGACGTGCACCGGGAGGGCATCACCGAGGTCACGGCGGCCGACGTGGCCAGCGCCAAGGCGATGGGCTGCACCATCAAGCTGCTCTGCATCGCCGCCCGGGGCGCCGACGCCGCCGGCCGGGAGACGGTCAGCGTGCGGGTGCACCCGGCGATGATCCCGCTGGGCCACCCGCTGGCCAGCGTCGGCGACGCGTTCAACGCGGTCTTCGTCGAGGCCGAGGCGGCCGGGCCGCTGATGTTCTACGGCCGGGGCGCGGGCGGCGCGCCGACCGCCAGCGCGGTGCTGGGCGACGTGGTGGCGGTCTCCCGCAACCGGCTCGCCGGGGTGCGGTCGGCCAGCGAGAGCGCGTACGCCGACCTGCCGGTGCGGCCCATGGGGGAGGCGCTGACCCGCTACCACATCAGCCTCGACGTGGCCGACCGGCCGGGTGTGCTGGAGGCGGTGGCCGGCGTGTTCGCCCGGCACGACGTGTCGATCGCCACCGTGCGGCAGGGCCCGGCGGGCGGCGGCGCGACCGGCCGGGGCGAGGACGCCGACCTGGTGATCGTCACCCACGTGGCGCCGGACGCGGCGCTCGCCGCCACCGTGCGGGAGCTGCGCGGACTGGACATCGTCCGTTCGGTGGCGAGCGTGCTGCGGGTCGAGGGCGGGCTCTGAGCGGTCCGTCCGCAGGGCCCCGGTGACGGGAGCGGGCCGGCCCGCGACCGCCGGCGGTGCGGGTCGGGCGCGCCTGGGCCCGTCCGCTGTCCCGGCCCGGCGGGGCGAGCGCTTCCGCGTCTCGCCTGATGGTTAACTGCGGGTGCGCCGGCGGGCACACGGCGAGACTGGTCCAGGCTGGAGGCGTACCCGACTCGGCGGGACGGTAGAGGCGAGGGAGAACGACATGTGGCGGGGTCTGATCGACGCGTACCGGGACCGGCTGCCGGTCACCGACGCCACCCCGGTCGTGACCCTGCACGAGGGGAACACGCCGCTGCTGCCCGCGCCGGTGCTCTCCGCCCGGCTCGGCTGCGACGTGCACCTGAAGGTGGAGGGCGCCAACCCGACCGGCTCGTTCAAGGACCGGGGCATGACCCTCGCGGTCTCCAAGGCGGTCGAGGCCGGCAACAAGGCGATCATCTGCGCCTCCACCGGCAACACCAGCGCCTCCGCGGCGGCGTACGCGGCCCGCGCCGGCCTGACCTGCGCGGTGCTCGTGCCGCAGGGCAAGATCGCGCTGGGCAAGCTGGCCCAGGCGCTCGTGCACGGGGCGAAGCTGCTCCAGGTCACCGGCAACTTCGACGACTGCCTGTCGCTGGCCGCCAAGCTCGCGCAGGACTACCCGGTCGCCCTGGTCAACTCGGTCAACATCGACCGGCTGCACGGCCAGAAGACGGCCGCGTTCGAGATCGTCGAGGCGTTGGGTGACGCGCCCGACATCCACTGCCTGCCGGTCGGCAACGCCGGCAACGTCTCCGCCTACTGGATGGGCTACTCGGAGGAGCTGCGGGACGGCAACGCCACCCGGGCCCCGAAGATGTACGGCTTCCAGGCCGCCGGCGCCGCCCCGATCGTCACCGGGGAGGTGGTCCGCGAGCCGTCCACGATCGCCACCGCCATCCGGATCGGCAACCCGGCGAGCTGGACCAGGGCGCTCGACGCCCGGGACTCCTCGGGCGGGCTGATCGCCGCCGTCACCGACCGGGAGATCCTGGCCGCGTACCGGCTGCTGGCCCGCGAGGTCGGGGTCTTCGTCGAGCTGGGCAGCGCGGCCAGCGTGGCCGGCCTGCTCCAGCAGGCCGCCGCCGGTCGGGTCCCGGCCGGCTCGACGGTGGTCTGCACGGTCACCGGCCACGGCCTGAAGGACCCGGAGTGGGCGATCTCCACCGCGCCCGTGCCCACCACCATCGCCAACGACCCGCTGGCCGCCGCCCGCTGCCTCGACCTCGCCTGAGCCGCCAGCGGATCGGCCTCGTCTGAGCCGCCGGCGGATCGGCGCCGGCCGAGGCCGACGGGAGGAAAACCGGGGCGGCGCATACGAGTCCTGTGCATCGGACTGGGGCAGGGCCGACCGGGGCCGGTCGGGCCGGGTGGGGGAGAATCCGTACCCCCGCCAATCGCCTTTCCAGGAGTGAGTCACGCCGATGTCGCTGCTCGCCAGATTCAGCCTCGCCAACCGAGGGCTGATCGCCCTCATCGCGGTGGTGACCACGCTGTTCGGGGCGTTCGCCGTACCGTCACTGAAGCAGCAACTCCTGCCGTCGCTGGAGTTCCCGGCGGCCTTCATCGTGGCGGTCTACCCCGGCGCCGGGCCCGAGGTCGTCGAGTCGCAGGTCACCGAGCCGATCGAGAACGCCCTCCAGGGCATCCCGGGGCTGGACCAGGTCACCTCGACCTCCCGCGAGGGCTCCACGACCGTCCAGGTCCAGTACGAGTTCGGCACCGACCTGGACGACGTGGTCAACAAGATGCAGACCGCGCTCAACCGGATCGACGCGCAGCTGCCCGAGGGAGTCGACCCGCAGGTCATCGCCGGCAGCACCGACGACCTGCCCGCGGTGGTGCTCGCCGCCTCCGGCGGTGACGACCAGCGCGTCCTCGCGGAGAAGCTGCGCGCCACGGTGGTGCCCGAGCTGGAGGCGATCGAGGGGGTGCGGACGGTCGACCTGACCGGCGCCCGCGACGACGTCGTGGTGGTCACCCCGGACCCGGCCAAGCTGGCGGCGGCGAAGCTCCAGCCGACCGCCCTCGGCGCGGCGTTGAAGACCAACGGCGTGACGGTGCCGGCCGGCGCGGTGACCGACGGCACCCGCGCGCTCCCGGTGCAGGTCGGCACCCGGCTCGCCACGCTGGACGACCTCCGGGGCGTCGTGGTCGCGCCGGCGACGGGCCGGGCGGCCCCGGTCCGCCTCGGCGACGTGGCCACCGTCGAGCAGCAGCTCGCCCCGGCCACCGCGATCACCCGCACCAACGGCAAGGACAGCCTGGGCATCGCGGTCACCGCCTCTCCGGACGGCAACGCCGTGGAGATCTCCCACGAGATCCGGGACCGCCTCGCCGACCTGCGGGAGGCCTCCGGCGCCGAGCTGACCGTCGTCTTCGACCAGGCGCCCTTCGTCGAGAAGTCGATCGAGAGCCTGACCACCGAGGGCCTGCTGGGCCTGGTCATGGCCGTCATCGTCATCCTGGTCTTCCTGCTGTCGGTCCGCTCCACCGTGGTCACCGCGGTCTCCATCCCGCTCTCGGTGGTGGTCGCCCTGATCGCCCTCTGGATCGGCGACTACTCGCTCAACCTGCTCACTCTCGGCGCGCTCACCATCGCGGTCGGCCGGGTGGTCGACGACTCGATCGTCGTGCTGGAGAACATCAAGAGACACCTGGAGTACGGCGAGCCGAAGCGGCAGGCGATCCTCGCCGCCGTCCGCGAGGTGGCCGGCGCGGTGACCGCGTCCACCCTCACCACGGTCGCCGTCTTCGCGCCGATCGCCCTGGTGGGCGGCTTCGTCGGGCAGCTCTTCGCGCCGTTCGCGATCACTGTCACGGTGGCCCTGCTCGCCTCGCTGCTGGTCTCGCTGACCGTCATCCCGGTGCTCGCGTACTGGTTCCTGAAGCCGCCGAGCGGCACGGCGGACGACGCCGAGGTGCGTCGGGCGGCCGAGGAGAAGGAGCTGCGCAACCCGTTGCAGCGGGCGTACCTGCCGGTGATCGGGTTCGCCACCCGCAAGCGGGCCACCCGGTGGATCACGCTGGGGCTCGGCGTGCTCGTGCTGTTCGGCACCTTCGGCCTGTCCCGCCAGCTGGAGACCAACTTCATCGACGACTCCGGCCAGGACACCCTGAGCATCACCCAGGAACTGCCGGCGGGCACCGGCCTGCTCGGCACCGACGCGGCGGCCAAGCAGATCGAGGCCGTGCTGGAGCGCACCGAGGACGTCGAGACGTACCAGGTCACGGCGGGCGGCGGGGACAACCCGTTCGGCGGCGGCGGCAACAACGTCGCCAACTGGTCGCTGGCCCTCGGTGACGGGACCGACGCCCAGGAGATGCGGGAGAAGCTGCGCCGGGAGTTCGACGCGCTGGGCCCGGCCGTCGGTGAGGTCAGCTTCGGCGCCGGCCAGGGCGGGGCGGCGGCCAACCAGATCGAGGTGGTCGTCCAGGGCACCGACCCGGAGGCGCTGACCCGGGCCGCCGAGGAGGTCCGGTCGGCGATGGCCGGGCTGGCGGGCGTCGAGGACGTCTCCACCAGCCTCGCCACCCGGGTGCCGCGCGTCGACGTCACCGTCGACCGGGTCGCCGCCGGCCGGGTCGGGCTCACCGAGGCCGCCGTCGGCCAGGTGGTGGCCCAGGCGTTCCGTGGTTCGCCCCTGGGGCAGGTCACGCTCGACGACGGGCAGCGGGACGTGGTGCTGCGGTTCGCGGGCAAGCCGCCGACCACGGTGGAGGAACTGCGCGCGATGCCGGTCGGGCCGGTGAAGCTCGACGACATCGCCGACGTCACCCAGACCGAGGGCCCGCAGCAGGTGAGCCGGATCGACGGCGAGCGCAGCGTCTCCGTCACCGGTACGGCCACCGGCTCGAACCTCGGCGCCATCACGCAGGAGCTGCAGAAGAAGCTGGACGGCATCGACGTGCCGGGGGCGACCTTCGCCATCGGCGGCGTCAGCGCCGACCAGGAGGAGGCCTTCGCCGACCTGGGCCTGGCCGTGCTCGCCGCCATCGCGATCGTCTTCCTGATCATGGTGGCGACGTTCCGGAGCCTGGTCCAGGCGCTGATCCTGTTGATCTCCATCCCGTTCGCGGCGACCGGCGCGATCGGCCTGCTGCTGGCCACCGGCACCCCGATGGGTGTGCCGGCGCTGATCGGCGTGCTCATGCTGGTCGGCATCGTGGTGACAAACGCGATCGTGCTGCTGGATCTCGTCAACCAGTACCGGGCCCAGGGCATGGGGGTCCAGGAGGCGGTGGTCGAGGGCGGCCGGCGCCGGCTGCGGCCGATCCTGATGACGGCGATCGCCACCATCTTCGCGTTGCTGCCGATGGCGCTCGGCCTCACCGGGGAGGGCGGCTTCATCTCCAAGCCGCTGGCGATCGTGGTGATCGGCGGGCTGCTCAGCTCGACGCTGCTCACCCTGATCCTGGTGCCGACGCTCTACGCCATGGCGGAGAACACCAAGGAGTCGTTCCGCGCCCGTCGGGCCCGCCGCTCCGGCGGGGTGGCCCCGGCCACCGGCACGGGCGACGGCGAGCCGGCCGGCGACGACGGTGGGGCGCCCGCCGCCGAGCCGGTCCCGGTGCCCGCCGGGGGCGCCCCGTCCACCGCCGGCACGGAGGCCACCGACGCCCCGGCGTCCCGGCCGACGCCGTCGGGCGCGCTGGTGGACGGCACCGACCAGTTCGAGGTGCTGCGGCTGCCGAAGAGCCGCACGTCCCCGCTGCCGCCGGCCGAGTAACGGCAGTGCGCGAACACCCCCGACGGGTCCCACCCGCCGGGGGTGTTCGCGTTCGGTCAGGTACCCGCCGTACGCCTGGCCCGCCGGTCACCGCCCGGTAGGGTCCCGAACGTGCCGTCCACCGTCTCGGTCCTCACCCACAACCGCAACTTCCGCAATCTGTTCCTCGCCGAGCTGGTGGTCTTCGGCGCCGACTGGTTCGTCATGGTGCCGCTGCTGGTGCTGCTGCCGGACCTGACCGGCAGCGGCGTGTGGGGCGCGCTGGTGCTCGCCGTCGACACCGGGATCGTGGCGCTGCTGCTGCCGTACACGGGCACGATCGCGGACCGGTTCGACCGGCGCAAGATCATGATCGTTTCGAACGTCGCGGCCCTGTTCGGCGTGCTGCTGCTGCTCGGCGTCCGCAGCGCGGAGACCGCCTGGCTGGCGATGGCCGGGATCGGTGTCGTGGCGGTCGCCAAGGCGTTCTACTCCCCGGCGGCCCAGGCGGCCCTGCCCAACGTGCTCGACCCCGACGAGCTGGCCGCCGGCAACGCCGTCGCGGGCTCGGCCTGGGGCACCATGACCGTCGTCGGCGCCTCCCTGGGTGGCGTGCTCAGCGCCGCCGTCGGCCCGTACGCCTGCTTCTGGGTGGCGGCGGTGGGCCTGGTGGTCGCCGCGGGCCTGGCCACGCTGATCCGCCGGCCGTTGCAGGCGCCCCGCGACGCGGAGCTGCCCGTGCAGCGGACCTGGCCGGCGATCCGGGAGGCGCTTGGCTACATCGGGCACCGGCCGAGGGTGCTGGCGCTGGTCACCGTGAAGTCGGCGGTGGGCCTCGGCAACGGCGTGCTGACGGTGTTCCCGCTGCTCGCGGCCGTGTACGGCGTGGGCCCCGTCGGCACCGGGCTGCTCTTCGCGGTCCGCGGGGCGGGGGCGCTCGTCGGGCCGATCCTGATGCGCCGGGTGCTGACCAACCGCGCCTGGCTGCTGCCCGGGCTGGCGCTGTCGATGTCCCTCTACGGCCTGGCCTACCTCGGCACGTCGGTCGCAAACTGGTTCCCGCTGGTGCTGGCCCTGGTCTTCGTCGCCCACTTCGCGGGCGGCAGCAACTGGGTGATGTCGAACTTCGCCCTGCAGGGGGAGGTGCCGGACCGGCTGCGGGGCCGCGTCTTCGCCACCGACATGATGCTGGCGACGCTCGCCGTCTCGGTCAGCCAGCTCGCCGTGGCCGCAGTGGTGGACACCGTGGACGAGCGGGTGGTGCTGGCCAGCTGCGGCCTGGTCACGGTGGTCTACGCGGTCGGCTGGCGGATCGCCACGCGCCGGCTCTCGCTCACGGACCCGGCCGCGCAACCGGCCCCGAGCGCCGCCCGCTGACGGCGGCGGCCGGCCCGAGCGCCGCGCGCTCGCACACGCCGCCCGCCGACTCCGAGCGCCGCGCGCTCGCGCCGCCCGCCGTCCCGCCCGGCGGTCAGGGCTGGTCCGTCCCGGCGCCCGTCGGCGTGTCCGGCCGGGATCGACCGCCCCACTGCGCCGGCACGTCGGCCCCGCCCTCCACGGTCCACCCCGGGTCGGTCGGCGGCACCGGCTGGGCGACGGGCCCCGGCGCGGTGGTCGGCACCGGCCCGCCGCCGGCGAGCGGCCGTCCGCCGAACGGGCCGGCCTCCGCGCCGCCCGCCCGCCGCCCGACCAGCACCGCCGCGATCAGCAGACCCGTCCCGATCGGGTACGCCAGGGCCTGCACCCCGCCGTAGGCCAGGTTCATGAGCCGGAAGTTCGAATATCCCCAGTCGAAACTGAACGCGCGGGACAGCAGCAGGATCCAGGCCACGTTGAACAGTGCGCTGCCCAGCAGCACGCCGAGCCCGGACAGCGCCAGCAGCCGGGGCTTCCGGGGCAGCCGCCCCCCAGCCGTCGCGGCCAGTACGAGCCCGACCAGCAGCACCAGCACCGTGGGCGCCTCGAAGACGACCGTCCTCGCCAGGTACTCGAATTCGCGCATTCCCGCCTCCAGCCGCCGTCGGTCGGGCCAGGCTAACGGACCGGCGGCGCCACCACCGTCCGGTGACGAGGCCGTCGGGCCCGGTCCCATCCGGCGGGCGGCGATCCGCCCCGTCGGTGCGCAGCCCTACCATGAGCCCGTGCCGACGAACTTCATCTCCGGCCCGGTCCGGGTCCGGGTCCCCGCCACCAGCGCCAACCTGGGGCCGGGGTTCGACGCCCTGGGGCTCGCCCTGGCGCTGCACGACGACGTGGCCGCCGAGGTGACGGCGGGGGGCGTCACGGTGACCGTGGCCGGGCAGGGCGCCGGGGAGTTGCCGGCCGACGACCGGCACCTGGTCGTCCGCGCCATGCGGGCGGCCTTCGACGGGCTCGGCGGGCAGCCGCCCGGGCTGGCGGTGGAGTGCGTCAACCGCATCCCGCAGGCCCGTGGGCTGGGTTCCTCGTCCGCGGCGATCGTCGCCGGCGTGCTGCTGGCCCGTGCGCTGGTCACCGACGGCGAGACCCGGCTCGACGACGCCGCCGCGCTGCGCCTCGCCGCCGAGATCGAGGGCCATCCGGACAACGTGGCGCCGTGCCTGCTCGGCGGCTTCACCCTGGCCTGGACGGAGCCCTCCGGCGCCCGGGCGGTGTCGCTGCCGGTCGCCGACGGCGTACGCCCGACGGTCTTCGTGCCGGCGGAGCGTGGCCTGACGGCCACCGCGCGGGCCGCGCTGCCGGCCACCGTGCCCCACGGCGACGCGGCGCTGAACGCGGGCCGCGCCGCGCTGCTGGTGCACGCGCTGACCGCCGACCCGAATCTGCTGCTGCCGGCCACGGTCGACCGGCTGCACCAGGACTACCGCGCCGACGGCATGCCGGGCAGCGCCGCCCTGGTGAAAGCGCTGCGTGAGGCCGGTGTGGCCGCCGTGGTCAGTGGTGCGGGCCCGACCGTCCTGGCCCTGACCGGCCCGCCCGAGGGCTTCGACCCGGGAACAGGCTGGGAGGTCTGGCGGTTGGATCCAGACGGGCGCGGAGCACAGGTTGCCCGGGGTAGACTGGGACACGCAGAGCGGGACCCTGTTGCCGCAGGTCGGAAGAGTTGATTACGCTCTAGACTTAGCACAGCCGCGAAGCATGCGATCTCCCTGCGGGTCGGCGCACCCCCGAAGCTCTCGGCGGTCAGCCCGTCACCCCTGCCTAGGCCCACGCCGCACCGCAGTCTTCACAGGTCGCCGCAGACGGCGAGACCTGCTCACCGACCTTCGGTGAGTCTGGAAACCGACCGGCTGCTGTGTCACAGACTCCCGCGACGCGTCCATGCGAGGCGGGTGCACCGAGGCCGCCCGGCCACCTTGTTTTCGACTCCGGGCAGTCCCGGCCTATCGAGGGAAGGAATCCATTGAGCGACACCACCGACGTGACGTCGGATGTTTCCAACGTCGCTGGCGATGCCACCACCGCCGCCGCCCCCGCCCGTCGTCGGCGTAGCGGCACCGGCCTGTCGGCGATGCTGCTGCCGGAGCTGCAGAGCCTGGCCGCGTCGCTCGGCATCTCGGGCACGGCCCGCATGCGTAAGGGCGAGCTGATCAGCGCGATCTCCGAGCGGCAGGGCGGCGCCACCGCCGGGACCCCTCGACCGCGGGCCGAGGCCGCTGCCGCTCCCGCCCGTGAAGAGGCCCACGCCGAGGTCCGCGAGAGCACCGAGCGGCCGGCGGCCGGGCGGCGTACCGCGGAGCAGGCTCCGGCGGAGCCGGCGGCTGCCGAGGCCGAGCCCCGTGGCCGGACCCGGCGCAGCCGGGCCGCCACCTCCGAGGCACGGGCCGCGGAGGCCCGTCCGGTGGAGGCTCGTGAGGCGGAGGCTGCCCGTCCGGCGGAGGTTCGTCCGGCGGAGACGCGCGCGGACGAGGCCGAGGCCGGCGAGCGTGCCGACCGCGGCCGTGAGCGCGGTGACCGCGCCGAGCGCGGCGACCGTGCCGAGCGCGGCGACCGTGCCGAGCGCGGCGACCGTGCCGAGCGCGGCGAGCGTACGGAGCGGGGCGACCGTGCCGAGCGCGGCGAGCGTGCGGAGCGGGGCGACCGTGCCGAGCGCGGCGACCGCAACGAGCGCGGTGACCGTGCCGAGCGTGCGGACCGCGGTGACCGCGCGGAGCGGGGTGACCGTGCCGAGCGCGGTGACCGTGCCGAGCGGGGCGAGCGCAACGAGCGGGGTGACCGCGGCGAACGTGCCGAGCGCGGTGACCGCAACGAGCGGGGCGAGCGTGCCGAGCGTGCCGAGCGGGGCGGCGACCGTGACCGCAACGAGCGCGGCGACCGGGGCCAGCGCGTCGAGCGTGACAACGACGGCGACGACGACGAGAGCGGTGGCCGGCGTGGCCGGCGCAGCCGGTTCCGGGACCGCCGCCGTGGCCGCGGTGAGCGCGCCGAGGGCGGCGACGGTGGCCGCGATGGCCGCGATGGCGGGCGCGACGGCGGGCGCGAGCCGCAGGTCGGCGAGGACGACGTGCTCGTCCCGGTGGCCGGCATCATCGACGTGCTCGACAACTACGCGTTCGTACGGACCACCGGCTACCTGGCCGGCCCGAACGACGTCTACGTCTCCATGTCGCAGATCAAGAAGTACGGCCTGCGGCGCGGCGACGCCATCACCGGTGCGGTGCGCGCCTCGCGCGACGGCGAGCAGCGGCGGGACAAGTACAACCCGCTGGTGCGGCTGGACACCATCAACGGGATGGAGCCGGACGAGGCGAAGCGCCGGCCGGAGTTCTACAAGCTCACCCCGCTCTACCCGCAGGAGCGCCTGCGGCTGGAGACCGAGCCGCACATCCTCACCACCCGGGTCATCGACCTGGTCATGCCGCTCGGCAAGGGCCAGCGCGCGCTGATCGTGTCGCCGCCGAAGGCGGGTAAGACGATGGTGCTCCAGGCCATCGCGAACGCGATCACGCACAACAACCCGGAGTGCCACCTGATGGTGGTGCTGGTGGACGAGCGGCCCGAAGAGGTCACCGACATGCAGCGGTCGGTGAAGGGTGAGGTCATCGCGGCGACGTTCGACCGTCCGCCGCAGGACCACACCACGGTGGCCGAGCTGGCGATCGAGCGGGCGAAGCGCCTGGTCGAGCTGGGCCACGACGTGGTCGTGCTGCTCGACTCGGTGACCCGCCTCGGTCGGTCGTACAACCTGGCGGCGCCGGCCAGCGGCCGGATCATGTCGGGTGGTATCGACTCCACCGCGCTCTACCCGCCGAAGCGTTTCCTGGGTGCGGCCCGCAACATCGAGAACGGCGGCTCGCTGACCATCCTCGCCACCGCGCTGGTGGAGACCGGGTCCATGGCGGACACGGTCATCTTCGAGGAGTTCAAGGGCACCGGCAACGCGGAGCTGAAGCTGGACCGGAAGATCGCCGACAAGCGCATCTTCCCGGCCATCGACATCCACCCGTCCGGCACGCGCAAGGAGGAGATCCTGCTCGCGCCGGAGGAGCTGGCCATCATCCACAAGCTCCGGAAGGTCCTGCACTCGCTGGACTCGCAGGCGGCGCTGGACCTGCTGCTGGACAAGCTCAAGCAGACCCGCACCAACATCGAGTTCCTGATGCAGATCGCCAAGTCGACGCCGGGGGAGTGACCCTCCCCGGGTGAGACAGCGAGAAGGGCACGGCCACGAGGCCGTGCCCTTCTCGCGTCCCTGCCCGTCGGTTTCGTGGGTGAGCTTCGGTGCCGGTGCCGGTGCCGGTGCCAGTGCGGTGCCGGGTGCCGGGTGCCGTGCGTCGGTCGGGTGCCGGGCGTCGGGCGCTGCGTACCGCAGACGGGCAGCCGGACGATCCACCTTGCCAGCTCGCTTCCGTGACGATCGGTAACCTTCGGCTCGAAGAGCCTTCGTTGTGACTCTACGTGACCGAATTTGGGCGTGGGAAGAGCGTGTCGCCTCGGCCGTCGTTGCTGAGGGCCTGTGACCAGGTAATTCGTCGTGGGGTGCGATCCGGCCGCATCATCCTCCAGTTCCCCTTTGCTCTGCATCCACATAGGCGCCGCTTACATGGCGTGTCCGGTGCGGATATGGATGCAGAGCAAAGGGGACGGAGCGAGGGGTGGAGCGGCGCAGAGTCGCCCACTCTCCGTGACCGAATGTGGGTGGTCGTGCGGTCCCGGGCCGCACGCCGCAGGGCGGCCCCCGGGCGCACGCCGCAGGGCGATCCACCGAGCGCACGCGCGGTGTGGGTGGCCGTGGGGCCTCGAGCACATGTCGCGGTGTGGCCGTGGGGTGCGGCGGTGAGGTCCGTGGGTGCGCCGTGAGGTCCGTGGGTGTGGCGGCGGGGCGCGCGGTCGCAGCACGTGCTGCCGGGTTGTGGCTCCGCTTGTGCGGTGCGGTGCGGGGAGGTGCGGTGCGGGGAGGTGCGGTGCGGGGGCCCGTGCTCCGAGGGCCCGTGCTCCGGAGGGGGCGGTGTCGGCAATGGCGGGGACGACCGCCGGAAGGGTGGAGTTTTCCTTCGCTTTGGCCGGCAGCTATTGAAACTTCTATTCATCGTCCGGTTGACTGTCGCCCATGCGTACCCGCAGACGATCCGCCCGGCTCGCAGGCGTCCTGCTGCTGACGCCGCTGCTCACCCTGGCCGGCACCGTGCCGGCGAACGCCGGTGCGCCCGCTCCGGCCACCGACCCGTCCCTCACCGCCGCCGAGGACGCGCCGCGCGCCTCCTCGTACTCCGCAGGCTCCGTGACGCTCGCCGGCGATCCGGCCGCGAGCATGTCGGCCGCCGCGGCCCCGACCGGCGTGGAGCCGGCCGGCGGGCTGGAGACGGCGAAGACCACCCGCCCGGTCGCCCCGGGCCTCAACCTGACCTCCTTCGACCGGTACGACGCCGACGGCTGGCTGCGCGCGGACGCGCTGACCGCCGACCTCACCGGCGGCCTCACCGTGGACTACGTCAATTCCGGCGCGGTCAGCCGGGCCGAGCCGCTGCGCGGCGCCGTCGACGCGGCCCGTGCGGTTGCCGCCGTCAACGGCGACTTCTTCGACATCAACAACTCCGGTGCCGCCCAGGGGGTCGGCGTCCGCGACGGCCAACTGGTCCAGTCCGCGGTCAGCGGGCACCGCAACGCCGTCGCGATCACCACCGAGGGGCTCGGCCGGGTCATCGAGGTGAACTTTGACGGCACCGCGACCCTGCCGACCGGTCCGGTGACGCTGACCCAGTTCAACAACATGATCCAGGCGAACGGGATCGGCGTGTTCACCGCGCTCTGGGGGTCGTACACCCGGCAACGCGCGGTCGAGGGCGCCGCCCGCGTCACGGAGGTCACGGTGGTCGACGGCCGCGTCGCCACCGTCGCCGGGACGGCCGGAAGCGGGGCGGTCCCGGCCGGCACCACCGTGCTGCTCGGCCGCGACGCCGGCGCGGACGCCCTCGCCGGGCTGCGTCCCGGCGACGCGGTGACGGTCGCCTACCGGCCCAAGCCGGCCGACGGCAGCAACCTGCACGCGGCCGTCGGCGGCGGCAACGTGCTGGTCCGCGACGGGGTGGTGCAGAGCATCGCCGACGCGTCGCTGGCCCCGCGCACGTCCGTCGGCTTCTCCGCCGACGGCCGGCGCATGATCATGATGACTGTGGACGGTCGGCAGGTCGACAGCCGGGGCGTCACCCAGACCGAGATGGGCCGCATGATGGCCGAACTCGGCGCCCACCATGCCCTCAACCTCGACGGCGGCGGCTCCTCGACGCTGCTCGCCCGGGAACCGGGTGCGGCGGCCGTGCAGGTGGAGAACAGCCCGTCCGACGGCAGCGAGCGGGCCGTGCCCAACGGCCTGGCCATCTACGCGCCCAAGGGCAGCGGCCGGCTCACCGGGTACTGGCTGGAGACCGCCAGCGACCCGACCACCGCTCCCGGCGTCGCGCCGGTGCGCGGCGGCCGGCCCGACCGCGTCTTCCCCGGCCTGACCCGCCAGCTCACCGCCGCCGGCCACGACGAGACGTACGGCCCGGCGGCCGGCGCGCCGACGTGGCGGGCCAACCCGGCGGTGCACGGCGTCGTCGACGGCAAGGGCCGCTTCCGGGCCCTCCTGCCCGGAAGCACCACGGTCACCGCCTCGCGGGGCGCGGCCCGTGGCACCCTCGACCTGACCGTGCTCGGGCCGCTGGCCCGGATCGACTCCACGGTGGACCGGGTCGGCCTGACCGGTGCCGAGGGCAGCGCGCTGTTCGGCGTCGTCGGTTACGACGCCGAGGGCAACACCGCCCCCATCGAGCCGGCCGACCTGAAGCTCGACTACGACAAGGACCTGCTGAAGATCGCGCCGACCGCCGACGGCAACCTCGCCGTCACCGCCCTGCGGGACACCGGCTCGGCGCTGGTCACCGTCCACGTTGGCCGGAGCAGCACCGTCCTGCCGGTCACCGTCGGGCTGACCGACGTGCCGGTGGCCGGCTTCGACGACGCGGCGGCCTGGAAGTTCAGCCAGGCGCGGGCCAGCGGCGCGGTCGCGCCCGCGGCGGGCCGCACCGGCACGGGCCTGAAGATGACGTACGACTTCAGCCAGTCCACCGGCACCCGGGCCGCGTACGCGGACCCGCCCGCCTGGATCGAGGTCGCCGGCCAGCCGCAGGCGTTCGGCATGTGGATCCACGGCAACGGCACGGGGGAGTGGCCCAGCCTGCACCTGCACGACGCCCAGGACACCCAGCACGTGCTGCGCGGCCCGCTGATCACCTGGACGGGCTGGAAGTACGTCGAGTTCGCGGTCCCCGCCGGGGTGCAGTACCCGGTGCGGGTCCGCCGGTTCTACGTGGCGGAGACCAACGCCGCCGCGCAGTACCGCAGCGAGGTCATCATCGACGACCTGGTGGCGAAGGTGCCGCCGACGGTCGACGCGCCGGCCGAGAAGCCGCGCACCGACCGGGTGGTGCTGCGCGACGGCACGGTGGACGGGGCGCCCTGGCGCTTCGCCGTCCTGTCCGACGCGCAGTTCGTCGCGGCGAACCCGGACAGCGACCTGGTCGCCCAGGCCCGCCGTACGCTCCGCGAGGTCAAGGCCGCGAAGCCGGACTTCCTGGTGATCAACGGCGACTTCGTGGACACCGCCTACCCGGCGGACTTCGCGCTCGCCAAGCGGCTGCTGGACGAGGAACTCGGCGGGGAACTGCCGTACTACTACGTGCCCGGCAACCACGAGATCATGGGCGCCCCGATCGCCAACTTCCGGGCCGCCTTCGGTGACACCGAGCGGACCTTCGACCACAAGGGCACCCGGTTCGTCACGCTGAACTCGTCGACGGGTTCGCTGCGCGGCGGCGGCTTCGACCAGGTGCGGATGCTGCGCGAGGCGCTCGACTCGGCGGCCGGTGACCCGGCCGTCGGCTCGGTGGTCGTGCTGCACCACCACCCGCCGCGCGACCCCAGCCCGGCCAAGGCCAGCCAGCTCGGCGACCGGAAGGAGGCGGCGCTGCTGGAGCAGTGGCTGGCCGACTTCCAGCACCGCACCGGCAAGGGCGCCGCGTTCGTCGGCGGGCACGTCGGCACCTTCCACGCCGACCGGGTCGACGGGGTGCCGTACCTGATCAACGGCAACTCGGGCAAGAACCCCTCCACCCCCGCCGACCAGGGCGGCTTCACCGGGTGGACGGAGTTCGGGGTGGACCCGGTGAGCCCGGCCGAGGCCGACCGGGCCCGGCGCAACCCCCTCGTCGAGGGCCCACGCTGGGTCAGCGCCGAGACGCACGCACACGTCGACGCGCTCACGCTGACCGCCCCGGCCAGCGTCGCGGTCGGCGCCCCGGCGACGGTCACCGCCACGGTGACCCAGCCCGGCGGGCGTACGGTGCCGGTGGCGGCGCCGGTGAGCGCGGACTGGTCCGCCTCGCCGAACGTGCACGTCGGCTCGATCCTCGGGCTGAAGCCCTGGCACGTGGCCCGCTTCGACCCGGCCACCGGCAAGCTCACCGCCCTGCGCCCCGGCGCGCAGGTCAAGCTCGCCGTCGCGGTCAACGGCGCGCGGGCGGAGGCCACCGTCACCCTGACGGCCGCCGCCGCGGCTCCCGCCGCCTGAGATGCAAGGAAGGGCACCTTCCTGTCGCCCAGGCGATGGGAAGGTGCCCTTCCTCACACCCGCGACCGCTCAGAAGTCGCCCTCGGCCACCTGGAAGACGGTGAGGCCGAGGGCGCGCCACATCCGCACCACCTGCTGACGGTCGTCGAAGACGCCGACCACCCGGTAGCGGTCGGCGATCTCGCGCTCGTAGATCTCCCGCTTGACCACGGAGTCCTTCCGGCTGTCGCCGACGGCGCGCAGGTGCAGGCCGAGGTAGGGGACCCGGACGTGCCGGGCCAGCCACGCCTCGGTGGCGGCGCGCGCGGTGGCGTCCCGGCCCGAGCAGAACACCACGCCGTATCCGGCGGCGTGCATCGCCCGGACCGCCGCGATCACCGCCGGGTTGGGCTCGTCCTCGGCGACCCGGGTCATGTCGTACGGGCTGCGCGAGACGTTCAGCGCGACCGTGCCGTCGATGTCCACCAGGACGATCTCCGGCGGCTCGGTCGACGGGGCGTGCACCGTGGCGGGCCGCCCCGTCCGGGCCTGCGGCACGGGCAGCGGCAGCGTACGACCTTCCAGGTAGCGCTCGTGCAGCCGGCGGATCCACGCCTCGCCGACCCGGTCGGCCTCGGGGCGGGCGGCGTCGCGGCGCAGGCACTCCGCCAGCGGCACGTCGGTGAAGTCGTGCACCTCGAACCCGGCGCCGTGCCGGGCGGCCAGGTCGGCCCAGTCGCGCAGGGTCCGCGACCGCAGGTTGGTGTCGTCGACGCAGACGTCGGCGTGGACCCGCAGCAGCGCCTCGACCTGCGCCCGCTGCACGACGGTGACCTGCCACTCCGCCCACTGGGTGAACAGCCGCTCGCCGTGCAGCATGCGGCGCAGGTCGTCGCGGTTGACGCGGACCACGGAGGGCTGGAGGGTCCGGGCGAACGTGGTCTTGCCGGAGGCGGGCAGTCCCCGGGTGGCGATCAGGCGGGCCATCGGCTCCTCCGTGTCGTACGTCGTCGGCGGTCCCCGCCGTCCGCGCCGCGTGCCCCGGGCGGGGCACGACGCCGACGGCGGCCGTGCCGGGACGAATGCCCGGCCAGGCGTCGGGAATGCAGCAGGTGGGGCGTGCGTTGTCGATGCCGGACCAGCCGTGCGGCCCGACTGCCGGGTCGGCGTACGCCCATGGCACACTGGTCAATCGGCCACCGGTTCCGGTTCACGCCCGAGCCCGTCGCGCGCCGCGACGGACACCGACGGCGACCCGGCGACCATCCACGAGAGGACCGAGGCGAGATGAAGTCCAACATCCACCCGGAGTACGTGACCACCGAGGTCAGCTGCTCCTGCGGTAACACGTTCACCACCCGCAGCACCGCCAAGGGCGGCTCGATCCACGTCGAGACCTGCAGCGCCTGCCACCCGTTCTACACCGGCAAGCAGCGCGTCCTGGACACCGCGGGCCGGGTGGCGAAGTTCCAGCAGAAGTACGCCAAGGTTCAGGCCAAGAAGGCCAAGTAGCTCCTCGTTCGGCGCCCGCGTCCGGTTTCGTGCCGGACGCGGGCGCCGTCCGTATTCCCCCTGGTCCTGCCCCGTCCCCGTCGAAGGAGCCTCCCCCGCATGAGCAGCGAGCGCCTGGCCGCCCTCCTCGACGAGTACGCCGAGTTGGAGAAGCGGCTGGCGGACCCGGCCATCCACGCCGACCAGAACACCGCCCGCCGGGTCGGCCGCCGGTACGCCGAGCTGGTCCCGCTGCACAAGGCGGCCGGGGAGCTGGAGCAGGCCCGCGCCGACCTCGCCGCCGCCCGGGAGCTGGTCGCCGAGGACGCGTCCTTCGCCGCTGAGGCCGAGTCGATCGCGGAGAGCCTGCCGGCGCTGGAGCAGCGGCTGGCGGAGCTGCTGATCCCGCGCGACCCGCACGACGCCAAGGACGTGATCGTCGAGATCAAGGCGGGCGAGGGCGGCGAGGAGTCCGCGCTGTTCGCCGGCGACCTGCTGCGGATGTACACCCGCTACGCGGAGCGGCGCGGTTGGCTCACCGAGGTGATCGACGCCCAGGACTCGGACCTGGGTGGGGTGAAGGACGTCTCGCTGGCGATCAAGACCAAGGGTGTGCCCGAGGGCGGCAACGGCGTCTGGTCCCGGCTCAAGTGGGAGGGCGGCGTGCACCGGGTGCAGCGCGTACCGGTCACCGAGTCGCAGGGCCGCATCCACACGAGCGCCGCCGGGGTGCTGGTGCTGCCGGAGGCCGAGGACGTCGACGTCACCATCGACCCGAACGAGCTGCGCATCGACGTGTTCCGCTCGTCGGGGCCCGGCGGCCAGTCGGTGAACACCACCGACTCGGCGGTACGGATCACGCACGTGCCGACGGGCATCGTGGTCTCCTGCCAGAACGAGAAGTCCCAGTTGCAGAACCGGGAGCAGGCGATGCGGATCCTGCGCGCCCGGCTGCTGGCGGCGGCCCAGGAGCAGGCCGACGCGGCCGCCTCGGACGCCCGCAAGGCGCAGGTGCGCACCGTGGACCGCTCCGAGCGGATCCGCACCTACAACTTCCCGCAGAACCGGATCACCGACCACCGGATCGGCTACACCGCGTACAACCTGGACCTGGCGCTCGCCGGTGACCTGGACGCGGTCCTCGACGCCCTCGCCGAGGCCGATCGCGCCGCCCGCCTGGCCGGCGACACCGAGCTGACCCGCCGCTGACCCCGGGGCCCGACGAGGCGTCAGGAGGCACGGGGGCGGGTCTTCGCCGCCAGCATCGCGCGGTCGGCGGCCTCGAACGCGGTGCCGAGGGCGTCGCGCAGGCCGGGACCGGTGGCGCCCACCTCGGCGAAGCCGACGCTGACCCCGACCGGCGTGCCGGGGACCAGTGACTCCCAGTCCTCGGTGCGCACCGCGGCGTCGATGCGGCGGCCCACCTCGGCCGCCTCGGTCATTCCGGCGCCGGGCAGCACCACCACGAACTCGTCCCCGCCGTAGCGGGCCACGAAGTCGCCCCGGCGCATCACCCGGTTGATCACCCCGGCGATGCGCTGGAGCACCAGGTCGCCGGAGTGGTGCCCGTGCCGGGTGTTGACGGCCTTGAAGCCGTCCAGGTCGCAGACGCCGATGACCACCCGGTCGCCGTGGGCGACCAGGGTGGCGATGTAGCGCTCCAGCCGCCGCCGGTTGGGCAGCCCGGTCAGCGGGTCGGTCAACGCCTCGCCCTCGAAGCGGGCCGCCTCGCGGCGCATCTCCTCGTGGTCGATGCGGGCGGCGATGCCGTCGATGTAGACGTCGCGGAGCCGGTCGTTGCGCTGGGCGGCCAGCCGGAACGCCAGCCGGTCGGCCCGGTGCGCACCCGCGTGGTCGCCGGCGCGGGCCAGGGCGATGCTGCGCAGCCGGGCCGGTTCGGCCGCGCCCAGCGTCTCCGTGGAGACCTGGACGGTGTCCAGCCGGGTGACGGCCTCGATCGGCCGTCCCTCGGCGACGGCCAGGCAGACCTGGCCGAGCTGGCGCATGTCGCGGGCGCGGGCGCTGTCGCCGCCGTGGCCGAGCAGCCGGGCCGGGCCGGCCTGCGGGGCGACGTCCCACCGGTCGCCGAGGGCCGCCCGCCGGGCGGCGGCGTAGCCGTACGCGGCCAGGCTGCTGGGGCGCAGCTTGCCGGCCCGTCCGCTGCCCAGGAACCGGTCCAGGTCGGCGGCGACGTCGCGCAGTACCCGCAGGCAGCCGTCGCTGTCGCCGTTGTGGTCCAGGGCGACGGCGTTGCGCAGCCGGATCCCGGGGGCGGCGAAGGTCTCCTCCGGGATCTCGGCGGCGCTGCCGAGCTGCCGCGCCCGTTCGATGGCGCCGAGGGCGTAGCCGTGGAAGCTGAGGTACGAGTAGGCCATCGCCAGGTCGTGCCAGCCCCACGCGGTGTCCCGGTCGGGGTCCGCCACCGCGCCCAACGCCCGGGCGGCCTTCACCAGGTGGGTGACGCAGCGGTCCAGCGCGCCCTGGTGGTGCGCGGCGAGGGCGGCCAGCGCGTTGAGGTGCCCGAGCAGGTAGGGCTCGGCGAGGTCGCGGACGGCGGTGGAGGCCTCCTCGACGGCCCGGGTGTACTCCGCCGTCCGCCCGAGGTTGATCACCGCGGAGAGGCGCTGCACCAGGGCGTCGGCCCGCGCGTACGGGTCGGTGGTGGTGGCGACGACCCGGTCGAGGATGGCGTACGCCTCGGCGGAGCGGCTGGACTCCTGGAGGGCCCGCGCCCGCGTCAGGGCGTCAACCTGGTCGGTGACCCGGTCGAGCCAACCCACCGCGACCTCCTGTCGGTGTGCGTCCGGACGCATCCGCTCGTGATGTCCAGCGCGACGCCCCATGATTATCTCGTGACCACCGTGCCGCAACACCCGTCCGAAGGGACGAGACGGCAGCGCCCTTCCGTGGCGTTGGCCCGGGCGTCCCGGACCCTCGCCGACGCCGGTATCGCCTCGCCCCGCGCCGAGGCGGAGCAGTTGGCCGCGTACGTGCTGGCGGTGCCCCGGGGTCGGCTGGCGCTGGCCGACGACCTCACGGCCGACCAGCTCGACCGGTTCGACGAGCTGGTCGCGCGGCGGGCCGGGCGGGAACCGTTGCAGCATCTCACGGGCAGCGCCGGCTTCCGGCACCTGGAACTGGCCGTCGGGCCGGGCGTCTTCGTGCCCCGGCCCGAGACGGAGCTGCTCGCCGGCTGGGGGATCGCGCAGGGCCGGCGCCTGGGCGCCGCGCTGGTGGTGGACCTGTGCAGCGGCTCGGGGGCGATCGCCCTCTCGGTGGCCCAGGAGCTGCCGGCGGCCCGGGTGGTGGCGGTGGAACGGTCGGCGGCGGCGCTGCCCTGGCTGCACCGCAACGCGGCAGCCCGCGCCGAGGCGGGGGACCGGCCGATCGAGGTGGTGGCGGCGGACGTCACCGCCGCCGACCTGCTCGCCGACCTGGTGGGCCGGGTCGACGTGCTGCTCTGCAACCCGCCGTACGTGCCGTCGGGGGTGGCCGTACCCCCGGAGGTGGGCCGGCACGATCCGGCGAACGCGGTCTTCGGCGGTGGGGACGGCCTGGCGGTGATCCGCCCGGTGATCGCGCGGGCGGCGGCGCTGCTGCGCCCGGGCGGCGTGTTCGGCGTGGAGCACGACGACACGCACGGCACGGCGGTGCCCGACCTGCTCGCCGCGGACGGCCGGTTCGAGGCGGTCGTCGGCCACCCGGACCTGACCGGACGGCCCCGCTTCGCGACCGCGTCCCGCCGGGCGGACGGCCAGCACGCCGCCGTCGCCGCGACGTGGCAGACTGACTCCTCGTGATGCTCTACGACTGCCGGTCGCCCGCCGACCGGGACCGCGGCATCGCCGCTGCCATCGAGGCGGTCAAGAACGGCGAGCTGGTCGTCCTGCCGACCGACACGGTCTACGGGATCGGCGCGGACGCGTTCACCCCGTACGCGGTCAAGGCCCTGCTGGACGCCAAGGGTGGCCGTCAGGTGCCGCCGCCCGTGCTGATCGGCTCCCGGCACACCCTCGACGGCCTGGTCTACTCGCTGCCCCAGGCGGCCCGGGACCTCGTCGAGGCGTTCTGGCCCGGGGCGCTGACCATCATCGTGGCGCACTCGCCCAGCCTGCGCTGGGACCTCGGCGACTCCTCGGGGACGGTGGCGGTGCGGATGCCGCTGCACCCGGTGGCGCTGGAGGTGCTGCGCGAGACCGGCCCGATGGCGGTCGCCTCGGCCAACAAGACCGGCCAGCCGGCCGCCCTCACCGCCGAGGAGGCCCGCGACCAGCTCTCCTACTCGGTGCGGGCCTACCTGGAGGCCGGGCCGTGCCCGGATCCGGTGCCGAGCACGATCGTGGACCTCACCGGCGAGGTGCCGCAGCTCCTCCGCCAGGGCGCCGTCGGGTTGGAGAAGCTCCGCGACGTGGTGCCCGACATCCTCGTCGGCCAGGGGGTCTGAGTGCCTCCGTTCACCGTGCTGCACGTGTGCATGGGCAACATCTGCCGCTCCCCGATGGCCGAGCGGCTGCTGGCCCTCGCCGTCCGGGAACGGCTGGCCCGCCGCGAGGTCGACCCGGAGCGCGCCGACGAGCTGCTGCACAGCCACAGCGCCGGCACCGGGGGCTGGCACGCCGGCGAGGAGATGAACCCGCCGGCGTCGCGCCAGGTGACCTCCCGGGGCGGAAGCGTCGCCGGCTTCGCCGCGCGCAAGCTGCGGTCGGACCACATCGACGCCGCCGACCTCGTCCTGACCGCCACCGCCGACCAGCAGGAGTACGTGGTGGCGCTGCGCCCCGACGCCGAGTCGCGCACGTTCGTGCTGGGCGAGTTCGGCCGGCTGCTCGCCGGCGTGGACGCCGCCGCCCTGCCGGCGGCCGAGGCGACCCCCGACGCGGTGTACGCGCGCGGCGTGGCCCTGGTGGAGGCCGCCCACGCCGCCCGGCTGGGCACCACCTCGCTGCCCACCGACGATCTCGACGATCCGTGGGGGCGCGGCGACCAGTGCTTCAGCCGGGTCGCCGACGAGATCGAGGAGAGCGTCCACCCCCTCGCCGCGGTGCTCCTGCCGTAACCCGCCCGAGTTACCCGCCCGCGTGAGTTTCCTGCGGGTTTGGGGGAAAGGGGCGGCCCAGAGGGGCTTTCGGGTCATTCTGAGTGGGTCCTGACCGGCTCCTGCGGGGAGAGCTGATGACCCGGGCACGCCTCGACAAAGTGTTCACCGTGCTGCTCGCCGGCTCGCTGGCCGGGCTGGCGCTCGCGGTGGCGGCCCTCCCGGCCGCGCTGGTCTTCGGGATCGGGTTCTCGGCGCTCGCCGCGCCGTACTCGGAGCTGCCGAACACGCTGCGCACGCCACCCACGCCCCAGCGTTCGAACCTCTACGCCAACGACGGCACCACGCTGATCACCTCCTTCTACCAGGAGGACCGGGTGGACGTGCCGCTGGCCGAGGTGGCGCCGGTGATGCGGCAGGCGGTCATCGCCGCCGAGGACACCCGGTTCCACGAGCACAGCGGGGTCGACCTGCGCGGCGTGGCGCGGGCCTTCACCGTCAACCGGGGGGCCGGGGAGACCCGGCAGGGCGCGTCCACGCTGACCATGCAGTACGTCCGCAACGTGCTCAGCAACGACCCCCGGCTGAGCGAGCGGCAGCGCGCCGCCGCCTCCGAGCTGAGCACCGCGCGCAAGATCCAGGAGATGCGGTACGCGCTGGCCCTGGAGCGGGAGCTGAGCAAGGACGAGATCCTCGCGCGCTACCTCAACATCGCCTACTTCGGCGCGGGCGCGTACGGGGTGGCCGCCGCGAGCCGCCGCTACTTCTCGAAGCCGCCGGCGGACCTCACCCTGGCCGAGGCGGCGCTGCTGGCCGGACTGGTCCGCTCCCCGCACACCGACGACCCGATCAACGGCGACGCGGACGCGGCGGTCGCCCGCCGGGCGTACGTGCTGGACCGGCTGGTGGAGTCCGGGCAGGTCCCGGCCGAGGCGGCGGACCGGGCCAGGGCGGAGCAGTTGACGCTGCGCCCCAGCCAGACGCCCAACGACTGCACGGCGGTGCCGGCGGAGCACAACGACTGGGGCTTCTTCTGCGACTGGTTCACCCGCTGGTGGAACGCCCAGCCGGCGTTCGGCGCGACGGTCGACGAGCGGCAGCTCACGCTGCGCCGGGGCGGGTTCTCCATCGTCTCCTCGCTCGACCCGGCGGTGCAGCGCGCCACCACCGAGCAGGTGCGCCGGATCTACTCGGTGGACGACCGCCGGGCGGCGCCGACGGCGGTGGTCCAGCCCGGCACGGGCCGGGTCCTCGCGATGGCGGTGAACCGCAACTACGGCGTGGCCGCCAACCCGGCCGGGCAGAAGAACCACCCGAACACGGTCAACCAGCTGGTCGCCGGGGGCGGGGCGATCGAGGGTTACCAGGCCGGCTCCACGTTCAAGGTCTTCACGATGCTGGCCGCGCTGGAGTCCGGGCTGCCGCTGAGCACGGAGTTCGACGCGCCGGAGCGGATCGTGACCGACTACTCGGCGAGCGGGGCGGCGAGCTGCGACGGGTACTGGTGCCCGCGCAACGCCAGCGACCTGATGGACGGCCGGCACACCATGTGGACCGCCTTCGGCGAGTCGGTCAACACGTACTTCGCCTGGCTGACCGAGCGGGTCGGCGCGGACCGGGTGGTGGAGATGGCCGAGCGGCTCGGCATCGTCTTCCGCGCCGAGGAGGACGCGCGGCTGGCCCGCCACGGCGCGCGCGAGTGGGGGCCGTTCACCCTCGGGGTCTCCGCCACCACCCCGCTCGACCTGGCCGGCGCGTACGCCGCCGTGGCGGCCGAGGGCTCGTGGTGCGCGCCGCTGCCGGTCGTCTCGATCGCCGACGCCGCCGGTCGCCCGGTGGCCGCCGCGCGGACGCACTGCCGGCAGGCGGTGGACCCGGACGTGGCCCGGGCGGCGGCCGACGCGGCCCGCTGCGCGGTCGGCGACCAGTCGATGTACCGGGAGTGCGACGGCGGCACCGCGGAGGGGCTGCGTCGGCTGCTCGGCCGGCCGGTGGCGGGCAAGACGGGCAGCTCGGACGGGTACGCGACGGAGACCGTGGTCGCCTTCACCCCGCAGCTGGCGGTCGCCTCGATCGCCGCGAACCCCGACGACCCGCGCGACGCGGTGGGCCAGCGGGT
Source organism: Micromonospora sp. NBC_01740 (assembly GCF_035920365.1). Classification (NCBI taxonomy): domain Bacteria; kingdom Bacillati; phylum Actinomycetota; class Actinomycetes; order Micromonosporales; family Micromonosporaceae; genus Micromonospora; species Micromonospora sp. NBC_01740. The sequence continues at coordinate 254,926 of NZ_CP109150.1, read as the reverse complement.
GCAGGGGCAGCTGGTCGAGGCGGTGGGGGAGGTGCTCGCCTTCGCGCTGCGCGACGAGCCCGTCCGCGACTTCGTGCCGCCCAGCGAGGAGACCGCCTTCCGGCTCACCGGCGCCCGCGCCGGCAACTGAGCCCCGGGCGTCTCAGCGGCGCGGGGACGCGGCCACGGGCCGGCGGGCCGCCTGCTCGGCCTGGCGGGCGATGTTGCGGGCCATCCCGCCGAAGACCACCGCGTGGAAGGGCGCCACCGCGCCCCAGTACGCGTGCCCGGGCAGCCCGCGCGGCAGGAACACCGCCCGCTGCTGGTAGCGGCTGCCCTCGCCGTCCACCCGGACCACCCGCATCTCCAGCCAGGCCCGGCCCGGCAGCCGCATCTCGGCGCGCAGCCGCAGCAGCTCGCCGGGCACGATCTCCTCCACCCGCCAGAAGTCCAGCGCCTCGCCGACCTGGAGGCGGTGCGGGTCGCGCCGGCCCCGGCGCAGCCCCACGCCGCCGATCAGCCGGTCCAGCCAGCCGCGGACCGACCAGGCCAGCGGGAACGAGTACCAGCCGTGCTCCCCGCCGACGCCCTCGACGACCCGCCACAGCTCCTCCGGCGGTGCGTGCACCGCCCGCTCGCGGACGTCGGTGTAGGCGGTCCCGCCGGACCACTCCGGGTCGCTGGGCAGTGGCTCGGCCGGCGCGTCGGGGCCGCTCGCGGTCGACCAGCGGGTCTCCACCTCGCCGTCGCGGACCTTCGCCAGGGCCGCCGCGACCGCCTGGTCGAAGCCGGTCAGCCCCTCCGGCGGGTCGGGCACGTAGGCGGCGATGTCGTGCTCGTGGGCGACGGCCTCGTGGACCAGGCTCTCCACCAGCGGTCGGGCGATCGCGTTCGGCACCGGCGTGACGAGCCCGACCCAGTGCGAGGAGAGCGACGGCGTCAGCGGTCGCACGGGCACGATGGTCCGCCGGCGCAGCCCGGCCACCCGCGCGTACCGCTGCATCATGTCCTGGAAGGTGAGGATGTCCGGCCCGCCGATGTCGAAGGCGCGGTTGACCTCCGGCGGCAGGTGCGCGCAGCCGGCCAGGTAGCGCAGCACGTCCCGGACGGCGATCGGCTGGATCCGGTTGCGGACCCAGCGGGGGGTGACCATGGCCGGCAGCCGCTCGGTCAGGTAGCGCAGCATCTCGAACGAGGCCGACCCGGACCCGATGATCACCGCGGCCCGCAGCACCGCCGTCGGCACCCCGCTGTCGAGCAGGATCCGCCCCACCTCGGCCCGGGAGCGCAGGTGCGCCGACGGGACCTCCCGGTCCGCCGCCGGCTCCGGCCCGCCCAGGTAGACGATCCGGCGTACGCCGGCGGCCCGCGCGGCCTCGGCGAACCGGGTGGCGGCCTCCCGGTCGGCGGCCTCGAAGCCGGCCTGGCCGAGCGAGTGCACCAGGTAGTAGGCGACGTCCACGCCCTCGAACGCGGCCGGCAGCGTCTCCGGCGCGCGCAGGTCGCCCTCGACGATCTCCGTCCGCGCCGCCCAGGGCACGTCCCGCAGCCGTCCCGCCTTGCGGGCGAGGCAGCGCACCGTGTGTCCCTCGGCCAGCAGCCGGGGCGCCAGCCGTCCGCCGATGTAACCCGTCGCTCCCGTGACCAGGCATCTCACGGTCTCCAGTGTGCGGCCCAATAGACTCTGGCGTCGTGGCTACTGAGACGAGCACCTTCTGGGGGCCGGACTTCGACCAGCTCCGCGCGACCGACCCGGAGATCGCCGGGGTGGTGCTCGGCGAGCTGGACCGGCTCCGGGGCGGCCTGCAACTGATCGCCAGCGAGAACCTCACCTCGCCGGCGGTGCTGGCCGCGCTCGGCTCGACCCTGACCAACAAGTACGCCGAGGGCTACCCGGGCCGGCGCTACTACGGCGGCTGCGCCGAGGTCGACCGGGCCGAGGAGATCGGCATCGCGCGGGCGAAGGAGCTCTTCGGCGCGGAGCACGCCAACCTCCAGCCGCACTCGGGGGCGAGCGCCAACCTGGCCGCGTACGCGGCGCTGGTCCAGCCGGGGGACACGGTGCTCGCCATGGACCTGCCGCACGGCGGCCACCTCACCCACGGCAGCCGGGTCAACTTCTCCGGCAAGTGGTTCCACACGGTCGGCTACACGGTCCGGCGGGACACCGAGCTGATCGACTACGACGAGGTACGCGACCTGGCCCTCGCGCACCGACCCAAGATGATCATCTGTGGGGCGACGGCGTACCCGCGGTTGATCGACTTCGCGCGGTTCCGCGAGATCGCCGACGAGGTCGGGGCGTACCTGATGGTCGACGCCGCGCACTTCATCGGGCTGGTCGCCGGGCAGGCCGTCCCGTCGCCGGTGCCGCACGCCGACGTCGTCTGCCTCACCACGCACAAGGTGCTGCGCGGGCCGCGCGGCGGCATGATCCTGTGCCGGGAGTCGCTGGCCCAGCGCATCGACAAGGCGGTCTTCCCGTTCACCCAGGGCGGCCCGCTGATGCACGTCGTCGCCGCCAAGGCGGTCGCGCTGCGCGAGGCCGCCCAGCCCGAGTTCCGGGCCTACGCCGAGCGCGTGGTGGCGAACGCGCGGGCGCTCGCCACCGGGCTGGCCGACGAGGGGATGCGCCCGGTCTCCGGGGGCACCGACACCCACCTCGCCCTGGTCGACCTGCGCGAGGTCGGGGTCACCGGCGCGGACGCCGAGGCGCGCTGCGACGCCGCCGGCATCACCCTGAACAAGAACGCGATCCCGTACGACCCGCAGAAGCCGATGGTCGCCTCGGGCATCCGGGTGGGCACCCCGAGCGTCACCACCCAGGGCATGCGCGAGCCGGAGATGCGCCAGGTCGCGTCGCTGATCGCCCGCGCCGTGCGCACCGATCCGGCCGCCCCCGGGGGCACCGACACCCTCGCCGCGCTCGCCAGCGAGGCCGCCGAGCTGGTCGCCGCCTTCCCGGCGTACCCCCGATGAGCGAGCCGCGCGCGGGCGAGCCGGGCGCCATCCGGTCCCGGCTGCCGCACCTTCGCCTGCCGCTGCTGGCCTGCGCGGTGCTCGCGCTGGTCGGGGTCCCGGCCGCGGCGGTGCTGCGCGGCGGCACCGGCGCGGCCGGCGTGGCCGCCGGGATCGCGCTGGTCGTCGTCAGCTACCTGGTCTCCGGCGTCTCGGTGGCCTGGGCCGACGCCGTCAACCCCCGGATGATCATGTCGGTGGGGCTGGTCACCTACGCCACGAAGATCGTGGTGCTCGGGGTGGCGATGGCGGCCGTGGCGGCCACCGGCTGGCCCGGCCTGCCGGACATGGGGGTGGCCATCATCGCGGCCGTGGTGGTCTGGACGGGCGCCCACCTGGGCTGGGCCCTGCGTACGCCGCTGCCCACGTTCGAGCGACGCGGTGAGTGAGCGTTATGTCGGATCTGCGTCCGGCATTTCGGGCTGCCGCGGCGGGCCGCACGGGAGTAACCTGACCAACGACTTTCGCGCCCGCGCCATGGCCCGCACGCTGTTCGCAGTGTGGGGGGTGCCGCACACTCCCGCGCGCTCCTGCTGATATTGTTCGCCACGTCATGGCCGAAGACCCACACCCCCGCAGGTCCGACGACCCTTCGTCGGAAGGCGCGGCAGGTGCCGTTCTGGGCTACCTACTCGCCGGCATCGTGGTGTGGGGCTTCCTCGGGTGGTTGGCGGAGCGTTTTCTCGATCTGCGAACCGGCGTCGGGGTCGCCCTCGGCATGATCTTCGGCGCGGCCGGAGCGATTTACCTGATCATGAAGAGGCTCAGTGCTTGAGTGCCAGCACGCGCGGGTCTGTCGAGTGCGGAGGATGACACGGTGAGTGGACAGCTCGTCGCCGCAGAGGGGCTTCCCTGGCCCCCCAGCGTCGGAGATTTCTACCCGCCGGACGTGGCTGGCCCCTGGGTCACCAAGTTCGGGATCATGGTCTGGCTCGCGGTCGCGTTGCTGATCGTCTTCTTCATGCTCGCCTACCGGAAGCCCAAGCTGGTCCCCGGTAAGGCCCAGTGGTACGCGGAGTCGGTCTACGGCCTGGTCCGGGACAACATCGCCCGCGAGCAGATGGGCAACGCGGGCATCCGCTTCGCGCCCTACTTCACGGTGCTGTTCAGCTTCATCGTGCTGACCAACCTCTTCGCCATCGTGCCCGGGTTGCAGATCTCGCCGAACTCGCACATCGCGTTCCCCATCGTGCTCGCCGCGATCTCCTACGTGATGTACCTCTACATCGGCGCCCGCAAGCACGGCCTCGGCAAGTACCTCAAGATGAGCCTGATCATCCCGAACGTGCCGTGGCCCATGCACATCCTGCTGATCCCGATCGAGTTCATGCAGACGTTCATCGTCCGGCCCGTCACGCTGGCCCTGCGGCTCTTCGCGAACCTGTTCGCCGGCCACCTCCTGCTGCTGGTCTTCACCATCGGCGGCTTCGTGATGCTCAACTCGAGCAGCCTGTTCATCCAGGTGACCTCGGTCTTCTCCTTCCTGATGGCGATCGTGATGGCCTTCTTCGAGGTGCTGGTCGCCGTCCTGCAGGCCTACGTCTTCGTCACGCTGAGCGCGAACTACATCGGAAGTTCGCTCGCCGACGAGCACTGATCGGGCTCGGCGGGCCACCCGGCCCGACCAAGCTTCTGGTACCGACCCGCGTACGCGTGAGCCCTCACGCGTCGAACAGGAGGAATACCCGCAATGACTGTTCTTGCCGAGATCGGCGGTAGCGTCAACACCATCGGCTACGGCCTCGCCGCCATCGGCCCCGGTATCGGTGTCGCCCTGGTCTTCGCGGCCTACATCCAGTCGAGCGCGCGCCAGCCGGAGTCCGCCGGCTACAACCGCACCTGGCTGATCCTGGGCTTCGCCCTGGTCGAGGCGCTCGCGCTGTTCGGCCTGGTGCTCGCCTTCGCTGTCGGCGGCTGACGAAAGCTCTCTCCCGACCCGGAGGTCTGACATGTTCATCGCCGCAGAAGGTGTGGAGCACAACCCGATCCTGCCCATCTGGCAGGAGATGGTCGTCGGGACCATCGCCTTCGCCCTGCTCTGCTTCGTCCTGCTGAAGTTCGTCATGCCCCGCATGGAGGCGATGTACCAGGCGCGGGTCGACGCGATCGAGGGTGGCCTCAAGCGGGCCGAGGCCGCCCAGGCCGAGGCGAACCAGGTGCTCGAGCAGTACCGGGCCCAGCTCGCCGAGGTGCGTACCGAGGCGGCCCGGATCCGGGACGACGCCCGGGCCGACGCCGAGGGCATCCGCCAGGACATCCTCGCCAAGGCGCGGGAGGAGTCCGACCGGATCATCGCCGCGGGCAAGGAGCAGCTCGCCGCCGAGCGCGCCACCATCGTGCGCGAGCTGCGCACCGAGGTCGGCACGATCGCGGTCGACCTGGCCAGCAAGATCGTCGGGGAGTCCCTCGCCGACGAGGCGCGCCGCAAGGGCACCGTCGACCGGTTCCTGAGCAACCTCGAGAGCGCGGGGGCCCGCTGATGCAGGCCGCCAGCCGGGAGTCGTACAAGGTCGCGGCCGAGCGCCTCGACACGTACGTCCGCGGTGCGGAGCCGTCGGCGGTGGCCACCACCGCCGACGCCATCCTCTCCGTCGCCAACCTGCTGCGGCGCGAGCCGCGGCTGCGCCGGGCGCTCTCCGACCCGGCCCGCACCGGTGCCGACCGTGCCGGGCTGCTCGGCGAGCTGCTGCGCGGCAAGGTCGACGCCGAGGCGCTGGACCTGATCGCCTCGCTGGTCTCCGGCCGCTGGTCGGCGCCCTCGGAGCTGCTCGACGCCGCCGAGCGGCTGGGCGTCGACGCTCTCCTGGCGGGCGCCGATTCCGCGGGCGAGCTGGGCGAGGTCGAGGACGAGCTGTTCCGCTTCGGGCAGGTCGTCGCCGGCTCGCCGGGGCTGTCCAGCGCGCTCTCCGACCCGACCGTCCCGGCCGAGCGGCGGGCCACGCTGGTCGACCAGCTGCTCGCCGGCAAGGCCCGGCCGGTCACCGGCTACCTGGTCGGGGTCGCGCTCGCCGGGTTCGGTGGACGCAACTTCGCCGGGGCGCTCACCCGGCTGGTCGAGCTGGCCGCCGACCGGCGGGACCGGCAGGTGGCGTACGTGACCGCCGCGGCCCCGTTGAGTGAAGAGGACGAGCGCCGGCTGGGCGCGAGTCTCTCCGCGATATACGGTCGGGAGGTCTCCGTCAAGCAGACGGTGGACCCCTCGGTTCTCGGTGGCGTGAGCGTGCGGGTCGGTTCCGACCTGTACGACGGCACCGTCCTGCGCCGCCTCAACGAGAGCCGCAACGCGCTCGCGAAGCGCTGAGGCGGCACCCCCGCTCAGCGCCTGTGAATAGACGCCATTCGGACCGGTCGGTACTTGGTATCCCGGGCCCCTGATACTTAAGGAAGCAGAGGATGGCCGAGCTGACCATCTCGACGGAGGAGATCCGCGGCGCCCTGGAGCGCTACGTCTCCTCCTACTCGTCCGAACTCTCCCGCGAGGAGGTCGGCACCGTCGCCGACACCGGCGACGGCATCGCCCACGTCGAGGGCCTCCCCTCGACCATGACCAACGAGCTCCTGGAGTTCGAGGACGGCACGCTGGGTGTGGCGCTGAACCTCGACGTCCGGGAGATCGGTGTCGTCGTTCTCGGTGACTCCGCCAAGCTCGAAGAGGGGCAGCGCGTCAAGCGCACCGGCCGGGTGCTCTCCGTGCCGGTCGGCGACGCCTTCCTCGGCCGCGTGGTCAACGCGCTCGGCCAGCCGATCGACGGCCTCGGCGACATCGCCAACGAGGGCTTCCGCGAGCTGGAGCTCCAGGCCCCGAACGTGATGGCCCGGCAGTCCGTCGACGAGCCGCTGCAGACCGGCCTCAAGGCCGTCGACGCCATGACCCCGATCGGCCGTGGCCAGCGTCAGCTGATCATCGGCGACCGGAAGACCGGCAAGACCACCGTCGCGCTGGACACCATCCTCAACCAGCGGGACAACTGGCGCTCGGGCGACCCGAAGAAGCAGGTCCGCTGCATCTACGTCGCCATCGGCCAGAAGGCCTCCACGATCGCCTCGATCAAGGGCGTCCTGGAGGAGGCGGGCGCGATGGAATACACCACCATCGTCGCCTCCCCGGCCTCCGACCCGGCCGGCTTCAAGTACCTCGCCCCCTACACCGGCTCGTCCATCGGGCAGCACTGGATGTACGGCGGCAAGCACGTCCTCATCGTCTTCGACGACCTGAGCAAGCAGGCCGAGGCGTACCGCGCCGTGTCCCTGCTGCTGCGTCGCCCGCCGGGCCGCGAGGCGTACCCGGGTGACGTCTTCTACCTGCACTCCCGCCTGCTGGAGCGCTGCGCGAAGCTCTCCGACGAGCTGGGCGGCGGCTCGATGACCGGCCTGCCGATCATCGAGACGAAGGCCAACGACATCTCGGCCTTCATCCCGACCAACGTCATCTCCATCACCGACGGCCAGATCTTCCTCGAGACCGACCTGTTCAACCAGGGCGTCCGGCCGGCCATCAACGTCGGCACCTCGGTCTCCCGGGTCGGTGGCGCCGCGCAGGTGAAGCCGATGAAGAAGGTCGCCGGTTCGCTGCGGCTCAACCTGGCCCAGTTCCGCGAGCTGGAGGCGTTCGCCGCCTTCGCCTCCGACCTGGACAAGACCTCCCGCGCCCAGCTGGACCGGGGTTCCCGCCTGGTCGAGCTGCTCAAGCAGGCGAACTACTCGCCGTACCCGGTGCAGGAGCAGGTCGTCTCGGTCTGGGCCGGCACCGAGGGCAAGCTGGACGACGTCCCGGTCGGCGAGATCCGTCGCTTCGAGTCGGAGTTCCTCCAGTACCTCCGGCACAAGCACGAGGGTGTCCTGGCGAGCATCGCCGACCACCAGTGGAACGACGACATCATCAACTCCCTGGACTCCGCCATCGCCGAGTTCAAGCAGGTCTTCCTCGGCAAGGAGGACGAGCGGCGGATCAACGACGCGCCGGCCGCGCCGCTGGAGGGCGAGCAGGACCGCGAGACGGTGAGCCGCTACCGCGACGGCACGGGCGACCGCCCGGCCGAGAACCGGTAAGGGCTGATTCATGGCGGCCCAGGTTCGCGTTCTTCGTCAGCGGATCCGCTCGGCGAAGGGGATGAAGAAGATCACCAAGGCGATGGAGCTCGTGGCGACGAGCCGCATCGCCAAGGCCCAGGCCCGGGTGGCGGCGTCCCTGCCGTACGCCCAGGCGGTCACCGGCGTGCTCACGGCGCTGGCGTCCAACGCGCGGATCGACCACCCGCTGCTCACCCCGCGCGAGCGGGTGCGGCGGGCGGGCGTCCTGCTGGTCACCTCCGACCGCGGCCTCGCCGGCGGTTACAGCTCCAACGCCATCAAGATGGCCGAGTCGCTGATCGCCCGGCTGCGCGCCGACGGCAAGGAGCCGGTGCTCTACGTCATCGGGCGCAAGGGTGTCGGGTTCTTCCGGTTCCGTGACCGGCCGATCGAGGCCAACTGGACCGGGTTCTCGGAGCAGCCGACCTTCGCCGACGCCCGCGCCGTGGGCGAGACGCTGATCAAGGCGTTCACCGCCGGTGCGGACGACGTCGACGGCGGCGCCGGGGCGGACGGGGTGCTCGGCGTCGACGAGCTCCACATCGTCTACACCGAGTTCCACTCCCTGATGACCCAGACCCCGGTCGCCCGGATCATGGGCCCCATGCAGGTGGAGGACCGGCCCCGGTCCGAGGGCGCGCTGCCGGCCTACGAGTTCGAGCCGGACGCGGAGGCGCTGCTCGACGCGCTGCTGCCGAAGTACATCAACACGCGGATCTACGCGGCGTTGCTGGAGTCGGCGGCAAGCGAGTCGGCGGCCCGTCGGCGGGCGATGAAGAGCGCCACCGACAACGCCGAAGAGATGATCGAGAAGTACACGCGTGAGATGAACTCGGCCCGCCAGGCCGGGATCACCCAGGAGATCAGCGAGATCGTCGGCGGCGCTAACGCGCTGGCCGCGTCGGGAAGTGAAGTGTGATGACTGCCCCAGTAGAGACCAAGACGGCCACGGGTCGCGTGGTCCGGGTCATCGGCCCGGTCGTCGACGCCGAGTTCCCGCGCGACGCCATGCCGGCCCTGTTCAACGCCCTGCACGTGGACGTGACGCTCTCCGGCGGCGAGAAGACGCTGACCCTGGAGGTCGCCCAGCACCTGGGTGACAACATGGTCCGCGCCATCTCGATGCAGCCGACCGACGGCCTGGTCCGTGGCACCGAGGTGCGCGACTCCGGCTCGCCGATCACCGTTCCGGTGGGCGACACGGTCAAGGGCCACGTGTTCAACGCGATCGGCGAGTGCCTCAACCTCACCGAGGGCGAGACGCTCCAGCCGGACGACCACTGGGGCATCCACCGCAAGGCTCCGGCCTTCGCGGACCTGGAGCCGAAGACCGAGATGCTGGAGACCGGCATCAAGGTCATCGACCTGCTCGCCCCGTACGTCAAGGGCGGCAAGATCGGCCTGTTCGGCGGTGCCGGCGTCGGCAAGACGGTGCTCATCCAGGAGATGATCACCCGTGTCGCCCGGAACTTCGGTGGTACCTCGGTCTTCGCCGGCGTGGGTGAGCGCACCCGCGAGGGCAACGACCTCATCGCCGAGATGACCGAGTCCGGCGTCATCGACAAGACCGCGCTGGTCTACGGCCAGATGGACGAGCCGCCGGGCACCCGGCTGCGGGTCGCCCTGTCGGCGCTGACCATGGCGGAGTACTTCCGCGACGTCAAGAAGCAGGAGGTGCTGCTCTTCATCGACAACATCTTCCGCTTCACCCAGGCCGGCTCCGAGGTCTCCACCCTGCTCGGCCGCATGCCGAGCGCGGTGGGCTACCAGCCGACCCTGGCCGACGAGATGGGCGAGCTCCAGGAGCGGATCACCTCCGTCCGGGGCCAGGCCATCACCTCGATGCAGGCGATCTACGTGCCGGCGGACGACTACACCGACCCCGCCCCGGCCACCACGTTCGCCCACCTCGACGCGACCACCAACCTGGAGCGGTCGATCTCCGACAAGGGCATCTACCCGGCCGTGGACCCGCTGGCGTCCTCGTCCCGGATCCTCGCCCCGGAGTTCGTCGGCGCCGAGCACTTCGCGGTGGCGACCGAGGTGAAGCGGATCCTGCAGAAGTACAAGGACCTGCAGGACATCATCGCCATCCTCGGTATCGAGGAGCTCTCCGAGGAAGACAAGATCACCGTGCAGCGCGCGCGGCGCATCGAGCGCTTCCTGTCGCAGAACACCTACGCGGCGGAGCAGTTCACCGGCGTGCCGGGCTCGACGGTCCCGATCGAGGAGACCATCGAGGCCTTCCGGAAGATCAGCGAGGGCGAGTACGACCACTTCCCCGAGCAGGCCTTCTTCATGTGCGGCGGTCTCGAGGACCTGGAGCGCAAGGCAGCCGAGCTCATGAAGAGCTGACCTGTCGGTCCTGACCAAAGGCCGCCCCGGCAACGCCGGGGCGGCCTTTCGTCCGTTTTCGGATCCGATGATCGCCGCTGGCCGGTTCCGCGTGGTCGGCGATCATGCCGTACGCGAGGTACCGTCGATCCGCCCACCCACCACGTGGGCGTCGATCCGCAACGAATCGGCTGCATGCGCCCGTCTCCTGATCGTGGGCGTGACGAACGGAGATGATCGTGGGTAAGGCCGACAAGGGCGGCGGCAAGCCGTCCAGGTGGTCGGGGGTGCCGCGCTGGGCCCGGGTCTGCACCGTGTTCGGTGCCGTCCTGATGCTGCTCAGCGGGGCCGTGCTGGTCGGTGCCGAGGCGCTGATGGCCCGTTACGAGGGCGCCGTCGGCAAGGCCGACCTCTTCGGCGACCAGGCCGCCGGGGCGAAGGAGCGCAAGAGCGACATCAAGGGGCCGCTCAACATCCTGCTGGTGGGCATCGACCCGCGCAACCCGGAGATGCCGCCGCTGGCCGACTCGGTCATGGTGCTGCACGTGCCGGCGGAGCTGGACCGGGCTTACCTCTTCTCGATGCCGCGTGACCTCATCGTGGAGATCCCCGAGTTCAGCCGGGCGGAGTTCGACGGCGGCACCGACCGGCTCAACGCGGCGATGTCGTACGGCAGCCGGGTGCCCGGCGGCAACCCGGACGCGGCCCGCGGATTCGAGCTGCTGGCGACGACGGTGCAGAACGTCACCGGCATCACGCGCTTCGACGCGGGCGCCATCATCAACTTCAACGGCTTCAAGAAGATCGTCGACGCGATGGGCGGCGTCGACATGCACATCGAGCGCGAGGTGCGCTCCGAGCACCGCGAGCCGGACGGCAAGCACCGCAAGGGCAACCCCAACGGCGAGGGCTACGTCGGCCCGCAGGCGGTCTACAAGAAGGGCAACCAGCACCTCAGCGGCTGGCAGGCGCTCGACTACGTCCGCCAGCGCTACCCGAAGAACGGCGTCCCGGACGGCGACTACGGTCGGCAGCGGCACCAGCAGCAGTTCGTCAAGGCCATGGCCGGTCAGGCGCTCAGCGCCGACGTGGTGACCAACCCGGTCAAGCTGGACCGGGTGCTGCGCGCGGCCGGGCAGTCGCTGATCTTCAGTGGCCGGGGCCACGGCGTGGTCGACTTCGGCCTGGCGCTCAAGGACATCCGCCCGGAGACGATCCAGATGATCAAGTTGCCGGGTGGCTCGGTCATCCAGAACGGCGAATACCGGGGCGAGAAGTTCCAGCCCGCCGTGGACGACTTCTTCGCCGCGCTGCGCAAGGGGCAGCTCGACGCGTTCCTGGTGGAGCATCCCGACTTCCAGAACAAGGCGAAGTAGCCGTGGCGCAGGTCTCGCCACCCGCGTTGGGGGCGGGTCTGCGGCACGACTAGACTTTCGACAATCCGCCGCCGCAGCAAGGAGACAGCGTGGCAAAGCAGCTTCACGTCGAGCTCGTAGCCGTCGAGGAGAAGGTCTGGTCCGGCGAGGCCGAGATGGTCGTCGCCCGCACGACCGAGGGCGAGCTGGGTGTGCTGGCGGGGCACGCGCCCCTGCTCGGTCAGCTTGCCGAGCCCGGCCAGGTGCGCATCAAGCTTCCCGGCGGCGAGCAGGTCTCCTACGAGGTGGCCGGCGGCTTCCTGTCGGTGACCGCCGAGGGCGTCACCGTCCTGGCCGAGAGCGCCACCCCGGTCTCCGCCGCGCAGAGCCGCTGAGCCGAAGCGTCGATGGAGATCGTCGAGGGGATCGGAATCGGCGTCGCCGTCATCCTCGGCGCACTCCTGATCCTCTTCGCCCGGCGGACCGTCGTCACCCGTAGCGGTGGCATCATCCGGCTCGGCGTCCGGACCTCCACGATGCTCGACGGCCGAGGCTGGGCTCCCGGCTTCGGCCGCTTCGTCGGCGACGAACTCCGCTGGTACCGGCTGTTCAGCTTCGCCATCCGGCCCGCCCGGGTGCTCTCCCGCGAGGGGCTGGCCGTCGAGCGACGGCGGCTGCCCGAGGGGCAGGAGCGCCTCTCGATGCCCGCCGACTGGGTCATCCTCCGCTGTACGAGTGACCATGCCCCGGTGGAGATCGCCATGGCCCGGTCCACCGTCACCGGATTCCTCTCCTGGCTCGAGGCCGCCCCTCCGGGGGCGGTCTCGCCGCGTCTGGCCTCCCAGGACTGGCCCGCCGCCTGACGTCCCCTCGTCCTTGGGGGTTTCCGGGGAGCCCACCCGCTCCGGGCGGTCAGGCTTGATCCCTCCGCGGGACGGGCTCCCCGGGGAACCCCTGCCGTCCCACGATCCGCGGCTCCGCCTATTCCACCTCACCCTCCGCTGTCACCAGTCTCGTGCAAGTGAGCGGCTCGACTACTCGGGTGGCGACGCGACCAGTTCGATTTCGTACCCCTGGTTGTCGGTGAGGTAGGCGGCGTACGTGTCGGGGCCGCCGGCGTGCGGATGGCGGTCCGGGAAGAGCAGTGACCAGCCGTGTGCCGGCGCGGCCCCGACCAGCCGGTCCACGGCGGCGGGCGGGCCGGCGTGGAAGGCCAGGTGGTTGAGGCCGGGGGCGAGCCGGTCGTGCCGTCGCCCGCTCAGCGCGGGTGACTGCTCCAGCACCAGGTACGTCGGGCCGAGCCGCCAGGAGCGGCCGTCCGGCCACTCCTGGTACGGCGTCCAGCCCAGCTCGCCGAGCAGCCAGCCCCAGCCGAGTGTGGCGGCGCTCAGATCGGGCACCCAGACCTCGACGTGGTGCAGCGTGCCCACCGGGGTCTCCGGTGGGCGCGAGGGCCGCGTGGTCAGCGGTTGCCGCCCGGCACCCATAGCACATCTCCGTCCGGATTTGCCGTTCTTGACAGGATAAAGAGCAGATCCGATAGCCGGTTGAGATACTTTGCCGGGAGCGAGCTGGTCCGCTCGGGGTCGTGCGCGACCAGGGCCCATGCCGCCCGCTCGGCGCGTCGGGCGACCGTCCGCGCCACGTGCAGCAGCGCCGCACCCGCGGTGCCGCCGGGGAGGATGAAGGAGTCGAGCTTGCTCAGGCGTGCGTTGTACTCGTCGCACCAGCCCTCCAGGCGCTCGACGTACGCCTCGGTGACCCGCAGCGGCGGGTACTTCGGGTCGGGTTCGACCGGGGTGGCCAAATCGGCGCCCACGTCGAACATGTCGTTCTGGATCGACGCCAGGACGGCCCGCAGTTCCTCGTCGAGTTGTCCCAGGGCGAGCGCCACGCCGATCGCGGCGTTGCACTCGTCGACGTCCGCGTACGCGGAGATGCGCGGATCGGTCTTCGGCACCTGCTCGTTGTTGCTCAGCCTGGTCATGCCGGCATCGCCGGCCTTGGTGTAGATGCGCGTGAGGTGGACGGCCATGACGCACAGCCTACGGATACCGGACCTGACTATCCCGGAGCGGCCGGGCGGCACCGCCGTCCGATCAGCCGGGAGCCCCGGCGACGCCGGTGACCCGGCGGTCCACGACCTCGACGTCATCCGGGTGCGCGGCGACGCGCGCCTGGCCGGCTCGGTGCACGTCGTGGGCGCCAAGAACTCGGCGCTGAAACTGATGGCCGCCGCGCTGCTCGCGCCGGGCCGCAGCGTCATCACCAACGTGCCGCGCATCACCGACATCGCGATCATGGGCGAGGTGCTCCGCCGGCTCGGCTGCGGCGTCCGGTTCGACGCCGACGACCCGGTCGACCCGATGGTCGCGTACGGCGGGGTGGCCCGGTCCCGGTCGGTCGTCATCGACGTGCCCGAGCAGCCCGGCGCCGAGGCGGACTACGACCTCGTACGCCGGCTGCGCGCCTCGATCTGCGTGCTGGGCCCGCTGCTGGCCCGCCGGGGATACGTGCGGGTGGCCCACCCGGGCGGCGACGCCATCGGCTCGCGGGGCCTGGACATGCACGTCTCCGGGCTGACCCGGATGGGTGCCGAGATCTCCGGGGAGCACGGCTTCGTGATCGCGTCGGCGCCGCACGGGCTGCACGGCGCGGAGATCGTGCTCGACTTCCCCAGCGTCGGGGCGACCGAGAACCTGGTCATGGCGGCGGTGCTGGCCCGGGGGCCGAGCGTCATCGACAACGCCGCCCGGGAGCCGGAGATCGTCGACATCTGCACGATGCTGAACCAGATGGGCGCGCGGATCTCCGGCGCCGGCACCTCCACCCTGCACATCGAGGGGGTGCCGGGGCTGCGGCCGGTGCGGCACGCGACGGTGGGGGACCGGATCGTCGCCGGTACCTGGGCGTTCGGCGCGGCGATGACCCGGGGGGACGTCACCGTGAGCGGGGTGGAGCCGGCGTTCCTGGAGGTGGCGCTCGACAAGCTGGTCTCCGCCGGGGGTCTCGTGGAGACCCGGGGCGACGCGTTCCGGATCCGGATGGACGACCGGCCGAAGGCGGTGGACGTCGTGACGCTGCCGTACCCGGGCTTCGCCACCGACCTGCTGCCGATGGCGATCGGGCTGGCGGCGGTCAGCGACGGGGCCTCCCTGATCACCGAGAACATCTTCGACGGCCGGTTCATGTTCGCCAACGAGATGATGCGGCTGGGCGCGGACATCAAGACCGACGGCCACCACGCGG
Organism: Micromonospora sp. NBC_01740; assembly: GCF_035920365.1. NCBI lineage: Bacteria > Bacillati > Actinomycetota > Actinomycetes > Micromonosporales > Micromonosporaceae > Micromonospora > Micromonospora sp. NBC_01740. Next base: position 239,921 of record NZ_CP109150.1, on the reverse strand, counting down.
TGGTCCGGGGCCGGGACCGGCTCTCCGGCGCGCCCGTGCGCGCCACCGACATCCGGGCCGGCGCCGGGTTGATCATCGCCGGGCTCTGCGCCGAGGGGGTCACCGAGGTCTCCCACGTGCACCACGTGGACCGGGGCTACCCGGACTTCGCGGCCGACCTGCGCGCGCTCGGGGTCGAGGTGGAGCGGGGCACCGCACCGGAGGAACCGGACCTGAGCATCTGAGCCTGTCGCGCCCGAGCGGCACCTCGCCCTCCGGGGCCCACGCCGGGCCGCGCACGTGGGGAGGCGTGGGCCGGCACCTGGAGGGTCCACCCCGCCCAGCCGCCTTAGCATCCGTTCAGGCTCGCCGACTAGGGTGCTGGCAGACACTCAATCAGGCGAGGGAGAAGCAGATGGCGGGTCGACTCGCGGTCGTCGGGGCCGGGCTGATGGGCGCGGGCATCGCCCAGGTGGCGGCGCAGGCGGGCTGGCAGGTGACGCTGCGGGACCTGGACGACGCGGCCACCGGGCGGGGCATGGACGGCATCCGGAAGTCGCTGACCAGGTTCGCCGAGAAGGGCAGGATCGAGGCGTCCGAGGTCGAGGCGGCGCTGGGCCGGATCACCCCCACCACCGACCTGGAGGCGGCGGCCGACGCGGACATCGTGGTCGAGGCGGTCTTCGAACGGCTGGAGATCAAGCACGAGGTGTTCCGCGCGCTGGACAAGATCTGCAAGGCCGACGCGGTGCTCGCGACCAACACCTCGGCCATCCCGGTGACGCAGATCGCCGCGGTGACCGAGCGCCCGGAGGCCGTCGTCGGCACCCACTTCTTCTCGCCGGTGCCGATGATGAAGCTCTGTGAGCTGGTGCGTGGCTACAAGACCAGCGACGAGACCCTGACCACGGCGAAGTCGTTCGCCGAGGAGATCGGCAAGACGGTCGTGGTGGTCAACCGGGACATCGCGGGCTTCGTCACCACCCGGCTGATCGCGGCCCTGGTCGTCGAGGCGGTCAAGCTCGTCGAGTCGGGCGTGGTGTCGGCCGAGGACCTGGACACCGCCTGCCGCCTCGGCTTCGGTCACGCCATGGGCCCGCTGGCCACCACGGACCTGACCGGCGTGGACGTGCTGCTGCACGCCTCGAAGAACATCTACACCGACACGGCGGACGAGAAGTTCTTCCCGCCGGAGCTGCTCCAGCGCATGGTCACCGCCGGCGACCTCGGGCGCAAGAGCGGCAAGGGCTTCTACACGTACTGACGGGCAGCCGGGGCGCGACGTCGCCCGGCCGCTCAGCGGACCGCCTCCACCGGCGCGGGGGCGGTCCGCCGCAGCCCGGCGGTGAGCATCAGCGTGGCCGCCAGCGCCGCCGTGGCGAGCAGCGCGACGGCCCAGCCCGCCGGGACCAGGTCCGCGACCGTGCCGGCGAGCACGGCACACAGCGCCTGCGCGGCCATCATCCCGTTGTGCTGCAGGCCCAGCACCTGGCCCCGGAACTCGATGGGTGAGTGGGCGATCAGGCGCTCCTGCAACGGCAGCCCGGCGGCGAAGCCCACCGAGGCGACGACCGCGACCAGCATGGCCAGCGGCAGCGCCGGCGACAGCGCGAAGGCCAGGTAGGGCAGGACGAGCAGCAGCCGCAGGGCGGGGACCAGCCGGTTGCGCCGGGCCGGGGGCAGGAACCGTCCCACCACGACGTCGCCCGCCAGCATGCCGAGGGCCGCGGCGGCGTAGAGGAAGCCGGCGCGGTCCCCGGCGTACGGCACGAACAGCGCCTCGCAGCCGACGACCAGGCCGGGCGGCAGCCACAGGTTGAGCAGGAGCGAGCGGCGGCCGGGATCCGTCCACAGTTCCCGGTTCACCCGGAGCGTGCGCCCCACCGTCGTCCGGGCGGTGGTCCGGGCCGGGCGCTCCGAGATGCCGAACCACCCGACTGCCGCCGCCACCGCCCGCAGCACCGCCGCGAGCAGGAACACCTCGTACGGGTCCAGCCAGAACAACAGGACGCCGCCCAGCCCGAAGCCGGCGATCTGCATCGCCCCGACGCTCGTGTTCATGGTGGACCTGCCCAGCACGTAGGCGTCGGTCGGCAGGATGTCGGTGAGCAGCGCCCACCGGGCCCCGCCCGTGATCGAGCCGACGTACGCGCCGGTGAAGATGATCGCGAACCGGGCCCACAGCGGCAGGCCGGGCACCGCCTGGAGTGCCGCTCCGGCGGCGACCAGCACGGCGGCGAAGGTCAGCGCCCGGCGGGGCGGCAGGCTGTCCGCGGCCGACAGCAACGTCAGGCTGCCGAGCACGCCGGCGAGCGGCGCGCCGAACATGCTCAGCGCGGTGAGCAGCGCCGAGCCGGTCGACGCGTAGGTCAGCGAGCCCAGCGCCAGCGCCGACGTGGTGTGCGCCGCGATGCCCGCGCAGTTCGCCAGGAACAGGTTGCGGAACTCCCGGACCGCGAACAGATCTGCGTACGTTCTCACGGGCCCGATCGTGTGGGGTGCCGGGTGGATCTCCTAGAGTTACGTCTGGAGGCGAAACATGGCCGTCTGGCAGGTGCCGTCGGATCTCCTCGCGCGCAGCCGCTTCACGGTCTCGCCGATGGTCGACACGGTCGCCGCGCTGCGCGCGCTGCACGACCCGCGTAGCCCGTGGCAGCGGGCCTGGCGGGAGCCGCACGTCGCGGCGTTCCGGCGGATGCTGGCCGGTCGGCCGGTGGTCCGGGCGCTGCTGCCCGCGTCGTTCCACCCCCGGTGGACCGCCGACTTCCTCACCGTCGCGCCCGCCTCGCCGGAACCGACGTTCGCGGCGGAGCTGGCAGCCGTCGGGCGGTTGTCCGACGAGCGGATCCGGGCCGACCTGCGCGCCACCCGCCCGGAGCCGCTCGCCGCCGAGCTGCTGGCGGACGGTCTCACCGGGCAGGTGGTGGAGCTGCTCGACTGGGTCTGGACGCACACCGTCGAGCCGGAGTGGCCGGAGCGGGAACGCCGGCTCCGGGCGGACATCGTGGCCCGCACCGCCGCGTTGAGCGCGGGCGGCTGGGCCGGGGTGTTCGCCGACCTCAACCGCAACGTGTGCTGGCTGGGCGACGGTCGGCTCCAGGTCAACGACTACCCGGAGCCGCCGCTGTCGCTGGACGAGGCCGAGCAGTTGGTCTTCCTCCCGGCGCACTGCCGTCGCGGCTGGGTGGTCTGGGACAGGCCGACCCGGTTCGGGATGGTGTACCCGGTGCGCGGGATCCTGGTCGATCCCACCTCACCGGCACCCGACGGGCTCGCCCGGCTGATCGGCGCGAACCGGGCCGACATCCTGGTCCGGCTGGACACACCGCTGAGCACCTCGCAACTCGTGGCGGTGACCGGGCTCTCCCTCGGGACGGTGGGCGACCACCTGCGGGTGCTGCTGGACGCGGGCGCCGTCGGCAAGCGGCGGTCCGGGCGCGAGGTGCTCTACTGGCGTACGCCGCTCGGTGTCGCGCTCACGACGTCCACGCGTTAGCCGGGGCCCTTCCTCAGACCTCAGCCGTCGCGCTTGGTCGTCCAGCGGAACGTGGTCAGGCAGAGCACCAGGCCGATCACGCACCACGCGACGAGGACCAGGGCGACCCGGTCCAGCTCGAACGAGCCACCCGGCTCGCGGGCGCCGAAGCCGTCCGGCAGGAAGACCGAGCGCAGGCCCTGGCACATCCACTTCAGCGGGAAGAGCGCCGCCACCTGCTGCATCCAGGTCGGCAGCTCGGTGAAGACGAAGAACACCCCGGAGATGAACTGGAGCACCAGCGCGACCGGGGTGACCACCGCCGAGCCGCTGCGGGCGGTGCGGGCCAGCGACGAGATGGCGATGCCGCACAACGTGCAGGCGGTGACGCCGAGCACCGACACCCAGCCGAAGGTCAGCCACTTCGCGGCGGTCCCGGGCAGCTCCAGGTCGAACAGCGCCACCGAGACCGCGAGCAGCAGCACGGTCTCGGCGATGCCGATCGCCACGACCATGATCACCTTGCCGGCGAACCAGACCCACTTCGGCATCGGCGTGCCCCGGTAGCGCTTGAGCACCCCCCGGTCCCGCTCGATCGGGATCCAGATGCCCAGGTTCTGGAAGCTCACCGTCATCAGGCCCGTGGCGATCATGCCGGTGATGAAGTATTGCGTGTAGCTGACGCCGGGGGCGATCTCGTCGTCGAAGATCGCCGCGAAGATCAGGATCATGATGACCGGGAAGCCCATCGTGAAGACGACGGACTCCCGGCTGCGCAGGAACTGGGTGATCTCCAGCCGGCTCTGCCGCAGGCTGAGGGCGACCGGACCGGGTCGCCGGGCCGGTGCCGTGGTGGCCGGCGCGGCCGGCTTCGTCGTGGTGGTCATCGGTGTCCGATCATGCGCAGGTAGATGTCCTCCAGGGTCGGCCGGGTCACCGTCAGGCCGGGGACCTCGCCGCCGAAGCGCGCCGCCAGCTCCGCCACCAGCGCCGTCGGCGTCGCGCTCTCCGCCGTTTCCCGCGCCCCCTCCGGCGTACGCCAGGAGACCGTCGCCAGGGCCTCGCGCCGGTTGCCGAGCTGGTCGGGCGTGGCCACCTCGACCACCCGGCCGCCCGCGATGACGCCGACGCGGTCGGCGAGGGACTCCGCCTCGTCGAGGTAGTGGGTGGTGAGCACGATGGTGGTGCCGGCGGCGGCCAGGTCGCGGATCAGCTCCCAGAACTCCCGGCGCGCCTCCGGGTCGAAGCCCGTGGTGGGCTCGTCCAGGAAGAGCAGCTCGGGGCGGCCCACGATGCCGAGCGCCACGTCGAGCCGGCGCTTCTGCCCGCCGGAGAGGGTGTGCGTACGCGCCTTCGCCTTGCCGGCCAGCCCCACCCGCTCGACGACCTTGTCGGGGTCGTCCGCGTCGGCGTAGAAGCCGGCGAAGTGGCGCACCACCTCGGCGACCGTCAACTCGTCGAACTCGCCGGTGCCCTGGAGCACGATGCCCACCCGGGAGCGCCAGTCGGCGGCCGGACGGGCCGGGTCGCTGCCGAGGACGTCGACGTCGCCGGCGTCGCGCCGCCGGTAGCCCTCCAGGATCTCCACGGTGGTGGTCTTGCCGGCGCCGTTGGGGCCGAGGAGGGCGAAGACCTCGCCGCGGTGGACGTCGAGATCCACGCCCGCCACGGCGACGTTGTCCCCGTACGCCTTGCGCAGCCCCCGGACGGAGATCGCCAGCTCGTCATGCATGCGTCAAGTGTGCGACCTGGCCGCGGCGGTGGGCCGGCCGGGGTGTGGTGGTCGCGCCCATGTCGGGCGCTTCGCACCCGGGTTTCCGCTCCATGGAGCTGTGTGGTTTTCCACAGCTCTGGTGACTGAACGGTAACTTAGACTCCCGCCATGGACGAGAAGGCTCTCCCCGGCCGGCTGCCCGAGCGCGACCGCCCCTGGGTGATGCGCACCTACGCCGGGCACAGCTCGGCCGCGGCGACGAACGCGCTCTTCCGCCGCAACCTGGCGAAGGGGCAGACCGGCCTGTCGGTCGCCTTCGACCTGCCGACCCAGACCGGCTACGACCCCGACCACGAGCTCGCCGCCGGCGAGGTGGGTCGGGTCGGTGTGCCGGTGGCGCACCTCGGCGACATGCGGGCCCTCTTCGACGGCATCCCGCTGGCCGACATGAACACGTCCATGACCATCAACGCGCCGGCGATGTGGCTGCTCGCCCTCTACGGCACGGTCGGCGAGGAGCAGGGCGCGGAGCTGTCCCGCTGCGCCGGCACCACGCAGAACGACATCATCAAGGAGTACCTCTCCCGGGGCACCCACATCTTCCCGCCGGCCGCGTCGCTGCGGCTGACCGCCGACGTCGTCGCGTACGCGCTGCGCGAGATGCCGCGCTGGAACCCGGTGAACATCTGCTCGTACCACCTCCAGGAGGCCGGCGCGACGCCGGTGCAGGAGGTCGGCTTCGCGCTCTCCACCGCCGTCGCGGTGCTCGACGCGGTCCGTGACTCGGGGCAGGTGCCCGCCGAGCGGATGGGCGACGTCGTGCAGCGGATCTCCTTCTTCGTCAACGCCGGGGTGCGCTTCGTCGAGGAGATCGCCAAGATGCGCGCCTTCGGGGCGCTCTGGGACGAGATCACCCGCGAGCGCTACGGGGTGGAGAACCCGAAGCAGCGGCGGTTCCGCTACGGCGTGCAGGTCAACTCGCTGGGCCTGACCGAGGCGCAGCCGGAGAACAACATCCAGCGCATCGTGCTGGAGATGCTCGGCGTGACCCTCTCCCGGGACGCCCGGGCCCGTGCCGTGCAACTGCCCGCCTGGAACGAGGCGCTCGGCCTGCCCCGGCCGTGGGACCAGCAGTGGTCGCTGCGCATGCAGCAGGTGCTCGCGTACGAGTCGGACCTGCTGGAGTACCCGGACCTGTTCGAGGGCTCGCACGTGATGACGGCGCTGGTCGAGGAGATCGTCACCGGGGCCCGGGTCGAGCTGGAGAAGGTGCTGGAGATGGGCGGCGTCGTCGCGGCCGTCGAGACCGGCTACCTCAAGAGCGCCCTGGTCGCCTCGCTGGCCGAGCGGCGCCGCCGGATGGAATCCGGCGCCGACGTGGTGGTCGGCGTCAACCGGTTCACCGAGACCGAGCCGTCGCCGCTGACCGCCGCCGGCGCCGAGTCCGTCGAGCAGGTCGACCCGGCCGTCGAGGCGGCGGCCACTGAGGCCGTACGCCGGTGGCGGGCCGGGCGGGACGACTCGGCTGTCGACGCGGCACTGGCCCGGCTGCGCGCGGACGCCGCGACCACGACGAACCTGATGCCGGCGACGCTGGAGTGCGTGCGGGCCGGGGTGACCACCGGCGAGTGGGCCGGCGCGCTGCGCCAGGTCTTCGGCGAGTACCGGGCGCCCACCGGCCTGACCGGCGCCGCCGGGGCCGGCGGGGACGCCACCCTGGCCGCCGTCCGGGCGCGCGTCGCCGCCACCGCCCGCGAGCTGGGCAGCGGCCGGCTGCGGCTGCTGGTCGGCAAGCCCGGCCTCGACGGGCACTCCAACGGCGCGGAGCAGATCGCGGTACGCGCCCGCGACGCCGGCTTCGAGGTGGTCTACCAGGGCATCCGGCTGACCGCCGGGCAGATCGTCGCCGCCGCCGTCGAGGAGGACGTGGACCTGGTCGGCCTCTCGGTCCTCTCCGGCTCGCACCTGGCGGCGGTACCGGCGGTGCTGGACGGCCTGCGCGCCGCCGGCCGGTCGGACCTGCCGGTGGTGGTCGGCGGGATCATCCCCGCCGGCGACGCGGAGCAGCTCCGCGCCGCCGGGGTGGCCCGGGTCTTCACGCCGAAGGACTTCGCCCTGACGGGGATCATCGACGACCTGGTGACCGTGGTCCGGGAGGCCAACGGCCTGCGCTGAGGGGAAGGCCCCCGGCGAGGACGCGTCGCCAGGGGCCTGTCCGTCGCGGCCCGACGCCGGTGCGCCCGTGTCAGGTCAGCGGCTGACGTAGGTCATGCAGTCGGCCATGTCGTTGTCGGGACCGACCTTGATCGACGGCGCGTGGCATTCCAGCTGCTCGTTGTGCTGGCAGTCCGCGCGCTGGCAGGCGCCCACCTGCGCGGTCATGCCGCCGTCGACCCCGCCACGGACCGCCGGCATCTCGACGAAGGTGTGGCAGTGCGCGTGGTCCGGGCTGCCGATGGTGATGGCGAAGGCGTGGCAGTCGTTGGTGTGGTTGTACGAGCACGCCGCCACGACACATTCCTGGACGCGGGGCATCTCCACTGCTGCGGTCATGGTGACCTCCTATAGAGTCGTGCCCCGATTTTAGGCTTTTGTGGGTTTTGCCGAGCCTGCTTCAGCCCACTCCGAGCACCTCGGACAGCGGGGCCGGCTCGAGGCCGCGCTCGGCCAGCCCGGCCAGGATGTGCGGCAGCGCCTCGTCCGTCATCGGCGCGTTCGCCTCCGTCACGTGCAGGACGATCACCGATCCCGGACGCACCCCGTCCAGCGCGGCATGCACCACCGGCCGCCAGGACTTCGCGAACGGGTCGCCGCTGACCACGTCGCCGTCGACCACCGTCACCCCCAGCGGCGCCAGCGCGGCCAGCGCCGTCCTGTCGTGGCACAGCCCGGGGAAGCGGAAGTACCGGGTCTGCCGCCCCCCGTACGCGGCCACCACGTCGAACGTACGGGCCACGTCGGCCGTCATCTCCCGCTCCGCGATACGGGGCAGGCCGTAGCAGTCCGGGGTGAAGGCCAGGTGCCCGTACGTGTGGTTGGCCAGCTCGAAGCGCGGGTTCGCGGCGAGTCGACGGGTCACGTCCGGGTACTGCTCCACCCACTTGCCGGTGAGGAAGAAGGTGGCCGGCACCCGCTCCCGTTCCAGCAGGTCGATGATCTTCAGGTTCGCGTACGACCGCACCGCGCCGCTGCGCAGCTGGTACCGCATCCCGTCCGTCATGTCGGCATCGAAGGTGAGCGCCACCTTGTTCCCCGTACGCGGCCCGTGGTCGACGACAGGTGGCCTGGTCCCGACCGGGGTCGCGCCGGGGACCGTCGCCGCAGGCGCGGCGGGGGCCGTGGCTTCCGGAGTGGCCGGGGCCACCGTCACCGCGGGCTCGGCGGGGGCCGTGGTCTCCGGGGCGGCCGCGGCGCGATCGGTTGGCTCCATGCGGACGATGCCGGCGTCGGCCGGCGCGCGCAGCGGGTTTGGGAGGACGAGGAGAGCCGCGGCGGCGACGACGGCGGTGAGGGTCGCGACGAGCGGAACGCGGGGGATCTTCACGTGCACCGGGAGATGATGTCAGCGCCTGACATTTCCTGCGTGCCCGCTGTCGAGCGTGCTACCTGAACCGGCTGCGCACGGGGACCCCGTCGGGTTGGTCGCGCGGCCGTGTCCTGGTTGGGCTGCGCGGGCCGTGTCCGGTTGATTCCACGGCCTTGTCCCGGCTGCTTGCGCGGGCTCTGTCCCGGCTGGTTGTGCCTGCCTCATCCCGGCTGGGCAGTGCCCGGTGGGTCCCCGCTCATCCCGACATCGGGTGCCGCGGACCGAGCGACGCAGACCGAGCGACGCGGACCGGGCGATACGACCGCGGTGCCGCGACCCGGTCGACGCGCCCCGGACGGCCCGTTCAAGCCGGCCGTGCAGAGGGCCGGTCGCCGCAACGGGAGCACTCACCCTGCCTGCCGCCGTGAAGCGAGCATTGGTGATCAGGACGCCATGGACCTTAACGGGCGGTTTTAACGTCCATGGCGTCCTGATCACCAGTGGGTGGACCGGTGTTCTTGGCTTGCCCGGGTGCGGCGAGGCGGGCAATTCGGGCGGGGTGCGGCGGTCGGCCACCTGTTTCCTGGCTGCACGGGTGTCCGGGCTTGTCGCCAAGGTCCGGTCGGGGCCGCGTCGGGCATCACCTGACGCCCCGTCCCAAATGTTTTGTCCGGTTTGTGGATGCGACCGGAGGCATTGCGGGGGCGGAATCGTGGCTGCGGCGGGGTCGTTACACCGTGCGTACGACCGAGCAAGGCCGCCGTCGCGGGAGGCTGAACCAAGCCGCCATTCCCTCGCCCGCGCCCTCGGGTCAGTTCGAGTGGGTCAGGCCACGTTGTCCGACGGGCTGGCGGGCCCAGGCCCGGAATGATGGCGGGCCGGCGGTGGTTACACATGGTCACGGCCCGCGTAAGGGCACCCGCAACGCGAAGCGTGAGGGCGTCCCCGCCCCGCGAGACAGCCACGACCTCCACTGGTCAGCAGGCGGGCGCGGCCGATCTGATCTTCCTCCGGACGAGTTGCCGGAGATCTCCTGGTTCCTGAGTTGAGCCGAGTTCGTGAGCGCCGGACGGTGCTTGCACCCGCGTGAGCCGATCCCCCTCGGTGCGGGTGCCGACCCCCGAATGGAGCGTTTCCGATGAACACGATCATGCGTAAGAGCGTTCTTGGTATCGCTGGCCTGGCGGTCGCCGGTGGTCTTGCTGCCGGTCCGCTGAACCACGCCAACTCCGGTGTCGAGGTCGAGGCGGGCTCGCCGATCACGGCGGCTGCGGTGCAGGCCGACAAGCCGGACATGGGCAAGCTGGTGCCGCATGGCGTGCAGAGCGCGCAGTCGCACGTTGACCTGTCGGACGAGCAGGTCGCCAACGTCAAGGCCATCGTCGCGGCGACGAAGAAGGCCGGCATGGACGAGCGCGCCGCCGTGGTGTCGATCGCCACCGCGTTGCAGGAGTCGAAGTTGGAGAACCTGGGTCATCTGGGTGACCGCAACGACCACGACTCGCAGGGCCTGTTCCAGCAGCGCCCGTCCTCGGGTTGGGGCACGGTCGAGCAGATCACCGACCCCGAGTACTCCACCACCGCGTTCCTGAAGGGCCTGAAGCAGGTCGACGGATGGCAGGACATGCCGCTGACGAAGGCCGCGCAGACGGTGCAGGTGTCGGCGTACCCGGACCACTACGCCCAGTGGGAGCAGCAGGCCGCTGACCTGGTGGCCGAGCACTGGAACAGCTGACAACAGCAACTGAACGCCGCTCTGGCCGGCACCCCACCTCGGGGTGCCGGCCAGACGCATGTCCGGGGCCGGGGCGGGCGTTGTTCGGCGGGCCGTGGTCAGTTCGCCGACCCCAGCCGGCGGTGCCGGGCACGTCGGGCAGCGGCGCGTGCCGGGTGGACACCAGCAACGCGCCACCGGCAGACGGGAGGCGGTCGGGGCGTACGACGATCAGACGCGGAAGCCGGCGGCCCGCGCCGCCTGACGCTCCCGGCGGCGGTCGGAGCGGCGGCGCACGAACCAGAAGACGAAGACGACCAGCCCGAGCAGGAACGCCAGCACCAGCACCGGCAGCAGGATCGCCACCACCGACATGGCCACGCTGGTGGCGTCCTCGGCGGTGCTGGCCACGGGTGCGCCGACGCCGGCCGTGGTCGCGTTGATGACCGGTCGGGCGGCGGACTTCAACAGGTGTACGCCGAGGGCGATCACCACCCCGGCCACCACGGGGACCCACTGGCTGGACGAGAAGAAGGTGTCAGGGTCACTGACCGTCACCGTCTCCGAGGACGAGCCCGCGCCGAACGCCAGGCCGCCGGCTGTCGGCCGGACCACGGTCTGCACGACGTCGTTGACGTGGTCGACCACCGGGACCTTGTCGGCGACGACCTCGACGACCAGCAGCACCGCCAGGATCGCGATCACCCAGCCGTTGCCCAACCACTGCCAGCCGCCGGGCAGGTCGATCAGGCTGGTGTAGCGGGCCAGGAGACCCATGGTGAGCAGGGGGATGTACGCGTTCAGCCCCGCCGAGGCGGCGAGACCGGTACCGGTGAGAACTTCGAGCACCATCTCAGCATCGCACCGGCGCGCCAGTGCCGCTCGGTGGCGCGGACCGGGGTCTCCGCTACCCTCGTCGGGTGCGGTTGGTCATTGCGAAGTGCTCGGTGGACTACGTCGGACGGCTCTCGGCCCACCTGCCGCCGGCCACCCGGTTGCTCATGGTGAAGGCGGACGGGTCGGTGTCGATCCACGCCGACGACCGGGCGTACAAGCCGTTGAACTGGATGAGCCCGCCCTGCCGGTTGGAGGAGGCCCCCGGCGTCTGGCGGGTCGTCAACAAGGCGGGGGAGGAACTGCGGATCACCCTGGAGGAGATCTTCCAGGACACCTCGTACGAGCTGGGTGTCGATCCGGGCCTGCGCAAGGACGGCGTGGAGGCGCACCTTCAGGAGCTGCTGGCGGCCAACCCGGAAGCGCTCGGCGAGGGGTTCACGCTGGTCCGCCGGGAGTACATGACGGCGATCGGCCCGGTCGACCTGCTCTGTCGGGACGCCAACCAGGGCGCCGTGGCCGTGGAGGTGAAGCGGCGCGGCGAGATCGACGGCGTGGAGCAGCTCACCCGGTACCTGGAGCTGATGAACCGCGACCCGCTGCTCGCGCCGGTCGCCGGGGTCTTCGCGGCACAGGAGATCAAGCCGCAGGCCCGGGTGCTCGCCACGGACCGGGGCATCCGCTGCGTCGTCGTGAACTACGACAAGCTGCGCGGCATCGAGCGCGACGAGCTCACCCTGTTCTGACTGTGAGGCTGGCCGGGGCGGACCGTCCTCGCGGCATTGCGGCGGACGCCGGAGGCCGGGCCCGCCGCAGCGTCAACGGGACGGCTCCGGCGGGCCGTCCGCGCGGACGGCGATCAGTGACTTGGGCAGGCCGGCCACCCGCTCGACGAGGATCCGCGAGTCGGGGAAGTAGTGCCGCATCTGCGAGCGGTCCAGCAGCTCCGTCCAGAGCACCTGGTGGATGGCGGCCTCGTGGCTGCGGGTCGGCTTGTGCCCGAGCGGCCAGCGGCGGGCGAACGCGGTCCGCAGCCGCACGGGCAGGAACTGCATGCCCGGCGCGATCCAGTGCGGCTCGATGGGGAAGTAGCGGTAGGGCGTCTGCACCCAGTGCCGGTCGCCGAGGTTGCGCACGGCGTCGGCGAAGCGCAGCCGCCGCTCGTGCCCGCCGACGTGCTCCAGCACCGAGTTGGAGAAGACCAGGTCGTAGCGGCGCCCGGTGATCCGGGCCGGCAGGTCGCAGGCGTCGGCCCGGTCGACCTCCGCCCACTCCGGGACGTCCGTGGGCGGTCGCTCCAGGTTGACCACGTGTACGCGCGCCGGCCGCACGTCGGCCCGGGTCCAGGTGCCGAGCCGGCCACCCAGGTCGATGACGTGCATCTTCTCCAGGTCAGGGAACGTCCGGACCAGCCAGTCGGCGCGGCGACGCCGCTGCCGGGCACTCCACGACCGGTCACTGTCGACGAGGTGGAAGCGCAATCGATGGGGGCGCATTTAACGCAATGTACCGCTCCCACCACGTTGGACACATGTGAGGGTCTTCATGATCGGTTATCCGACAGTCACCTGCCGTACATGACCTTGATGGCCTTGACGAGTCGTGCGACGTCGGCCGGCGTCCGCTCGAAGGTCGTCGAGGGCAGCAGCGACCGGGCCCGCCGCCGGGTGATGGCCTTGGCGCGGCTGAACTCGCGCAGCCCGTCCTCGCCGTGGATGCGCCCGAAGCCGGAGTCGCCGACGCCGCCGAACGGCAGGGTGGACATCCCGGCGAAGGTCAGCGCCGAGTTCACCGACGCCATGCCCGAGCGCAGTCGCCGGGCGATCGCCACCGCGCGCCGCCGGCCGAAGACCGAACCCCCCAGGCCGTACGACAGGGCGTTGGCGCGGGCGACGGCCTCGTCGGCGTCGCGGACCCGGTTGATGGTCAGCGTCGGCCCGAACGTCTCCTCGCGTACGGCGGTGGAGTCCTCCGGGACGTCCACCAGCACGGTCGGCCGCACGTACGGCGGCTGCACCGCGTCCGCGCCGCCGAGCACGGCCCGGCCGCCCCGGGCCAGCGCGTCGTCGATGTGCCGGCGGATCACGTCGACCTGGCTCGGCATGGTGATCGGGCCGATGTCTGCGTCGTCCGCGCCGACGGTCAGCCGGCCGGCCCGCTCGACGACCTTGCCGACGAAGGCGTCGAAGACCGGCTCGACCGCGTAGACCCGTTCGATGCCGATGCAGGTCTGGCCGGCGTTGGTCAGCGCGCCCCAGACGCACGCCTCGGCGGCGGCGTCCAGGTCTGCGTCGGCGTCGACGATCATCGCGTCCTTGCCGCCCGCCTCCAGCAGCACCGGCGTCAGCGACTCGGCGCAGGCCGCCATCACCTTCCGGGCGGTGGCCGACGAGCCGGTGAAGGCCACCTTGTCCACTCCCGAGCGGCAGAGCGCCGCCCCCACGTCGCCCAGCCCGTGCACGGCGGTGAACACCGGCTGCTCCGGCACCACCTCGGCGAACGTGTCGACCAGCCACTGCCCGACGACGGGGGTGTACTCGCTGGGCTTCAGCACCACCGCGTTCCCCGCCGCCAGCGCGTACGCGGCGGAGCCGATCGGGGTGAAGACGGGGTAGTTCCACGGGCCGATCACGCCGACGACGCCGTACGGCTGGTATTCGAGGTGGGCGGAGAACTCGGCCAGGACGAGCCGTGAGCGGACCCGGCGGGGGCCCAGCACGCGGCCGGCGTTGCGGGCCGCCCAGTCGACGTGCTCGACGGCGCTGACGAGTTCGACGACGGCGTCGGCGATCGGCTTGCCGCCCTCGACGTGCACCAGCTCGGCGATCTCCTCGATCCGTCGGGCGAGGAGGCTGCGCCAGCGCAGCAGCCGCTCCCTGCGCCCGCCGAAGCCGAGCCCGGCCCACCACTCGCCGGCCGCTCGGGCCCGCTCGACGGCCCGCCCGACGTCCTCGGCGGTGGCGACCGGCAGGCGTCCGGCCTCCGCGCCGGTCGCCGGGCTCGTCGACACCAGCCGACCGTCCTCGATGATCGGGGTACCCGGGACACGCACAGCCGTCATGGCGGAAGTCTAGACCCGAAGATTACTCGCCGGTAGGGCCGCGACGGCAGGGTCCCGCCGGTCGGACCGGCCGCGGAACGGTGGAACGGGGTGGACGGCGGTCGGCCGGACTTGTGATGATTCTTCCGCCGGAGGGCGCCGAATCGCCGAACGCGAGGTGTCCGGCCGGGGACGCGGAGGTGACCATGCGGCGGTGGAGGCGACTACCGTGTGGTGGCAGGCTGACGCGCGGGGTGACCGCGCGGGGTGGAGGCTGACATTCCATGGAGGACCATCCGGAACTGAGACCGTTGTTGACGGTGGCCGGTGGGGCGATGCGGGGGCTGAGCGTCCGGGTGGGCCCCGAGCGACAGGTCATCGGCCGGGGGTCGACCGCGGACATCGTGGTGCACGACGCCCACCTGAGCCGCCGGCACGCCGAGGTCTGGCTGACGGGCGAGGGGGCGGCCCTGGCGGATCTGGGTTCCACCAACGGCACCTGGCTGAACGACCGGCGGATCACCGGCGTGGAGCGGCTGGCCGACGGGGACGTGATCCGGCTCGGCCGCACCGAGCTGCGCGTCTTCGACCCGGGCGTGGCGCGGACCGACCCGGTGGGCTTCAGCTTCGGCGAGCCGCGCCGGGACCGCCGCCCGACCCTGCCGCTGCCGATCGCGGCGCAGGCCGCACCGGCCGTCGACGCGGTGTCGCCGGTGGCGCTTCCGGCGGTGTCGTCCGCGCCGTCCTGACCGGCGCCGACGGTGGATGCCGGCGCACACCTCCGGGCCGGTGAAGGTGGCGGGCCGGCCCATGGACGCGTCCGGCGCCCCCGTGGCAGCATCCGGCGGATGGAGACCGGACAGCGGCAGGTGTCGGCGAACGGGATCACCCAGGCGGTACGGGTGGCCGGGCCGCCGGACGGCGTTCCCGTACTGCTGATCCACGGCAACTGCTCGTCGGCGGCCTTCTGGGAGCCGCTCGTGCGGCGACTGCCGGCCACCCTCCGGGTGGTCGCGCCCGACCTGCGCGGCTACGGACTGACCGACACCGTCCCGGTGGACGCGACCCGGGGGCTGCGCGACTTCGCCGACGACGTCGCCGCGCTGCTCGACGAGCCGTCCCTCTTCGCCCCCGGCGTCCGGCCGGTGGTGGTCGGCCACTCGCTCGGCGGCGGGGTGGCCATGCGGCTGCTCGTCGACCACCCCGACCGGGTGGGGGCGCTGCTGCTCGCCGCTCCGGTCTCGCCGTACGGCTACGGCGGCACCCGGGGCCTGACGGGGACGCCGACCACCCCCGACTTCGCCGGCACCGGCGGCGGCACCGCCAACGGGGAGTTCGTCAGGCGGCTGGCCGCCGGCGACCGGGGCGTGGACAGCCCGGCCAGCCCGCGCGCCGTGCTGCGGGCCACCTACGTGGCGGACCCGGCCTCGCTCGGCGACGACGAGGAGCTGCTGCTGGACAGCCTCCTCTCCACCGCGACCGGTGACGACAACTACCCCGGTACGGCGGCGGCCTCGGCGAACTGGCCCGGCACCGCCCCGGGACGGCGCGGCGTGCTCAACGCCCTCTCCCCGGCGCACTTCCGGATCGCCGACGAACTGGTCGCCGTGGCCGGGAAGCCGCCGGTCACCTGGATCCACGGGGACGCCGACGTGATCGTCTCGGACACCGCGATGATGGACCTGGCCCACCTGGGCTCGCTGGGCGTGGTGCCCGGCTGGCCGGGGGAGGCGGCCTGCCCGGCGCAGCCGATGGTGGCGCAGACCCGGGCGGTGCTGGAGCGTTACGCGGCGTCCGGCGGGGCGTACCGCGAGGTGCTGCTGCCCGGCTGCGGGCACAGCCCGCACCTGGAGCGGCCGGCCGAGTTCGTCGCCGAGCTGCTGAGGCTGACCGACACGGTGGGCTGATCGACACGATGGGCTGATCGACGGGCGAGCGCGGCCGGCGCGGCGAGCCGACCGACCGCGAGCCGACCCGCCCCGTCGGACGGCGCGCGCGCAGCCCCGCTGGGCTCGTGAAATTTCCCACGGCGCCTCGACAACGCAACGTCACGTGGCAGACTCGCGCGCATAACCTTAATGGTCGTTAACGCGGCTGTGCGGAGCATCGAGGAGGCTGGTCGTGGCGCGTGATTTCACCAGCGTGGGCGTTGTGGGTCTGGGCACCATGGGTGCCGGCATCGTCGAGGTATTCGCGCGCAACGGGGTCGACGTCGTCGCGGTGGAGGTCTCCGAGGACGCGCTGGAACGCGGCCGGGCCATCCTCACCGGGTCGACGGACCGGGCCGTGGCCAAGGGCAAGCTCGCCGAGGCCGACCGGGACGCGCTGCTGAGCCGCGTACGGTTCGCCGTCGGGCTGAACGCGCTGCACGCGGTCGACCTGGTCATCGAGGCGGTGCCCGAGCACCTGGACCTCAAGCAGCGGATCTTCGCCGAGCTGGACCGGGTCTGCAAGCCCGAGGCGATCCTGGCCACCAACACCTCGTCGCTGAGTGTCACCGAGATCTCCGTCGCCACCAGCCGTCCCAACCAGGTGATCGGCATCCACTTCTTCAACCCCGCCCCGGTGATGAAGCTGGTCGAGGTGGTCCGGACGGTGGTCACCTCCGCCGACGTGGTCGCCGACGTGGAGGCGCTCTGCAAGCGGCTCGGCAAGGTCGACGTCACCATCAGCGACCGGGCCGGCTTCATCGCCAACGCGCTGCTCTTCGGCTACCTCAACCACGCTGTCGGGATGTTCGAGGCGCACTACGCCACCCGCGAGGACATCGACGCGGCCATGAAGCTCGGCTGCGGCCTGCCCATGGGCCCGCTGGCGCTGATGGACCTGATCGGCCTGGACACCGCGTACGAGATCCTCGACACCATGTACCGGCGCGGCGGGCGGGACCGCCGGCACGCCCCGGTGCCGCTGATCAAGCAGATGGTCACCGCCGGGCTGCTCGGCCGCAAGTCCGGCCGGGGCTTCTACACCTACGAGCGGCCGGGCTCCCCGGTCGTCGTACCCGACGAGCAGACGCCGGTGGCGACGGAGGCCGCGCTCGGCGGCGCCGCCGCGATCGCGAAGGTCGGCGTCGTCGGATCCGGGACGATGGCCACCGGCATCATCGAGGTCTTCGCGAAGGCCGGCTACGAGGTCGTCTCGGTGACCCGGGGCGCAGAGAAGTCCGCCAAGGTCTTCGAGGCGGTCAGGACCTCGCTCAACAAGGGCGTGGTGCGCGGCAAGCTCAGCGAGGCCGACCGGGACGCCGCGCTCGGCCGGATCAACTGGTCGGCCACCCTGGACCACCTCGCCGACGTCGACCTCGTCGTCGAGGCCGTGGTCGAGGAGCTGAGCGTCAAGAAGGCCCTCTTCGCCAGCCTCGACGAGATCTGCAAGCCGGGCGTCGTGCTCGCCACCACCACCTCATCGCTGCCGGTGATCGACGTCGCGATGGCCACCCAGCGGCCCGCCGACGTGATCGGGCTGCACTTCTTCAACCCGGCGCCGCTCATGCCGCTGGTCGAGGTCGTGGAGACCATCCGCACCTCGACGGAGACCACCGCCACCGCCCGCGCGGTCTGTGCCGCGCTGGGCAAGACGGGCGTGGTCTGCGGCGACCGGTCCGGCTTCATCGTCAACGCGCTGCTCTTCCCGTACCTCAACGACGCCGTGAAGATGCTGGAGGCGAGCTACTCCACCGCCGACGACATCGACCACGCCATGAAGCTGGGCTGCGGCTACCCGATGGGCCCGTTCGAGCTGCTCGACGTGGTCGGCCTGGACGTCTCGCTGGCCATCCAGCGGGAGCTCTACCTGGAGCTGCGCGAGCCGGGCTTCGCGCCCGCGCCGCTGCTGGAGCACCTCGTCACGGCCGGCTACCTGGGGCGCAAGAGCGGCCGGGGCTTCCGCGACCACACCCGTCGCTGACCCGGTCAACACCGCCCGCCGGTGACGGCGTCTGCATGGTGTGACCTTCGAGGAGTACGTCGGCAGCCGAGGCCCCGCCCTGATGCGGCTGGCCCGGCTGCTGACGGGCGACGAGCACCGGGCCGAGGACCTCACCCAGGACGTCCTGACCCGCGCGTACGTGCACTGGCGGCGGATCGCCCGGGTGGACCGGCCGGACGTGTACGTGCGCCGGATGCTGGTCAACGCCAACAACTCCTGGTGGCGCCGGCGGTCGAACCGGGAGCTGGCCACCGCCGACTTCGCGGAACGGCCCCAGCACGGCGACCTCGGCGGCGAGACGGCCGACCGGGACGCCATGTGGCGGCTCATCCTCGGGCTGCCGGACCGCCAGCGGGCGGTGCTCGTGCTGCGCTACTACGAGGACCTCGACGACGCGACCATCGCCCAGATCCTCGGCTGCTCGCCGGTCACCGTCCGCACCCATGCCATGCGGGCGCTCAACAACCTCCGGGAGCGCCACGGCGTCCCGGCGACGAACGGGAGCCGGCCGTGACCGACCTCGACGAACGGATCGTACGGACGCTGCGGGAACGCGCCGAGGGGACGGTCGACACCGACCGGCTCACCTCCCGTGCCGTCGCCGGGGGACGGGTCCGTCGCCGTCGCCGTCGGGCCGGCGCGGGCCTCGCGCTGGGCGTGGCGGCGGTGCTCGGGTTCACCGTCGCCACCGGCGTGGGCCTGCCGGAGCGGGTACGCCCGCCGGACGCCGCCGCGCCGGACGCCGCCACCGCCGCGCCGCCCCGGCTGGAGAACGTCCCCGGCGCGGCCGCCCGGCCCGACCTGGTCGGCACGGATCCGCAGGTACTGCACTTCGGGTTCGACCCGGCCCGCGCCCGCTACCGGGGCTGGCACGTCGGGTTCGGCGTGGAGAGCATCCGCGTCGAGGTCGACGGTGGCCGGCCGGTGAGCGTCGCGCTGGCCCGTTCCGCCGACGCGCTGTGGGAGTACGCGGTCGAAGGGCTGCCGCCGGGGGCCACCGGGATGACGGGCGGGACGGTCTTCGACGGCACCGATCGCCTGCACCGGGAGGGCGGCACTTCCATCTGGATCCGGCTCTGGCAACCGGCCCCCGGCCTGTACGCCCGGGCCGCCGTGACCGCCGTGACCGCCCAGGAGATCGAGGTGGCGGTCGGCGCCCTCCGGTTGGGTGAGGCGCGCCGCTGCGTCGCGCCGGTGCGGCTCACCACGCTGCCCGCCGGCGCCCGGCTGGACCAGTGCACCGTCGATGCGGGGTCCTTCCCCGCCACGTTGCACATGTCGCTGGTGGTGAACGGGCCCGGGGAAGCGGAGACGCGTGTCGCGTTCGACTACGCGCGCTCGATGGTCACCGGCCGTACGGCGGGCAACCGGACGATCGGGGGCCGGGCCGCCTACCTCTACCCGCGGGGCGACCAGTTGGAGCTGCTCGGCATCCCTAAGGCCCACCTGATCGTCGATTTCAGCTGGTCACACGGGGACTTCACCGAGGCGGACGCCGCCGTCCTGCTGGGCGGGGCGCAGGTCGCCACCGATCCCGGTGACCCGGAGACCTGGGACTGACCAGCGGCGGGGCCGGCCCGCCCACCCCGGGCCGGTCCCGCCGCCGGCCCGTACGCTTGGCAAGCGTGAGCCCCCGTCGCAACCGACCCCGCCGCGATGACGCCGCGCACCTCGACTCCGACCGGGCCCGGCAGGGCGTCGCCTCGGTGCAGCAGTGGCGCGACGGCGACTGGCAGGTACGCGGGATCAGCGGCGGCGTGTCCACCAAGACGTACCGCTGTCCCGGCTGTGACCAGGAGATCCGGCCCGGGGTGGCGCACCTGGTGGCGTGGCCGGCGGACGGGCGGGGCGACCTGACCGACCGGCGGCACTGGCACAGCGGGTGCTGGCGTGCCCGCGACCGGCGTGGGCCGGTCGTCCAGCGCGGTCGCGGTGCTCCCCGCTACGGCTGAGCGATCTGGATCACGCTGTTTCCGCCCCGCCCGGCGGTTCCCGGCCGCACCGGCGAGACTGGTGGGGTGAGCACACCGATCCGCGCGTCCTCCATCCTGCCCGGGCACCGCGAGGACATCGAGCTGCACACCGCTGACGGTCTGCGGCTGGTCGGCGAGTTGGCCCGGCCGCTGGACCGGGAGCCAGTGGGCACCCTCGTCTGCCTGCACCCGCTGCCGACGCACGGCGGGATGATGGACAGCCACGTGTTCCGCAAGGCGGCGTGGCGTTTGCCGGCCCTGGCCGACCTGGCGGTGCTCCGCTTCAACACCCGGGGGACCAGCAGCGTGCGCGGCACCAGCGAGGGGGCCTTCGACAACGCGGTCGGCGAGCGCTTCGACGTCGCCGCCGCCATCGAGTACGCCGAGTTCCACGAGCTGCCGAACGTCTGGCTGCTCGGCTGGTCGTTCGGCACGGACCTCACCCTCAAGTACGGCTGCGACCCGGCCGTCGTCGGGGCGATCCTGCTCTCCCCGCCGCTGCGTTTCTCCGCCCCGGCCGACCTGGAGCACTGGACGGAGTCCGGCAAGCCGCTGACCGCGCTGGTGCCCGAGTTCGACGACTACCTGCGCCCCGACGAGGCCCGGGAGCGCTTCGCGGCGGTGCCGCAGGCCGAGGTGGTCGGGGTGCCCGGGGCGAAGCACCTCTGGGTCGGCGACGCCGAGACCGTGCTGGACGAGGTGGTCCGCCGGGTCAACCCGGCCGCCGCCGTGCCGCTGCCGACCACCTGGGACGGCCCGATGGAGACCGGCGACGTCAGCGCGTACGCCGACCGCACGGTGGCCTCCTTCGCGGACCGCCCGGTGCCCGGCCCGCCTGCCGGCCAGGCCGGCTGACCCGCCCTCGGCCGCGCGCTCGCGTCGCGGACCCGCCCTCCGGCCGCGCGCTCCCGTCGCGGGCCCGCCCTCCGCCGCGCGCTCGCGCCGCGGGCCCGGCCGACCCGGTCCACCCGTGGCCGACCGGTCTGGCCGTGGC
Organism: Micromonospora sp. NBC_01740; assembly: GCF_035920365.1. Taxonomy (NCBI): domain Bacteria; kingdom Bacillati; phylum Actinomycetota; class Actinomycetes; order Micromonosporales; family Micromonosporaceae; genus Micromonospora; species Micromonospora sp. NBC_01740. The sequence goes on along the minus strand of NZ_CP109150.1, from coordinate 218,742 downwards.
CGACCCGGTCCATCCGTGGCCGACCCGGTCCATCCGTGGCCGCCCGGTTCACCCGTGGCGGCCCGGTCCACCGGTGGCCGGTCGGGCCGGGCCGGGCGGGGTCAGCGGGACTCCTGCCGGGGCAGGACCACCTCCCGCAGGATGAGCTGGAGCGCGGCCACCGCCGGGATCGCGATCAGCGCGCCCACCACGCCCAGCAGGGAGACCCCGAGCAGGGCTCCCACCAGGGCGGCCACCTCGTTGACCGACACCGACCGGCGCATGATCTTGGGATAGATCAGGTAGTTCTCCACCTGCTGGTAGATCAGGAAGAACACCGCACAGGCGATGCCGACCGGCAGGTCCGTGGCGAACCCGACCAGGCTGACGATCACCGCGCCGAGGGTCGCGCCGATCTGCGGGATCAGGTCCGTCACCGCGACCACCACGGCCAGCGCGAACGGGTACGGCAGCCCGACGATCAACGCGAAGACGAACGTGGACACCCCGGCCAGCACCGCGATGCTGAGCGCGCCGACCATGTACGCGCCGACCTTCGTCAGGATCTCGTCCCCGATCAGCCGTACCCGCTCCCGGCGCGAGCGGGGCACCAGCGAGTAGCCCAGGTCGCGGAGCCGGTCGAAGTAGGCCAGGAAGTAGATGGTCAACACCAGCACGGTCAGCCCCCGGAAGACCGTGCCGAAGATCAGTTGGGCGCCGCCGAGCACCCCGCCGAGGGCCTGACCGACCGTGTCCGCGTTCGCCGCGCTCTGCACCCGCTCCATCAGGTCGTACCGCTCCACCAGGTCGTTGACCGTCTCGTTGCGGCGCAACGCCTCCAGGTAGCTCGGGAGCTGCTCGATGAACTGCCCGCTCTGCGTCACGATCGGCGGCACCAGGGCGAACAGGCCACCGCAGAGGAGTAGCACGACCGTCAGCGCGACCACCGCCACGGCGAGCCCGTGCGGCAGCCCCCAGGACCGCAACCGGACCACCGCGGGGTGCAGGCCGACGGCGAGGAAGAGCGCGATGACCACCAGGACCAGGATGCCGGCCGCGTTGCGCACGCCCAGATAGAGGGCGTACGCGAGCAGCACCCCGGCCGCGCCGGTGAAGCCGACCAGGAAGCTGCTGCGCTTCAGCGGCCGCCCCGGCGTACCGAACCGGCTCGACCCGTTCCCCGTCGGCTCGCCGTCGTCCGCCGTGCCGGTCGTGTCTCTCGTGCTCGTCGTGTCTCTCGTGCCCGTGGTGCCTGTCGTGCCTGTCGTCCTGTCGGCGTGTTCGGGCGCGGTGGCGTGCTCCGGCTTCCGGTTCCTGTCGCCCGGTGCCGGGGCGCGATCGGGCTCCCGGTCGCCGCTCGACGCCATCGGTCCGTCGTCCGCCATCGGACCTCCCTGGATCGATTCCCGCGGGACGGCCCGACCACGGCTCACGTCGGCGAAATCCCACCGGGAGCGTACGCCGCAGGCTTGCCCGCGCCACCCACCTGAGCCGTGTCACCCGCCCCGGCGGTGCCACCCACCCGAGCCGTGCCACCCACCCGGGCGGTGCCACCCGACCCGGCTGGGCCACCGGGACCAGCCAACGCCGCCCCTCCGCGCACCCTCTGGGTGCGGGCAGGACCGAAGTCCTGAGATCTTGGTACGGCACGGCCCCTATAGGGGCCGTGCCGTACCAAGATCCGCTGGACGGCCTCAGCTGTCGGGCGGTGGAGCGGTCCGGGGTCAGTCCTTTTCGACGACGACCTTGCTCGGCTTGGCGCTGCGCTCGTCGGTGGTCGGCTTCGCCGGGCGCTTGCCGTTCTCGCCGGTGCTGGTGATCTTCGTCGGGGTGGCGCCCCGACCTCCCTCGCCAGGCACCGCCGCCACGGTCGGCTCCCCGTCCACGCCGGCACTGGCCGTGCCCCCGTCGACGGTGGTCACGGTGGCCTTGCCGTTGGCCGGCTGCCCGGCGTCGGCCGGCTCGATCCGGCCCTTGGCCGGCTGCCCGGCGTCCTCCGGCTCCACCTTGCCGGCGGCGGGCTTCCCGTCCGAGGAGGACGGAGCCGCTGCGGGGCCCGTCGCCCCGCCCGCGACCGGAGCCTTGTCCGCGGAGCCCGCACCCGCCGGGGTCCTGCCCGCCGTGCCCGCGCCCGCCGGGGCGGTGGCCGCATCCGCCTTGGCCGCTTCCGTCGGGGTCGTGCCCGCACCCGCCGTGGCCGCGCCCGCCGGGGTCCTGTCCGCCTTGTCCGTGCCCGCGCCGACCGGGGTCGCACCCGCGCCCGCCGAGGTCTTGTCCGTGTCGGGGCGGGGCCTGCCGCCGTTCGCCGTGGCCGGCTTGCCGTCCGCCACCACCGGGGCGGCGGCGCCGTCCGTACCGCCCGGCAGGTCGGCCGCGGCGAGCCGACCCAACCGCAGCTCCGCCACCTGTCGCTGGAGCTCGTCGGACTCCTGCCGGGACTTCCAGGTCTCCTGCCGCAGGTCGGCCAGCTCCTGCTGGGCCTGGGCGATCTCCAGCATCACCTGGGCGAGCTGCTGACGGCTGGCGGCGGCCTCCTGCTGGGTGGCGGCGAGGTGCTGCTGGGTGGTGGCCAGGTGCTGCTGCGTCGTGGCCGCGTACTCCTCGAACTGCCGCCGTGACGTCGCCACGTGCTCGTCGGCCTTGCGGCGCTTGTCGGCCGCCTCCGACTCGGCCCGGCCGAGCAGCGCCGCGGCCTCCTCCTCGGCCTGCCGGCGCATCGTCAGCGCGTCCTGCTCGGCGGCCTGGCGGACGGCGGTGGCACCCTGCTCGATCTCGTTCTTCCGGGCGGTGTACTCCGCCTCCAGCGCGGCGCGGCGCGACTCGAACCCGGACTCCAGCTCGTCGTGCCGGCTCGTGTGCTGCTTCTCCAACTCGGCGAGCCGGGTCTTGTACTGCTTCTCCAGCTCGTCGCGGCGCTTGGTGAACTCCTGCTCGGCCGCCGCGCGGCGCTGGGTCAGCTCGCGGTCCGCGGCTTCGCGCCGGCTGTTGACCTCCTGCTCCACCCCGGCCCGCCAGGCGCCCAGCTCCTGCTGCGTCTGGGCCCGGGCGTGCTGCACGTACGCCTCGGTCTCGCTGCGCATCCGCTGCACGTACGCCTCGGTCTCGGCGCGGTTGCGCTTGGCCGTCTCGGCCGCCTGGGTGGTGAGCCGCTCGGCCTCCTGGCGGGCCTTCTCGCGGGTGGCCCGGCCGGCGCCGGCGGCGTCGTCGATGATCTGCTTGGCGTCCCGCTGCGCCTTGGCGTGGGTGGCCCGGCCCGCCTCGGTGGCCTGGTCGACCAGGCGCTTGGACTCCTGCTGGGCCTTGGCGTGCACCTCCTTGGCGGCCTCCCGCAGCTGGGTGGCCTCCTGCTGCGCCTTGGCGTGCACCTCCTTGGCGGCCTCGCGCAGCTTGGTCGCCTCCTGCTGGGCCCGCTGGTGGATCTCCTTGGCCGCGTCCCGCAGCTGGGTGGCCTCCTGCTGGGCCTTCGCGAGCGCCTCCTGGGCGGCCTTGCGCAGCCGGGCGGCCTCGTCCTTGGCGGTGCGGACGGCGGCGTCCGCCTCGGCCCTGCGGGCCGCGGTGTGCCGCTCCTCCTCCGTCCGGCGGGCGGCCAGCGCGATCTCGAAGTCCTTGAGGGCGGTGGCGGCCTGCTCGCGAGCCTCGTCGACGATGTGCTCCGCGGCGGCCCGGCGAGCCTCGATCTCCTCGTTGGCGGAGGCCAGGATCGCGTCGGCCTGCTCCTCGGCGATGGTGAGGATCTGCTCCACCCGCGGGCCCAGGTGCCGGTAGGAGACGTTCTCCAGCGCCCCGGACGACTTGCGTGCCTGGGCGAGGTCACGTTGGAGCACCTCGACCTGGCCGGCCAGCTTGTGGATCTGTGTGTAGGCCTGTTCCCGCTCGGCCGCCAGGGCCGCGATCTCGTGCTCCGCGCGAGCGACGTACCGGTCGACCTGTCGTTTCTCGTACCCCCGCAGAGCGGACTCGAAGCTGGGCTCCGTGGTCACATCCCCGCCGAGAGCGAACAGTTCCTCGCCGTGCGACATGCCCCCATCCTCACACGCCTCCAGTCCGGCTGGGGCGATACGGACGCCCCGGATAGGACCTACTTCACTGCCGACACGCCCGGGCAATTCGCTCGGCGGGAAAAAGCGTACGGCGCGGGGCGCACCGGTCACCCGGTGTCACCCCGCGCCGTGGAAATCATGCCCCGGTCGGGTGGGTCGGTCGGGTCAGTTGGCGGTCTCCGCGGCCACCCGCTCGTCGGCGTTGTCGGCCTTCTTCGCCTCCGGCTTGGCCGGCGCGGCCGGCGGCGTGGCGGGTACGCCCGGCACGATGCCGGCGAGGCCGGAGAGCATCTGGCCGAGCTGCGAGGTGACGGCGTCCTTCTGCCGGGTGAGGTCCTCGACCTCGCGACGGGCCGCCTGGGTGGTCAGCTCGGCCTCGGTGCGCGCCTCGGTCAGCAGGCGCTTCGACTCGGCCTTCGCCTCGGTGAGCGTCTTGTCGGCCAGCGCCTTGGCCTTGTCGACCGTCTCGTTGGCGGTGCGCTCCGACTCGACCCGGCGGGCCTCGGCGCGCTGCTCGATCTCCTTGGCCCGCTCCTGCGCGGCGTGGGCCCGCTGCTCGGCCTCGCTGACCAGCTTCTGGGTCTGGGCCACCTGCGCGGCGTGCCGCTCGGACTCCTCGCGCTCGGCCTTCTCCCGGCGCTCGGCAAGCTGGAGCTCCAGGGCCTGGAGGTCCTTGTCGCGCTTGTCGCGGGCGTCGGTGAGCAGCTTGGTCGCCTCGGCGCGCTTCTCCTCGGCCTCGCGGGCCGCCTTCGCCCGCTGCTGGGTGATCTCCCGCTCGGCGGTGGCCCGCAGGGTGGCGACCTCGCGCTCGACGGTGGACTTCAGCTCGGCGACCTCGTGGGCGGTGACCGTGCGCAGCTGCTTGGTCTCCCGGTCGGCGTCGGCGCGCAGCGTGTCGGCCTCGCGCCGGGCCTGGACGCGGACCTCGGCGGCCTCGCGCTCGGCGGCGGTGCGGACGCTGCCCGCCTCCCGCTCGGCGTTGGCCTTCATGGCCGCCGCCTCGGCGCGCGCCTTGTCGGTGATCTCGCGCGCCTCGAGGCGGGCGGCGGAGAGGATGCCCTCCGACTCGCGCTTGGCCTCGTTGCGGTGGTCGTTGGCCTGCTCCTCGGCCAGCCGCAGGATCTGCTCGACGCGGGTGCCGAGGCCGGAGAGGGTGGGCCGGCTGTTCTCCTCGAGCTGCTTGTTGGTGTCGGCGAGCTTCTGCTCCAGCGCGCTCATCCGCTGCTCGGCCTGGCGGAGCCGTCGCTGGGCGTCGTTCATCCGCTGCTCGGCCTCGGCGCGGGCCTGCTCGGACTGGGTCAGCGCGGCCGTCATCCGGCCGATGAAGTCATCGACCTGGTGGGTGTTGTAGCCGCGCAGGCCAACGGTGAAATCGGGCTGCGAGTTCGCGTTATCGAAGAACGCAAGAGGGGAGGACTGCTGGGGCATTGGGACATACTCGCAGACCCCCCAGGGTGCTTCGCAAGAGCGGTGCCGAGCTTTCGTGTCCTCATTACATGGTCAACTGCGGGTCCGCCGAGGACCGGGCAGATCGCCGATCTTGGCAGGTCCCGGGCGGGTCGGACGGCACGGAGCGTGACAGGGGAGAGGGCACGGAGCGTGACATGGAAAAGGGCCGCGGGAGTACCCCGCGGCCCTTTGTCGCGCCATGGTCGGCATCGCTCGAATGAGCGTCAGACACTAGGCGGAAAGGCAATCGCCGTTCACCGCAATGGGCGACGGCGCCTCGTCCCTCGGGTCAGTGGCCGCGGAACCGGTTGATCGCGTCCTCGTGCCGGGAGCGCAGCTCGCGGTCGCGTACGCCGAGCCCGTCCGTCGGGGCCAGGCAGCGGACGCCGACCTTGCCCTGGTGCGCGTTGCGGTGCACCTCGTACGCGGCCTGGCCGGTCTGCTCCAGCGCGTAGGTCTTCGACACGGTGGGGTGGACCTTGCCCAGTGCCACGAGCCGGTTGGCCTCCCACGCCTCGCGGTAGTTGGCGAAGTGGCTGCCGATGATCCGCTTCAGATGCATCCAGAGGTAGCGGTTGTCGTACTGGTGCAGGTAGCCGCTGGTGGAGGCGCAGGTGACGATGGTGCCGCCCTTCTTGGCCACATAGACGCTGGCGCCGAAGGTCTCCCGGCCGGGGTGCTCGAAGACGATGTCCGGGTCGTCGCCGCCGGTCAGCTCGCGGATGCGCTCGCCGAAGCGGCGCCACTCGTCCTGGTCCTGGGTCTGCTCGTCCTTCCAGAAGCGGAAGCCCTCGGCGGTGCGGTCGATCACCAGCTCGGCGCCCATCCTCCGGCACAGCTCCGCCTTCTCCGGCGAGGAGACCACGCAGACCGGGATCGCGCCGCCGTTGAGCGCCATCTGGGTGGCGTAGCCGCCCAGGCCGCCGGAGGCGCCCCAGATCAGCACCACGTCGCCCTGCTTCATGTTCGCCCCGTGGTGCGACACCAACTGCCGGTACGCCGTCGAGTTGACCAGCCCCGGGCTGGCCGCCTCCTCCCAGCTCAGGTGGCGCGGCTTGGGCATCAGCTGGTTGGCCTTGACCACGCACAGCTCGGCCAGGCCGCCGAAGTTGGTCTCGAAGCCCCAGATCCGCTGCTGCGGATCCAGCATGGTGTCGTCGTGCCCGGCCGCGTCCTCCAGCTCCACGGAGAGGCAGTGCGCGACGACCTCGTCGCCGGCCTTCCACTTCGTCACCCCGGGCCCGGTGCGCAGCACCACGCCGGCGGCGTCGGAGCCCACCACGTGGTACGGCAGGTCGTGCCGGCGGGTCAGCTCGGAGAGCCGGCCGTAGCGCTCGAGGAACTTGAAGGTCGGCAGCGGCTCGAAGATGCTGGTCCAGACCGTGTTGTAGTTGATCGCGCTCGCCATCACCGCGACCAGCGCCTCGCCCGGCCCCAGTTCCGGCGTCGGCACCTCCTGCACGTGCAGCGCCTTGCGCGGGTCCTTGTCCCGGGTGGCCAGGCCGTCGAACATCCGGGTCTCGTCGGCGCGCACCACCACGCCGCGGTACGTCTCGGGTACCGGCAGGCCGGCGATCCCGGCGAGCTCCCGTGCGGGTTGGTCGGATCCCTCCGCCGCCATGATCGCTTCGAGGATGTCCTGCACGTCGACCTCCCGTTCGTCCGCACCCCGCCCACGCGGGCCTGGGTGCTGCCATCGTCGGCGTCGGTGCGGCCCACCGCCATGTCGGCATCCGACACATCCGGTACCGGCCGCGCTCCTGTGGGGCGGGACGTTACTGAAGAGTAGGTAGGGCCGGAAGTCCTCTGTGAAAAACTGCATTGGCCGATGCGTGGAGGTGCCCGGGCGGCGGTGGAACCACGCACCGGCGCGCTCGGCGGGGCCTCCGACCCCTCTCCCACCAGCCGGGGAGTGGCCTCCGGCCCCTTTTCGCCAGATGGAGTGTGGCCTCCGGCCCCCGCCCGGTCGGCGGGAGCCGGAGGTGGGGATCAGTGCCCGGCGGCAGGCTCGACGAGTTCGACCAGCACCCCGCCGGCGTCCTTCGGGTGGACGAAGTTGACCCGCGAGTTGGCGGTGCCGCGCTTCGGGGTGTCGTAGAGCAGCTTCACGCCCCGCTCGCGCAGCTTCGCGCAGGCGGCGTCGATGTCCTCGACGGTGTACGCCACCTGCTGCACGCCGGGGCCCTTCTTGTCGAGGAACTTGGCGATGGTCGACTCCGGGGTCAGCGGGGCGAGCAGCTGCACGCAGCCGCCCTCGGCGTCCGGGCCGACGGCCAGCATCGCCTCGCGTACGCCCTGCTCGGCGTTCACCTCGGTGTGCACGCAGCGCATCCCGAAGGTGCGCTGGTAGAAGTCGATCGCGGCGTCCAGGTCGGCGACGGCGACCCCGACGTGGTCGATGCGGCGCAGGCCGATGTCTGTGACATAGTCGGCAGCGGTCTCGACGGGGGAGTTCTCAGCCATGGCGCTAGTCTGACCGAACAATCGTTAAGGCGTACAGGTCGGCACCCCCTCGGAGGCAGGCATGGCTTCGGTGATCGTCAGCGGCGCGCGGACCCCGATGGGGCGCCTGCTGGGCAACCTCAAGGACCTCCCCGCGACCAGGCTCGGTGGCGTCGCGATCAAGGCGGCGCTCGAGCGGGCCGGCGTCGCCCCCGAGCAGGTCCAGTACGTGATCATGGGGCAGGTGCTCCAGGCCGGCGCCGGACAGATCCCGGCCCGCCAGGCGGCGGTCGAGGCCGGCATCCCGATGTCCGTGCCGGCGCTGACCGTCAACAAGGTCTGCCTCTCCGGCCTGGACGCGATCGCCCTGGCCGACCAGCTGATCCGCGCCGGCGAGTTCGACATCGTCGTCGCCGGCGGCATGGAGTCCATGACCAACGCCCCGCACCTGCTGCTCGGCCAGCGCGGCGGCTACAAGTACGGCGACGTGGTGGTCAAGGACCACATGGCGCTCGACGGGCTCACCGACGCCTGGGACAGCTGCGCGATGGGTGAGTCCACCGAGCGGCACAACGGGCGGCACGGCATCACCCGCGAGGAGCAGGACGCGTTCGCCGCGGCCAGCCACCAGCGGGCCGCCGCCGCGCAGAAGAACGGCCACTTCGCCGACGAGATCACCCCGGTGGTCATCCCGCAGCGCAAGGGCGACCCGCTGGTGATCAGCGAGGACGAGGGGATCCGCCCGGACACCACCGTCGAGTCGCTGGCGAAGCTGCGCCCGGCGTTCGCCAAGGACGGCACCATCACCGCCGGCAGCTCCTCGCCGATCTCCGACGGCGCCGCCGCGGTGGTCGTCATGAGCAAGGCCAAGGCCAAGGAGCTGGGGCTGACCTGGCTGGCCGAGATCGGCGCGCACGGCAACGTCGCCGGCCCGGACAACTCCCTGCACTCGCAGCCGTCCAACGCGATCCAGCACGCCCTCAAGAAGGGCGGGCTCGGCATCGAGGACCTGGACCTCATCGAGATCAACGAGGCGTTCGCCCAGGTGGGCATCCAGTCCACCCGTGACCTCGGGATCAGCCCGGACAAGGTCAACGTCAACGGCGGGGCGATCGCGCTGGGCCACCCGATCGGCATGTCCGGCGCCCGGCTGGTGCTCACCCTCGCGCTGGAGCTCAAGCGCCGGGGCGGCGGCACGGGCGCCGCGGCGCTCTGCGGCGGCGGCGGCCAGGGCGACGCTCTGATCATCCACGTCCCGGCCCCCGGCGAGAGCGGTCACTGACCGCCGGCCGGCCGATCCCGTAGAGGCAGCACAGTGAGCGAGATCGTCGACGGCGTCCCGGCAGCCGGCGCACCCCCGGTGCGCCGCAGCCGGGACGTGCCGATGCTGGTCGAGCGGGCCCGCGCGGGCGATCCGCGCGCGGTGGCCCGGCTGATCACCCTGGTCGAGTCGGGCGACGAGACGCTGCCGCGGATCGCGGCGGCCCTCGCGCCGTACGCCGGCCAGGCCCAGGTGGTCGGGCTGACCGGCTCACCCGGGGTGGGTAAGTCGACCACCACCAACGAGCTGGTCCGGGCGCTGCGCGCCCGCGGCCACCGGGTGGGCGTGCTGGCCATCGACCCGTCCAGCCCGTTCACGGGCGGGGCGATCCTCGGCGACCGGGTCCGGATGCAGGACCACGCCACCGACCCGGGCGTCTACATCCGGTCGATGTCCAGCCGGGGCCACCTCGGCGGGCTGTCGGCCGCCACGCCGCAGGCGGTGCGGGTGCTGGAGGGCGCCGGCTGCGACGTCGTGCTGGTGGAGACCGTGGGCGTCGGGCAGGCCGAGGTGGAGGTCGCCTCGCTGGCCGACACCACGCTGGTGCTGCTCGCCCCGGGCATGGGCGACGCCATCCAGGCGGTCAAGGCCGGCATCCTGGAGATCGCCGACGTCTTCGTGGTCAACAAGGCCGACCGGGACGGCGCCGACGCCACCTACCGCGACATCCAGGGCATGATCGCCCTGGGCGAGCGCGGCCCGGGCGACTGGCGGCCGCAGGTGGTGCGCGCGATCGCCTCCCGGGGCGAGGGGATCGACGACATCGCCGCCGCCATCGACAAGCACCGTGGCTGGCTGGTCGAGCACGGCGAGCTGCGCCGCCGCCAGGAGGCGCGGGCCGCCGCCGAGGTCGAGGCGATCGCGCTGGGCGTGCTCCGCGCCCGGATCGGTTCCCTGCGCGACGGTACGGAGCTGCCGGCGCTCGCCGCGAAGGTGGCCGAGGGCGCCCTCGACCCGTACGCGGCGGCCGACGAACTGCTCTCCCAACTCGGCTCCTGAGGGGCCCGTCGAGCTAGTACGCTCGCACCGCTCCACGGTCGGCGTGGGGCGGTGCGCGGCGGAGTGGGGAGACGATGGGCGACGAGGCGACGCAGGAGCTGTCGGTGACGCCGGACGCGGTGCCGGGCGGGACGACGCTCGTCTCCGACGAGGTGGTGGAGAAGATCGCGGTGGCCGCCGCGCGGTCCGTGCCCGGGGTGGTCGAGCTGGGCGGGGACGTGGCCCGGTTCTTCAACGCGGTGCTCGACAAGGTCGGGCTCGACCAGGTCGGCGACGCCCGGCGCGGCTGCTCGGCCCACGTCACCAACGGCGCGGCGGTGGTCAACCTGGTCATCGTGATCGAGGCCGGCCGCGCGGTGCCGCAGGTGACCGCCGAGGTCCGGGCGCAGGTCGCCGAGGCGGTCGAGGCGTACGGGCTGCGGGTCGACGAGGTCAACATCAGGGTCGACGACGTGGCCCTGGGCGGTCCCGCCGCGCCCGTCGCGTGACGCGTCCGGCGGCCCAGGTTACCTGCCGGTACGAACTTACTTAGCGATCGTTCAGGTCTGGGCTCTACACTCGCAGTGCAGTCGAGGACTCGAGGAGGAGCCCCGCCGATGAACGCCGACGAGATCGCCGCCGGACGGGCACGCTGGCAGGCCCGCTACGACGCCGCGCGCAAGCGGGACGCCGACTTCACCACGCTTTCCGGGATGCCCGTCGACCCGGTCTACGGGCCGCCGGAGGGCGTGGACCACCCGGGCTTCGAGCGCATCGGCTGGCCGGGCGAGTACCCGTACACCCGGGGTCTCTACCCGACCGGCTACCGCGGACGGACCTGGACGATCCGGCAGTTCGCCGGGTTCGGCAACGCCCAGCAGACCAACGAGCGCTACAAGATGATCCTGGGCGCCGGCGGCGGCGGTCTCTCCGTCGCCTTCGACATGCCCACGCTGATGGGCCGGGACTCCGACGACCCGCAGGCGCTCGGGGAGGTGGGCCACTGCGGCGTCGCCATCGACACCGCCGCCGACATGGAGGCCCTCTTCGACGGCATCGACCTGGCCGGGGTCACCACGTCGATGACCATCTCCGGGCCGGCGGTGCCGGTGTTCTGCATGTACCTGGTGGCCGCCGAGCGGCAGGGCGCCGACCTGTCCACCCTGGACGGCACGTTGCAGACGGACATCTTCAAGGAGTACATCGCACAGAAGGAGTGGCTCTTCGACCCGGAGCCGCACCTGCGCCTGATCGGCGACCTGATGGAGTACTGCGCCCGGGAGATCCCGCGCTACAAGCCGCTGTCGGTCTCCGGCTACCACATCCGCGAGGCCGGCTCGACCGCCGCGCAGGAGCTGGCGTACACCCTCGCCGACGGCTTCGGCTACGTCGAGCTGGGGCTCTCCCGGGGGCTCGACGTCAACGTCTTCGCGCCCGGCCTGAGCTTCTTCTTCGACTCGCACGTCGACTTCTTCGAGGAGATCGCCAAGTTCCGGGCCGCCCGCCGCATCTGGGCCCGCTGGCTGCGCGACGTCTACGGCGCGACCAGTGAGAAGGCGCTCTGGCTGCGGTTCCACACGCAGACCGCCGGGGTGTCGCTGACCGCCCAGCAGCCGGTCAACAACGTGGTGCGTACCGCCGTGGAGGCACTCGCGGCGGTGCTCGGCGGCACCAACTCGCTGCACACCAACGCCCTGGACGAAACCCTGGCGCTGCCCACCGACGAGTCCGCCGAGATCGCCCTGCGTACCCAGCAGGTGCTGATGGAGGAGACCGGGGTGACCAACGTGGCGGACCCGCTGGGCGGGTCCTGGTACGTCGAGGCGCTCACCGACAAGATCGAGGCCGAGGCGGAGGAGATCTTCGCCCGGATCCGGCAGCTCGGCGGGGAGGGTCCGCACCAGATCGGTCCGATGACCTCCGGCATCCTGCGCGGCATCGAGGACGGCTGGTTCACCGGCCACATCGCCGAATCCGCCTTCGTCTACCAGCAGGCGCTGGAGAAGGGCGACAAGCGGATCGTCGGGGTCAACTGCCACACCGGCACGGTCGCCAAGGACCTGGAGATCCTGCGCATCTCGCACGAGGTGGAGCTGGAGCAGCGCCGGGTGCTGGCCGAGCGGAAGGCCGGCCGCGACGAGGCCGCCGTGAAGGCCGCCATCGAGCGGATGGTCACCGTCGGCCGGACCGACGGCAACATGATCCCGGCCATGCTGGACGCCGTCCGCGCGGAGGCCACCCTCGGCGAGATCTGCGACGCCCTGCGCGCCGAGTGGGGCGTCTACCGCGAACCCGCCCGCTTCTGACCCTTCCCCCCCTCGACCCCGTTCCACCGCGATCCCGCACCTCGTGTCCCGGCAGTCGCCGGGCAGGCCTCGTACCGAGGACCGGAGGTGCGGGATCGCGCCATGCCGGGCGGGAGGTCGGGCAGGGGCGCGGGGACGGGGTGGGCAAGGGCGGGAGCAGCCGTGACAGTCACAACTGTCGCCGTCGCGGTTGATCTGAGTTCCGTGGGTCGCGTGCGAGACTAGGTAACCATGAGCGACCCACGGATCACCTCGTCGATCTTCACCCGCGGCGCGGTCGACCTCAGCGCGCTGCGCACCCCCGCACCGGCCCCTGCCCGCCCCGCCACCCCGGCCCAGTCAGCCCCCTCCGCCGATTTCCCCGGCGCCGCCGGTGGCGGCGTCGCCGTCATCGACGTGAGCGAGGCGACATTCCAGTCCGAGGTTCTCGAGCGTTCGCTCACCACACCGGTGATCGTGGACTTCTGGGCCGAGTGGTGCGAGCCGTGCAAGCAGCTGAGCCCCGTGCTGGAGCGGCTGGCCGCCGAGGGCGGCGGCGCCTGGGTGCTCGCCAAGGTCGACGTGGACGCCAACCCCCGGATCGCCCAGATGTTCCGGGTGCAGGGCATCCCGATGGTCTACGCGGTGGTCGGCGGCCAGCCGGTCGACGCCTTCTCCGGAGTGGTGCCCGAGGCGCAGCTGCGGCAGTGGATCCAGGCGGTGCTCAAGGCCGGTGGCGTGAGCGTCGCCGAGCCGGAGGACCCGCGCCTCGACGAGGCCGACGACGCCCTGATGAGCGGCGACCTCGACGCGGCCGAGCAGGCGTACCGCAAGATCCTCGCGGAGTCGCCCGCGGACGCCGCGGCGGAGGCGGGCCTCGCCCAGGTCGGGCTCGCCCGCCGGGTGGCTGGGGCCGACCCGGGCGCGGCGGTCGCCGCCGCCCAGGCGAACCCCGACGATGTCGAGGCCCAGCTCCTGGCCGCCGACATCGAGGTGCTCAGCGGTCAGGCCGAGGCGGCGTACGCCCGCCTGGTGGGCGTGGTCCGCCGCACCGCCGGTGAAGAGCGGGAGAAGGTACGCCAGCACCTGGTCAGCCTCTTCACGGTCGCCGGGCCGGAGGATCCCGCCGTCGCCGCGGCGCGCCGGGCCCTGGCCAGCGCCCTGTTCTGAGCACCACGCCCTGTTCGTGATCACGCCCTGCTTGTGAGTACGTAGCACGCCAGCGCGGGCCGGCGTTCCGGCCGGCCCGCCCGACACCTCGAGGACGGGAGCCCATGATGCGCCGGATCGCCGTCCTCGACGCGCCCAGCAACCTCGGCCTGCGCCCACCCACGTCCACCTCGGTCCCCGGCTGCGGCAAGGCCCCGGGCGCGCTGCGCGACCAGGGGCTGCTCGCCCGGCTGCGGGCCCGCGACGCGGGCTGCCTCACCGCTCCCCGCTACGACCCCGGCGACTGGCGACCGGGGGACGGGGTCTGCCACGCCCGCGAGATCGCCGACTACTCGGTGGCGCTCGCGGAACGGATCGGCGCCATCATCGACCGCAGCGAGTTCCCGCTGGTGCTCGGCGGCGACTGCTCCATCCTGCTCGGTTCGGCACTGGCCATGCACCGGCTCGGCGAGGCGGTCGGCGGGCGCATCGGGTTGGTCTTCGTCGACGGCCACTCCGACTTCCGGCACCCCGGCAACGCCTCCTACGTGGGCGCGGCGGCCGGCGAGGACCTCGCGCTGGTCACCGGGCGGGGGCAGGCCGACCTGGCCGCCATCGAGGGGCGCCGGCCGTACTTCCGGGACATCGACGTGGTGGTGCTCGGCATCCGGGCGCAGGACGAGTACCGCCTCGACCTCCAGGCCGCCGGGATCACCACCCGGCCGGTGCCGGCGCTGCGCGCCGAGGGCGCCGCGCGTACGGCACAGTGGGCGCACGAGCAGCTCGCCGACTGCGCCGGCTACTGGGTGCACATCGACGTGGACGTGCTGGACCCGGCCGTGATGCCGGCGGTCGACGCCCCCGACCCGGGCGGGATCGCCTTCGCCGAGCTGGAGATCCTGCTCGCCGGCCTCGTCGACACCCCGCACTGCCTCGGCGTCGAGCTGACCGTCTTCGACCCCGACTACGACCCGGACGGCGCGTACGCGGCCGAGATCGTCAACACCGTGGTGGCCGGGCTGCGCCCGGTCTCGGCGCCGACGGCTTCGCCGCCCCGACTGCTGCCGGGCCCGTCGGCGTCCGCCGCCTCGTCCGCGCCGTCACGGTCTGCCGCCCCCACCAGGCGTTCCGCCCCCTCCGCCCCCACCACGTCCTCTGCGTCCGCCGCGCCGACCGTGCCGTCGCCGTCTGCCGCCCCCGGCGTGCCGTCTTCCTCTGCCGTGTCGTCCGGGCCGTCTGCCGTGTCGGCTGGGCCGTCTGCCGTGTCGGCTGGGCCGTCTGCGGTGTCGGCTGGGCCGTCTGCGTTTGCCGCCCCTGCCACGCGCTCGGCGTCTGCTGGCTCGGTTGGGCCGTCGGCGTCTGCGGATTCGGCCGGGCCGTCGGCGTCTGCCGGCTCGGTCGTGCCCTCGGCTCGGCGGAGCAACGGTCGTCCCGAGGTGCCGATCATGCCTCCGTCGGCCTCCGCCCCGGCGCTCGTTTCCGCCCCCGTTCCACGCGTTGACGGAGACGACCGGCACCCGGGCGGCGCCGAGGAGCGTGCCGAGAGTGCTCCGCCAGCCCCGCTCCGGCCGCTCGGGCCGGTGGCCCCGGGTGGCGCCGCCTCCGACGGTGTCGCCGTGCCGGAACCGGTCGGCCCGCCCGCCTCCGCTGGCCCGGGCCTGCTGCGCCGGGCACCGCTCGCGGGCCTCGACCCGGGCGATCCGCCGCCCTCGCCCGAGGACGGAACCTCGCCATCCGCCGCCGGTATCGCCTGACCCCCTGTCGAGCTGCCCCATCTGTGCGCCCACCTGCCGGGCCCGGTCGCGCCGGGACGGTTGATCGCACGTGCCCGGTGCAGGGCGAGGTGGGCGGTTGATCGCACGTGCCCGGTGCAGGGCGAGGTGGGCGGTTGATCGCACGTGCCCAGGGCAGGGCGAGGTGGGCGGCTGATCGCACGCGCCCGGTTCAGGGCAAGGCGGGGCGGCTGATCGCACGCGCCCGGTTCAGGGCAAGGCGGGGCGGCTGGTGGCACGTGCCCAGGGCAGGTCACGGCCGGGCGGCTGGTGGCACGTGCCCAAGACGATCGAGACTGGCGCGGTCGAGGCAGGGCCGATTGCTCTAGGGCCGGCCCACCTGCCGGGTTCGGTCGCGGAGGCTGGTGGGACGCGAGGTGACGGGTGGAACACCAGGGGTGTCACCGAAGGTTTTTGACACCCATGGTGTTCCACCGGTGGATTGCCGGCGTGCGCCCGGCGGGCGTCGGCGCCTGCCCCGTCGGTAGGGGCAGCTCCACAGCGTCGCTCCGGTTGCGCGGGAACGCCCGCCATCCAGTGGTGATCAGGACGCCATGGACGTTAAAACCGCCCGGTAACGTCCATGGCGTCCTGATCATCAATGCTCGCTTCCTGGCGGCAGGCAGGTGGGGCTCCCGGTGCGGCGACCGGCCCTTTGTGCGGCCGGCTTGGGCCGCCGAGGCCTGCCGCAACTACACGTCGCCGTCGCCGACACGTGACGGACCACGCCGACCAGGACGTGGCCGCGTGAACCGCGAAGCGGCGGTGCCCACGGGTGCCCGACGCCGCCAGTCAACGCCGCCGCCATCGCCGCCACCGCCACCGCCACCGGCGTCGAGACCGGTGTCGGTGAGGCTGGTCAGCGGGAGAGGGCGCGGAGGAAGCGCTCGGCGGCCGGGACGGCGGTGGCGGTGCTGGCTCCGCCCTTCTCGACGAAGACCGCGAACGCGACGTCGCCCTGCCAGCCGACGAACCAGGCGTGCGTGTGCGCCGGGTTGTCGTCGTACTCGGCGGTGCCCGTCTTGCCGTGCACCGGCGCGCCCGGTACGTCCCGCAGCGCGCTGCCGGAGCCGGCCGTGACCACCTCCCGCATCATCGCCCGGACCCCCTCGACCGACTCCGGCTTGAGCTGCGGGCCGGGGGCGGCGGGCTGGGCCGGGGCGGGGTCGAGGACCAGCTTCGGCTGTTCGAACCGACCCCGGGCGACCGCCGCGGTGGCCGACGCCATGGCCAGCGGGCTGACCAGCGTGGTGCCCTGGCCGATGGCGGCGGCGGCCTGCTCGGTCGCCCCGCCGTTCGCCGAGACCTTGCCGGTGAAGGCGTCGAGGCCGACGTCCCACTGCCCCTCCAGCCCGAGGGAACGACCGGTCACGGCCAGTCCGTCGGGGCCGAGCTTCGGCGCCAGCGCGGCGAACGCGGTGTTGCAGGACTTGGCGAAGTCGGTGCGGAAGGGCACCGGCCCCAGCACGAAGTTGTCGGAGTTCTTGAACGGCCTGCCGTCGACGGTGAACGTCTTCGGGCAGTCCACCGTCGCGTCCGGCGTGACCGCGCCCCGGTCGAGCAGACCGAGCGCGCTGACCATCTTGAAGGTGGAGCCCGGCGGAACCTGGGCGGTGAAGGCCAGGTTCTCCCCGGCGGCGCCGGGACCGTTGGCCGCGGCGAGCACCGCGCCGTCGCTGATCCGCACCGCGACCAGCGCCGCCCGGCGCTTCTCGCCGCGCAGGGCGGTGTCGGCCGCGTTCTGGGTGGCCACGTCGAGCGTGGTCCTGACCGGCTGCCCCGACTTCGGCTCGCTGCGGAACACCTCGGTGCCGGTGGGCACCAGCGTGCCGTCCGGGCCGGGGCGCTCGGTGATCACGGTCAGCCCCGGCGCGCCGCGTAGCCGCTCGTCGTGGTGGCCCTGGAGGCCCCCGTGGCCGACCAGGTCGCCGGCCTCGTAGCGGTCGGGGTGCTGGGCGAGGTCGTCGGCCTGGGCCGGGTCGACGGAGCCGAGCACCGCCCGGGCGAACTCGCGGGTGGGGGCCAGGTCGAGCTTGTCGCTGCGGAACTTGGTGCCCGGCAGTTCGTAGATGCGTGGTTTGATCTGCCGGTACGCCTCCTCGCGCAGGGTCACCACCTCGACGAACGCGCCCGGATCCGCGTCGGCGAGCCGCTTGCGCAGATCGGAGAGGTCCACCGGCGGGGTGATCGCCGGCCGGATCGCCCGGAAGGCCGCGTCCAGCTTCCGGGTCAGGCCCGGGAGGTCCGTGACCTCGCCCGGTTGGAGCCCGACCCGCACCACGGGTCGGGGCGCCACGATCGGCTGGCCGGCGGCGTCGAGCACCGCGGCCCGGGTGGCGGTGTCGCGGCGCAGCCCGAGCCGGTCGCCCCGGGTGAGCTGCTCCTGCACCACCTGCGGCTCCCAGATCACCCGCCACTCGTCGCCGCCGCGGGTGAGTCGCACCGGACGCTCGTACGCCCAACGGGTTCCGCCCGGGAGGGCCCAGTCGACCTTGACCACCGCGGTCGCGACGTCCTTGGTCACCTTCGCCTCGCCCCGGCGGGTCAGCGCCGGCGGCGTGGCCGCCAGCTCGCCGGAGAGCTCCTTGAGCTCGCGGGCGACGTCGGCCGCCGGCACCTTGGCGCCGGTCGGGTCGACGAGGCCGACGGCCTGGAGGTCGCCCGAGCGCCAGCCGGCCAGGAACGCGTCGACGCTGCGCTCCGGTCCGTCACCGCCCGAGCACGCGGTGAGGGCGCCGGCTGCGAGCGCGGTCGCGGCGAGCAGCGCCAGCGGCGGGCGGAGCCGGTTGCGGCGGGGGCGGCGGGGGTACGACAGGCGCATGGAAGCGGATCTCCGATCTCGGAACTGCCCTGCACGCTAGTACGGCGGCGCCGTCCGCACCGTCCCCCCGCACCGGGACGTGCGGAAAGAGAGCCGCTGCCCGGGTGATGAACGACTGGTGGCGGGGTACTCCCGAACCGGCCAACCTCGTACCCGCAACGGGTGAAAGGACGAAGTCCGGAACCGGACGTCCGCACTGTGGTCCGCCGAGCAAGGGGCGGAACGGCAGGGCCTAGGCTGGGCGGCAGAGTGACCCACAATGCGGTGGGTCGAGGGGAGTGGCACCGATGGACCGGCGTCCGGCGATCAAACCGGGACCCGACCTCCGGCAGGATGACACCGGCCGGGACGACAGCTTCGATTCGGCGACCGACGGGGACGGCTTCGGCCGGCTCGACACAGGAGTGACCGGGATGACCGGTTCGAGTATCGACACCCTCTACGATCTGGGCCTGCCCGTCGACGCGCTGGCCGACGACGTGGAGGACAACGAGCTCGACGAGCCCGTTCCCAACGTGGAGCGCCTGGTCGCCCAGGCGGTCGCGCTCGCCGGCGACGACCACGACGCGGCGACCCTGGTCAGCCGCTTCTGGCGGTTCGCGCCGGACGAGGAGCTGATCGGCTTCACCGCCGAGGAGATGCTGGAGGCGGCCCGCGCGCACCGCGACCTCGCCGAGCAGCGCGTACCGGGCGAGTTGAAGCTGCGCATCCACGAGCCCGACGCCGAGCAGCACCACTCCGTCATCGAGATCGTCACCGACGACATGCCGTTCCTGGTCGACTCGGTGACCGCCCTGCTCAACTCGCACCACCTGGACGTGCACCTGCTGGTCCACCCGCTGGTGGTGGTCCGGCGCGAGCCGCTGGGCCGGCTGGTCGAGGTCTCCGCCGACGTCGAGCCCGACGACGCCATCGCCGGCGACCTGGTCGAGAGCTGGATGCACATCGAGATCGACCCGGTACGCGACGCCGCCGAGCGGGACCGGCTGCGCCGGGAGCTCCAGCGGGTGCTCACCGACGTGCGGGAGGCGGTGGAGGACTGGCCGAAGATGCGCCAGCGCGCCCTCGCCCTCGCCGACGAGCTGGCCGCCGCGCGGACGTCGGACAACCGGCCGCCGGTGCCGGAGAAGGACATCACGGACTCGGTGGAGCTGCTCCGCTGGCTCGCCCACGACCACTTCACGTTCCTGGGCTACCGGGAGTACCGGCTGGTCGACACCGGCGAGTCGGGTGCCGCGGACGGGGAGCGGGGCAGCGGCCAGGCCCTGGAGGCGGTGCTCGGCACCGGGCTGGGCATCCTGCGCCAGGACTCCCCGGATGCCCGGCCGCTGTCGTCGATGACGCCCGAGGCGCACGACAAGGTCACCGAGAAGCGGCTGCTGATCATCACCAAGGCGAACTCGCGGGCCACCGTGCACCGCTCCGCCTACCTCGACTACATCGGCTTCAAGATCTTCAACGAGGCCGGCGAGGTGATCGGCGAGCGGCGTTTCCTGGGGCTGTTCTCCACGGCCGCGTACCGGACCAGCGTGCAGGAGCTGCCGGTGGTCCGCCGCAAGGTGGCCGAGGTGCTGGACCGCTCCGGCCTGAGCCAGCGCAGCCACTCCGGCAAGGACCTGCTCCAGATCCTGGAGACCTACCCGCGCGACGAGCTGTTCCAGATCAAGACCGAGGACCTCTACCACGCGGTCATCGGGGTGCTGCGGATGGCCGGCCGCCGGCAGCTGCGGGTGTTCCTGCGCCGGGACGCGTACGGGCGGTTCATCTCCTGCCTGATCTACCTGCCCCGGGACCGGTTCACCACCCAGAACCGCCTGCGGATGCAGGACATCCTGCTGCGCGAGCTGAACGGCGTCGGGGTCGACTACACGACCCGGGTCACCGAGTCGATGCTCGCCCGGGTGCACTTCATCGTCCGGACCGACCCGAGCCGGACTCCGGGCGACATCGACGCCGACCTGCTCGCCGAGGAGCTGGCCGACGCGACCCGGCTCTGGGACGACGACTACCGGCTGGTGCTGGAGCGCAAGCTCGGCGACGAGCAGGCCAAGCACCTGTTCACCCGCTACGCCGACGCCTTCCCGGAGGGCTACAAGGACGGCCACACGCCGTACGAGGCCATGAAGGACCTGGCGAAGCTGGAGCTGCTGGAGGAGCCCGGCCAGCTGGAGATGCACCTGTTCCGCAAGCAGCTCGCGCCGCGGGCCGGCGGGCGGGGGCCGGACGTCGACGAGGCGATGGACGTCCGCTTCAAGGTCTACCGCTACGGCGAGCCGATGATGCTCTCCGCCGTGCTGCCGGTGCTGCACTCGCTCGGCGTCAAGGTGGTCGACGAGCACCCGCACGAGGTGGACCGGATCGACGGTCGGGTCTACCTCTACGACTTCGGGCTGCGGCTGCCGGAGGGCCACCAGGAGCTGTCCGAGGTGCGCCCGCACGTGGAGAACGCCTTCGCGGCGGCGTGGCGGGGCGAGGCCGAGGTGGACGGCTTCAACGAGCTGGTGCTGCGCGCCGGCCTCACCTGGCGGCAGGTCGTGGTGCTGCGCGCGTACGCGAAGTACCTGCGCCAGGCCGGCACGGTCTTCTCCCAGGAGTACATGGAGCAGACCTTCATCGCGTACCCGAGGATCGCCGCCCTGCTGGTGGAGTTGTTCGAGGTGCGGTTCGCGCCCGGCGAGGACGGCCACGAGCAGCGGCAGCAGCGCAGCGCCGAGCTGGTGGGCGACATCCGGGCCGCGCTGGACGACGTCGCCAGCCTCGACCAGGACCGGATCCTGCGCGCCTACCTGACGATGATCCAGGCCACCCTGCGCACCAGCTTCTACCAGAAGCGCACCGACGGGCGGCCGAAGTCGTACGTGGCGCTCAAGCTGGACCCGCAGGCGATCCCGGACCTGCCGGCGCCGCGGCCGAAGTTCGAGATCTTCGTGTACTCGCCGCGCTTCGAGGGCGTGCACCTGCGGTTCGGGCCGGTGGCCCGGGGCGGGCTGCGCTGGTCCGACCGCCGGGAGGACTTCCGCACCGAGGTGCTCGGCCTGGTCAAGGCGCAGATGGTGAAGAACGCCGTCATCGTGCCGGTGGGCGCCAAGGGCGGCTTCGTGCTCAAGCAGAAGCCGGGGGACCGCGACGAGGCGGTCGTCTGCTACAAGGAGTTCATCTCGGCGCTGCTGGACGTCACGGACAACATCGTCAGCGGCGAGATCGTGCCGCCGGAGGACGTGGTCCGGCACGACGGCGACGACCCGTACATGGTGGTCGCGGCGGACAAGGGCACGGCGACGTTCTCGGACATCGCCAACGAGATCTCCACGGCGCACCAGTTCTGGCTCGGCGACGCGTTCGCCTCCGGCGGCTCGGCCGGGTACGACCACAAGAAGATGGGCATCACGGCCCGGGGCGCCTGGGAGTCGGTGAAGCGGCACTTCCGCGAGATGGGTCACGACACCCAGACCCAGGACTTCACCGTGGTCGGTGTCGGCGACATGTCCGGCGACGTGTTCGGCAACGGGATGCTGCTGTCGGAGCACATCCGGCTGGTGGCCGCGTTCGACCACCGGCACATCTTCCTCGACCCCGACCCGGAGGCCGCCGCCTCGTACGCCGAGCGGAAGCGGCTGTTCGACCTGCCCCGCTCGTCGTGGGAGGACTACGACCGGGGACTGATCTCGGCCGGCGGCGGGGTGTACCCGCGTACCGCCAAGTCGGTGCCGGTCTCGCCGCAGGTCCGCGCGGTGCTGGGCCTGGGCGACGACGTCACGCAGATGTCGCCGCAGGAGCTGATGAAGGCGATCCTGACGGCGCCGGTCGACCTGTTCTGGAACGGCGGCATCGGCACGTACGTGAAGGCCTCCAGCCAGACCAACGCGGAGGTGGGCGACAAGTCCAACGACGCGATCCGGGTGGACGGCAGGAACCTGCGGTGCCGGGTGGCCGGCGAGGGCGGCAACCTGGGCTGGACCCAGCTCGGTCGCATCGAGTACGCCCAGACCGGCGGCCGGATCTACACGGACTTCATCGACAACGCGGCCGGGGTGGACTGCTCCGACCACGAGGTGAACATCAAGATCCTGCTGAACACGGCGGTCGCCGACGGCGCGTTGACCGTCCCCGAGCGGGACGAGCTGCTCGCCGCGATGACCGACGAGGTCGCCGAGCTGGTGCTGAGGGACAACTACGACCAGGCCCGGGCGATCAACAACGCGCAGGCTCAGGCCGCCTCGCTGCTGCCCGTGCACCGGCGGATGATCACCGATCTGGAGCGCTCGGGGGCGCTGGACCGGTCCCTGGAGGCGCTGCCGCCGGACGACGAGATGGCGGTGCGGACCGAGTCCGGGCTGACCGCGCCGGAGTTCGCGGTGCTGCTCGCGTACGTCAAGATCGTCCTTGAGACGGAGATCCTGGCCGAGGGGCTCGCGGACGAGGAGTGGACGACCGACGTCCTGGTCAACTACTTCCCGACGCCGATGCGCGAGCGGTTCGCCGACCGGATGGGCCAGCACCGGCTGCGCCGGGACATCGTGACGACGGTGCTGGTCAACGAGGCGATCAACCGGGGCGGCATCTCGTTCGTCTTCCGGGTGGTCGAGGAGACGGCCGCCCCGGCGGCGGACGTCATCCGGGCGTACGTGGTGGTCCGCGAGGTGTTCGGGCTGGGCGCGCTCTGGGACGCGGTGGAGGACCTGGACAACAAGGTCGACCCGGAGTTGCAGACCAGCGTGTACCTGGACACCCGGCGGCTGGTCGACCGGGCGGTGCGGTGGTTGGTGACCAACCGCCGGTCGCCGATCGACGTGCCGGCGGAGATCGCCCGGCTGCGCGACGGGGTGGCCCAGCTCCTGCCCGACCTGGAGGAGCGCTTCTACGGCAGCGAGCGGGACTCCCTCGCGGCGCACATCGACTCGCTCACCGAGCGGGGGCTGCCGCGTGACCTGGCCGAGCAGGCGACCCGGCTGATGTACAGCTTCGGCCTGCTCGACGTGGTGGAGACCGCGGCGAGCAGCGGGCGGGACGTCGGCGAGGTGGCCTCGGTCTACTTCGTGCTCTCCGACCGGTTCCGGGTCGACTCGCTGCTGTCGAAGATCTCCCTGCTGCCGCGTGAGGACCGCTGGCAGACGCTGGCCCGGATGGCGCTGCGCTACGACCTGTACGCCGCGCTGGCCGCGCTGACCGCGGAGGTGCTCGACTCCACCGCCGGCAGCCTGTCGCCGCAGGAGCGGGTGCTCCAGTGGGAGCAGTCGAACGCCACGTCGATCCACCGCGCCGAGCGGGCGATGGGGGAGTTCGACGAGTCCCGGGCGGATCTCGCCGCCCTGTCGGTGCTGCTGCGCCAGATCCGCACCCTGGTGCGGACCTCCGCCGCCGCCTGACGCGTACGGCACGCGGCCCGGCCGGTCTCCCGATCGGCCGGGCCGCGTCGTGTCCCCCGGTGGAGGCTGCCGCGTGGTTGCCGGCTCACGCCGGCATGGAGGCGAAGACGACCACGTTGTCGGGGTAGCTGCCGGCGGCCTGGTCGAAGGTCCCGCCGCAGGTGACCACGCGCAGGCCGGGCCGGTCGCTGGGACCGTAGACCTGCTCGGTCGGGAACTCCGTCTTCGGGTACGCCTTGACCGACTCGACCGTGAAGGTGGCCTGCTGCCCGTCCTCCCGGGTGACGATGATGGTGTCGCCCGGTTGCAGGGCACCGAGGGAGAAGAAGACCGCCGGCCCGATCTCCGCGGAGTCGACGTGCCCGACGATGACCGCGTTGCCGATCTCACCCGGGCTCGGCCCCGGCTCGTACCAGCCGGCCAGCTGCGCCTGCTCCAGCGGGGGCACCTGGACGGTGCCGTCCGGGTTGGTGCCGAGCGACATGATCGAGGCGTCGACCCCGATGCGGGGGATGGCGATCGTGGTGGGGGCGGAGCGCGCCAGGCCCGTGCCGGCGACGTCCGGGTCCGCGTCGGGGTTCGGCACGTCGGCGTCCGCCGGCCCGGTGCTGGCGGGCGCGGCCAGGGGCTGCGGGGGGCGGGGCGCGGGCCCGGTCTTGGCCGAGGCGCCGATCAGACCGGCGCCGACCATGGCGACCACGACGACGACGGCCGCGCCGGCGGCGCGCCACGGTGTCCCGTGACGGCCGCCGGCCGGTGTCGCCGTCATGTCAGACGAAGGACTCATCGGTCCGACGCCGGCGCATCAGCACGAGGCCGCCCAGGGCCGCCGCGCCGATCAGGCTCGCCCCACCGGCGGCCAGGCCCCGGTCGGTGCCGGCGGCGACGCCACCGTCACCACCGTCGACCCCACCGCGCGGCAGCACGACCAGCTCGCCCTCGCCGCAGGAGCCCTTGAGCTCGTAGCGGCCCGGCTTGGCGTCCTCGGAGACCTCGGCCTCGCCGTAGTAGATGAAGTCCCGCTTGTGCTCCCAGCGGTCCTCGTCCTTGCCGTTGCCCTCGGACTCCTCGTCCGACCAGCCGCTGTCGTGGCCCTTGCGGTCGTACTCGTCCGAGCCGTTGCTGCCCGAGCCGTACTTGTCCTCGCGACCCTCGCGGCCCTCGCGGTCGCCCTTGTCGTGGCCCTTCTCGCGGCCCTCGCGGTCGCCCTTGTCGTGGCCCTTTTCGCGGCCCTCGCGGTCGCCCTCGGCGTCCTGGCCGTGCTCGTAGCCCTTCCAGTCGCGCTCGCCCTCGGCGCCGGCGTCGGCGGCGCCGCCACCCTGGCCGTTGGTCGGCGGCTTCGGCTGTCCGGTGGCGGTGGCAGTGGCGGACGGCTGCGGCTTGGGCGTCTCGTCCTTGCCGTTGTCGTCCTTGCCGTGGTCGCGGCCCTTGTCCTCGTGGTCCTTGCCCTTGTCGTGGTCCTTGCCCTTGTCCTCGTGGTCCTTGCCCTTGTCGTGGTCGCGGGAGTCCTCCTCCCCGCCACGCCAGTCGTTGCGGCCCTCGGCCGGCTTGAGCTCGACCTTGCCGGTGACCTTCGACCACACGAAGGCGTGCTCCTGCCGGTCGGGGCAGACCTCGAGCAGCTTGACCGTCTCGCCCGCCCTGACGACGTGCGGCTTGGCGTAGACCTTGCCCTCGTCGTCGTGGTGGCCGTCCGCGAACGCGATCCCCGGCGTGAACACGAGCAAGGAGGCGCCACCGAGGGCCGCGCCAGCAACGACCTTCCCGAGCATCTTGTTTGCCATGACCTGCGTCACTCCATCCCTGTTGTCCTAGAGCCCGGTGACAACCGAGCTACGGACGACGTTAGACCGATTCACGAGCTATGCAGGGAAAGATTCGTGTTTTGGTATTTATGGAGGCTAAGGGCGGTAGGGGAGCTACGCCGCTTTGGTGACGCGCCCGACCGGCTCGGGTGGTTCCCGCCCTCCCGGCACCCGGAGGGCCGGTCGCGCGGCGCGTGCCCGCGCCGGTGGTCGCGTCCCGTCCCGTCCGGCCCGCCGGCACCGGGCGTCCCCTCCGGCCGCTCCCCACCACATCGAGGCATTGCCATGGAAGCGCTCCCATGCAAGAATCGCTGCACGCGGTTCGGGGAGCCACACCGCGCAGGCAGGAGTCGAGGGCACCGGTCCGCCGGACGACGTCCCGCCTCCCGACCGGCCCATCGTCGCCGGTCGGACCACCACCAAACGCCCGTCCGGGTCGGGCACCCCCCGAAGAACCCGTGGTACCGGCGGACGTCCGCGCAGGACGCCCATCGGGCCTTATCGCCGGGCCGTTCGCGGATCCGGTCTCGCCCAAGGAGATCAGTGGCATGAATGTGTGGAGAAGGCTGTCCGGCCCCCGCCGGGCCCTCGCGCTCGGCGGCGCGGGCGCTCTGGTCGCGGGCGGACTGGTGACCCTGCCGGTCACCGTGGCGCACGCCGCCACCCAGTGCGACGTGTCGTACACGACCAGCGACTGGCAGGGCGGGTTCACCGCCTCCGTCAACATCAAGAACACCGGCGACGCCCTCAACGGCTGGACGCTGGGCTTCACCTTCCCCGACGGCAGCCAGCGGGTGCAGCAGGGCTGGTCGGCCCGCTGGTCGCAGAGCGGCCAGAACGTCACCGCGCAGAACGAGTCCTACAACGGCGTGGTGGCCAGCGGCGCCACGGTGAGCCTCGGCTTCAACGGCGCCTGGAGCGGCAGCAACCCGAAGCCGACGTCGTTCACGCTCAACGGCGTGACCTGCAATGGCGGCACCAACCCCACCACCCCGCCGCCCAGCACCCCGCCGCCGTCGACGCCGCCGCCGACGACCCCGCCGCCCACCACGCCGCCCCCCGGTCAGCGGGTGGACAACCCGTACCTGAACGCCAAGGGGTACGTGAACCCGGAGTGGAAGGCCAAGGCCGAGTCCGTTTCCGGCGGCAGCCGGGTGTCGAACAACCCGACCGCCGTCTGGATCGACCGGATCGCCGCCATCAACGGCACCCCGGACAGCAGCTCCAACGGCGCGATGGGCGTCCGGAACCACCTGGACAAGGCGCTCGAGCAGGGGGCGAACTACATCCAGTTCGTCATCTACAACCTGCCCGGCCGCGACTGCGCCGCGCTGGCCTCGAACGGTGAGCTGCAGGCTCACGAGCTGCCCCGGTACAAGGCCGAGTACATCGACCCGATCGCCGCGATCCAGGCCGACCCGAAGTACGCCAGCCTGCGGATCGTCAACATCATCGAGATCGACTCGCTGCCGAACCTGGTGACCAACACCTCCGGCAACCCCGGCGGCACCGCGATGTGCGACACGGTGAAGGCCAACGGCGCCTACGTCAACGGCGTCGGGTACGCCCTGTCGAAGCTGGGCGCGATCGGCAACGTCTACAACTACATCGACGCCGCCCACCACGGCTGGATCGGCTGGGACAGCAACTTCAGCCCGACCGCGCAGATCCTGAAGGACGCCGCCGTCGCCTCCGGCAGCAACGTGAACAACGTGCACGGCTTCATCGTCAACACCGCCAACTACTCGGCGCTGCGTGAGCCGTACATCAAGATCACCGACAACGTCAACGGCAGCAGCGTGCGGCAGTCGAAGTGGATCGACTGGAACTTCTACGTGGACGAGCTCTCGTTCGCCCAGGCGTTCCGCAACGAGCTCGTCGCCAAGGGCTTCGACTCGAAGATCGGCATGCTGATCGACACGTCCCGCAACGGCTGGGGCGGCACCGCCCGGCCCACCGGCCCGGGCGCGACGACCAACGTGGACACGTACGTCAACGGCGGTCGGGTGGACCGTCGGATCCACGCCGGCAACTGGTGCAACCAGGCCGGGGCCGGCCTGGGCGAGCGCCCGAAGGCCGCGCCGGAGCCGGGCATCGACGCCTACGTCTGGGTGAAGCCCCCGGGCGAGTCGGACGGCTCCAGCAAGGAGATCCCGAACAACGAGGGCAAGGGCTTCGACCGGATGTGCGACCCGACCTACACCGGCAACGCCCGCAACGGCAACAGCATGAGCGGCGCCCTGCCGGACGCCCCGATCTCGGGCGCCTGGTTCCCGGCGCAGTTCACGCAGCTCATGCAGAACGCGTACCCGGCGCTCTGAGACTGGAGCCCACCCGCCGCTGGCAGTAGGTGAGGCGCTCCAGCGGCAGGTTCCCCGGGCCCCCGGTCCGACCGTCCGACGGTCGGGCCGGGGGCCCCTCGCGTACGCCGGTCAGGGCACCGTCTTCTCGATCGCCGCGCGGCCCAGCTCGGCCAGGTCCCGGCGGGCCCGCTCGACGTTCTCCGGCGTGATGTCCTGCCCCCGGGCCGCGACCAGGTCCTCCGGCTCCCAGGGCTGCTCCGCCCCGGTACGGATGTCGTCCGGGGCCGCGCCGGTGCCGGTGCCGGTCGCGCCGGTGCCGGCGGCGTACGGGTCGCCGATCAGCTCGTCGCCGCCCGACCGGTCCCCGGTGAACGACGGAGTGTCGCGGTCGGCGCCGCCGCCGGTCCTCAGCTGCGGGATGCCGGTGTCGTCCTCGACCGCCGCGGCCACCTCCGGGCTCTCCTCCAGCGGTCGGTCACGGTCACGATCCGTCATGTCGCTGCCCTCCTGTCGCCAGGTGGTCTCCTGATCCTGCTCGCGTACCCGGCGGGGCGGTGCCCATGCCGGGTGTCGGCGGGGCGGCTCAGCGCTCCTCGTCGGGGGTCTCCGGCGGTTCGACCGGATTGCGCCACTGCCAGAGCAGCATCAGCACGCCGAAGGCGAGCATGCCGAGACCCGCCCAGAGGTTGATCCGGACCCCCTGCGCCTTCTGCACGGCGGAATCGCCGTCGAAGACGCCGATCAGGGTGACGATCGCCCCGTACGCGGTGAAGAGGCCACCGATCACCCGGCGGATGTCGAACAGCCGGGCGGCGGCCGAACGGCGGCGGGCCTCCTCGGTGGCCTCGACCGACCGGTCGTGCCCGTGCGGGTTGAGGTTTTCCATGCTCATGGCCGAGCGCCCCTTCCTAGAAGAACGGCACGTAGAGGAGGAGGGACAGCGCCACCGCGATCAGGCCGAGGAGCACCGGGGAGCGCCACCAGACGGCGTCCCCGGTCAGCAGGTCGCCCTTCACGTCGACGGCGCCCATGCCGTAGACCAGCCCGCGCAGGTCCTCGTCCTGCTTCTTCGCGGTGAACGGGGTGACGACGGCGGCGGCGACGGCCGCCGTGACGAACGCGATGCCGGCGCCCCAGAAGCTCTCCTCCAGGTCGGAGTTGAAGTGCACCACCCCGGCCTTGTAGAGCAGGTAGGTGGCCAGCGCCGCCAGGGTGCCCAGCAGCAGGGAGAGGAAGCCGGCCGCCGCACTCATCCGCCGCCAGAACATGCCGATGATGAAGGTGGCGAACAGCGGCGCGTTGAACAGCGAGAACAGCGCCTGGATGTAGTTCATGATGTTGCTGAAGCCGGCGGCGATGAACGCCGTGCCGATGCCGACCAGCACGCCGCCGACCGTCGCCCACCGGCCGATGCGGATGTAGTAGTCGTCGGGGCGGTCCCGCCGCACGTACTGCTGCCAGATGTCGTAGGTGAACACGGTGTTGAAGCCGCTCACGTTCGCCGCCATGCCGGCCATGAACGACGCGACCAGGCCGGTCACCGCGATCCCGAGCACGCCGTTGGGCAGCAGGTCACGCATCAGCAGCGGGATCGCGTTGTTGTAGACCAGGTCGCCGCTCTCCGCGCCGAGCCCCTGCACCGTCACCAGGGCGACCAGGCCGGGGATCACCGTGACCACCGGGATGAGCAGCTTCGGGTACGCGGCGATGATCGGCGTCCGCCGGGCGGCGCTCATGTTCTTGGCCGACAGCGCGCGCTGCACCTCGGCGAAGTTGGTCGTCCAGTAGCCGAAGGAGAGCACGAAGCCGAGCCCGAAGACGATCCCGATCCAGTGCGCGCCGAGCGGGTTGTCGGTGCCGCCGGTGTCCTGCCAGGTGTGCAGCCCCGCCTCGCCCAGCTTGGACTCGCGCACCGCGTCCATCAGGCCGGACACCCCGCCCACCTTGACCAGTCCCAGGATCGTGATCGGCAGCAGGCCCGCGATGATCACGAAGAACTGGAGCACCTCGTTGTAGATCGCCCCGGAGAGCCCACCCACGGTGATGTACGCCAGCACGATCAGCGCGCCGACCACGATGGCGACCCAGAGCGGCCAGCCGAGCAGCGCCTGCATGATCAGTGCCAGGGCGTAGAGGTTCACGCCGGCGATGAGCACCTGGGCGACGGCGAAGCTGAGCGCGTTCAGCAGGTGGGTGGGGCGGTTGAAGCGCAGTCGCAGGTACTCGGGCACGCTGCGGACCTTGGAGCCGTAGTAGAACGGCATCATCACGATGCCGAGGAAGACCATCGCCGGCACGGCGCCGATCCAGTAGTAGTGCAGCGTCATCGCGCCGTACTGGGCGCCGTTGGCGGCCATGCCGATGATCTCCAACGCCCCGAGGTTGGCCGAGACGAAGGCCAGGCCGGTCACCCAGGCGGGCAGCGAGCGGCCGGAGAGGAAGAAGTCGACGCTGGTCCGGATGGCCCGCCGGGCGGCGAAACCGACACCGAGCACCGTGATGAAGTAGAGCGCCAGGATGCCGTAGTCCAGGACGTTCATGTTCAGCCGCAGGCCATCGCCGTCCATCCCGGTAACCCTTCGTCGACCGTCCGTGCCCGATGAGTGTGCGCGGGCAATTACCCCGAACGCGCAGTTTCACGCCTGCGACGGCCAAACCCGCCCGCACCCTGCTTCCCGACCCCGGAAGGCACGGACGGGACGGCCTCACCGGAGGTGTCGGAGGGCGGCCGCCGACAGCGGGGTCCGGACGCGGAGGCGCCCCCGGCCGGTCGGCCGGGGGCGCCTGTGGGGAACCGGGGTCAGCGCCCGAGCACCCGGTCCAGGAAGTCGCGGTAGTGGCGGACGGCCATCCGGAGCTGTTCGGTGTCGGCGGAGCCGGCGTCCTGCCAGCCGCCCAGCTTGTTCTTCTGCGCGGACAGCGCCGAGGAGAGCGCCTGGATGGCCTCGTCGACCAGCGACTGGGCCTCCCCGGCCGCCGCGCGGGGATCGTCCACGAAGCGCAGCTGGACGTTGCGCCAGCGGTCCCGGAAGCCCTGCGCCGTCGCCGGGTCGAAGAGGCTGGCCGGTTCGGCGGCCACGGTCGCGCCCGCCGGCCGGTCGGTGCCGGCGACCCCCAGTTCCCCGGTGGCCGCCCGCCCGGCCGGCGCGTGCTCGGCGTCCGGGTCGACCATCGTGGGCGTGGCGCTGCCGTACCCGGCAGCCCCGGCCGCGCCGCCCTCCGGGTCGCCGGCCCACCCGGTGACGTCGGCCCGGCGCTCGGGACGGCCGTCTGCGGCGTCCGGCGGCAGCACCTCGGCGCCGTCCCGGCGGTCCTGCCGGTCGTCGGAACGGTCGTCGCCGAGCCCGACGGAACGGTGGAACTCGGCGGTCGGGTCCGCCCGGCGGCCCTCCCGGGGGCCGCCCACGGCACCGTCGCCCGGGCGCGCGGTCGACTCCGTACGCGGGTCGGGCTCGTCCTCCGGCAGGGGGCTGGCCAGGGCGGACGCGGCGACCGCGCCGCCGACGCTGGTGGCCCCGAAGGCGGTCGGCACCGGCCCCGGCTCGTGGAACCCGCCCCGGTCGCGGTCGGCGTCCCGGTCGTCCGGCCGGGCCCGGCCGGCGTCCCGGTCGCGCGACGGCTCGTCGTCGTCGCGGCCGGTCCGGTTGCGGCCGGTCCGGTCGCGGTCGGCGACCGCCGGATCGTCGAAGGTGCCCCGGTCGTCGAGGACGTCCTCGGGTACGTCGGCCCGGCCGGACCGGTCGCCCGGAGGCGGCACCGGCACCGGCTCGGAGCGGACGGCCTCGGGGTGCTCGTTGCCCACCCGCTGCTCTTCCTGGCGCATGGTCATCCTCCTAGCGGCTCGTGACGTCGTGCTGGCTGTCCGGGTCGTGCTGCTCGGACGGTCGGGCTCCGACCGGCTCCTCGCCGAGCAGGTCTGCGAAGAGGGCGCGGTAGTGGACGACGGCCTGGCGGAGTTCCTCCGTGCTCGCCTCGCCCCGGGAGTTGCGCAGGTGGATGTCGTGGGCGTCGCGGTAGTGGCCCAGCGTGCGGGCGTGTTCGACGGAGAGGTGGGCGATCTGGTCGGAGAACTCGCCGGTGGGGTAGCCACGTTCCGCGATGAGCCGGGTGACCAGTTCGTCCGCCTCACCCACGGTCTCGGCGGGGGAGTCGACGAAGCGGACCTGGAGCTCCTCCCACGCGGCGGAGTACCGGGCCCGGGACTCGGGGGCGAGGGGGGTCAGCGTGAGCTCCGCGTGGCGGCGCTCCCGCTCCCGCAGTTCCCGCTCGGCGGCGGTCCGGCTGTCCTGCTCGGCGACGGCACGGTCGTACTCGGGACCGAACCGCGACCGCAGCGCGCGGCGGCGGGCGTACGACCGGGCGGCCACGGCTACGGCCGCGATCACCAGCACGACGAGAACGATGACGACTATCTGCGTGGGCGACATGGCTCCTCCTTCGTCAGGTGGTATTCCCTCCGCTCACTGCCCGCCAATCCCGTTCCGGTGCACTTTCCTGACGAACCCGACCCCGCTGCCCGGCGGACCCGACCCCCGCTGATTCCCCGCCGCGGCATGACGAGTCACACAGCGTGACCGGCCGCCAAAACTTGACTCGTTCCAGAAAACGCGCTTGGGTGGGGTGATGCCGGTCGGATCCTGCTGCGCCGGTTCGCCCCGGCCGGCGGACCGGCCCGGTACGAGCTGGGCGGGACGACCACGACCACCGGAGGAGAGCCATGAGCGACCCGCAGGCCAACAGGCCGATCCTCACCACCCGTCAGGGTCACCCCGTGCACAACAACCAGCAGCAGCGGACGGTCGGTTCGCGCGGCCCGGCGACGCTGGAGAACTACCACTTCCTGGAGAAGATCAGCCACTTCGACCGGGAGCGCATCCCGGAGCGGGTGGTGCACGCCCGCGGCTTCGTCGCGCACGGCGAGTTCGAGGCGTACGGGACGATCGGCGACCAGCCGGCGTCGACGTACACCCGGGCCAAGCTGTTCCAGACCAGGGGCAAGAAGACCCCGGTCACCATCCGCTTCTCCACCGTCATCGGCGGCCGGGACTCCTCCGAGGCGGCGCGCGACCCGCGCGGCTTCGCCGTGAAGTTCCGCACCGAGGACGGCAACTGGGACATGGTGGGCAACAACCTCCAGGTCTTCTTCATCCGCGACGCGATCAAGTTCCCGGACGTGATCCACGCGCTGAAGCCGGACCCGGTCACCTTCCGTCAGGAGCCGAACCGGATCTTCGACTTCATGTCGAACACGCCCGAGTCGATGCACATGCTGACCTGGCTCTTCTCCCCGTACGGCATCCCGAAGAACTACCGGACGATGCGCGGCTCCGGGGTGAACACCTACCGCCTCGTCAACGCCGAGGGCGAGGGCGTGCTGGTCAAGTTCCACTGGCTGTCCCAGCAGGGCGAGCACAACCTCACCCAGGCCGAGGCTGACGCCATCCAGGCCACCGAGCTGGGTCACGCCTCGAAGGACCTCTACGAGGCGATCGAGCGCGGCGACCACCCGAAGTGGGAGCTCAACGTCCAGGTGATGAGCGACGACGAGCACCCGGAGCTGGACTTCGACCCGCTCGACGACACCAAGATCTGGCCGGCGGAGGACTTCCCCTACCTGCCGGTCGGCATGATGACGCTCAACCGCAACATCACCGACCACCACAACGAGAACGAGCAGATCGCCTTCGGCACCGGCGTGCTGGTCGACGGCATCGACTTCTCCGACGACAAGATGCTGATCGGCCGGACGTTCTCCTACTCGGACACCCAGCGTTACCGGGTCGGCCCGAACTACCTCCAGCTGCCGGTCAACCGGCCGCGCGAGGACGTGCGGGTCAGCACCAACCAGACCGGCGGCCAGATGTCGTACGGGGTGGACGACCGTGGTGCCAACCCGCACATCAACTTCGAGCCGTCCTCGGTCGCCGGTCTCCGGGAGGCCGACGAGTCCTACCGGGAGTACCGTCCGTTCGTCTCGGGCCAGGTGATGAAGGCCCCGATCGAGCGGCAGAACAACTACTCCCAGGCCGGCCGGCGCTACCGCGAGATGGCCGACTGGGAGCGGGACGACCTGATCCTCAACCTCACCACCCTGCTGGCCCAGTGCGACAAGCACATCCAGGAGAAGATGGTCTGGCACTTCAGCCAGTGCGACGCCGACTACGGCCGCCGGGTCGCCGAGGGCCTCGGCATCTCCGTCGACGCCTGATCCGTACCACCCACGAACGCCCCGCCGGCCCCCGGCGGGGCGTTCGTCGATCATGGACGTTCGTCCGGTAGGCCCGGCGCGACGGACGGTAGTGCATCGGGCGAGGATTACGTATCCTGCCCAAGGCGTCAGCCGGACCTGCCCGGCACCGCGGGCCGGAACAGTCCGACCGCGACGCTGCCCGGCCGGCGCCGGCGCCCCCGCAGCCACACCTTTCGGGCGAGGTCTGATTGAACACCCGCGACTGGCCGATCCGCTCGAAGCTGACCGCATTGGTCGTCGTGCCGGTGACCGCGCTGCTGGCACTCTGGATCTTCGCCACCACGCTCACCTTCGGGCCCGCCCTCGACCTGCTCGCCGCCCGGACGCTCCTCTACGACCTCGGCCGTCCCGGCGAGACGGTGGTGGCCGAGCTGCAACGGGAACGCCGGCTCTCGGTGGTGCAGTTGGCGGGCGAGAGCGACGCGCCGGGGCTCGCCGAGCAGCGGCAGCGGACCGACCGGGCGATCGCGGAGCTGCGCCGGCGGGTCGGCGGGGAGGAGTTGCGCGACGCCGCCGACGACATCCTCGACGCCCGGCTCGACCAGCTGGTCACCGCGCTGGACGCGCTGCCCGCCGGGCGGGGGTTCATCGACCGGCGGGCGGTGGACCGGGCCGGCGCGGTCGGGCTCTACAGCGGAATGATCAATTCGGCCTTCCAGGCGTTCTCGGCGATGGCCAACCTGCCCGACCGGGACCTCAACCGGCAGGCCCTGGCCGTCACCGGGCTCGGCCGGTCCCGGGAGCTGCTCGGGCAGACCGACGCCCTGCTCGCCGGGGCGTTCACCGCCGGCCGGTTCGCCGACGGCGAGCACCTCCAGCTGGTGCAGACCGTCGGCAACCAGCGGTTCCTCGCCGAGACGGCGATCGCCGACCTGCCGGACGCCGAGCGCGCCGCGTTCCAACGGCTGACCGAGGGGGCGACCTTCGGCCGGCTGCGGGCGATGCAGGACGAGCTGGTGGGCGCCGGCTCCGCCACCCGGCCGACCGTGGACCCGAGGGCCTGGCAGGAGAACTACCAGGCGGTGCAGCAGGCACTGCGGGAGTTCGAGCTGGCGCAGGCCGACGGGCTCGCCGAGCGGTCGGTGCCGTCGGCCGTGCGCATCCTGGTCCGCCTCGGCGCCGCCGGGCTGCTGGGCCTGGCCGCCGTCGTGGTCTCGGTCCTCGTGTCGCTGCGGGTCGGCCGCAGTCTCGCGCACCGGCTCTCCGGCGTACGCACGGCTGCGCTGGAGACGGCCGAGCACCGGCTGCCCGACGTGGTGGCCCGGCTGCGCCGGGGCGAGCAGGTCGACGTCGCCCGAGAGGCGCCCCCGCTGGAGTACGGCGGCGACGAGATCGGCCAGGTGGCGCGGGCGTTCACCGCGGTGCAGCGCACCGCCGTGCAGTCGGCCGTCGACGAGGTGACCCTGCGCCGGGGCCTCAACGAGGTGTTCCTCAACATCGCCCGGCGCAGCCAGGGGCTGGTGCACCGGCAGCTCGCGCTGCTCGACCGGATGGAGCGGCACACCGAGGACCCGGACGAGCTGGCGGAGCTGTTCCGCGTCGACCACCTCGCCACCCGGCTGCGGCGGCACGCCGAGGACCTGGTCATCCTGGCCGGCGCGGCCCCCGGGCGCGGCTGGCGCAACCCGGTCGCGACGGTCGACCTGGTCCGGGGCGCGATCTCCGAGGTCGAGTCGTACGACCGGGTCGACATCACCACCGTGGCACCCGCCGGCGTGCTGGGGCGGGCCGTCGGCGACGTGATCCACCTGCTCGCCGAGCTGATCGAGAACGCCACCGCGTTCTCGCCGCCGAAGACCCGGGTCGAGGTCTCGGGGCAGCACGTGGCGAACGGCTACGCGGTGGAGGTCACCGACCGGGGCCTGGGCATGTCCGCCGCCGCGCTGGAGGACACGAACCGGCGGCTGGCCCGCTCGCCCGACTTCGAGCCCTCCGAGACCGCCCGCCTCGGACACTTCGTGGTGGCCCGCCTCGCCGCCCGGCACGGGGTCCGGGTGCGGCTGCGCCCGTCCGACGGCGGCGGGCTGACCGCTGTGGTGCTCATCCCCGCCGACCTGGTCACCGACGAGCCCTCCCTGCCCCCGACCGGCGGCCCGCCGGTGGCGCCCCGGCCCGCCTCGACGTCGGAGGAGCGGCGGCTCGCCCGGGCGAGCCGGCTGGGCACGCTGCCCCGCCCGGCCCGCTCCACCGGGCCCGCCACGGCACCCTCCACCGGGGCTCCGGCCGCCTCCCGCTCCGCCCACGCCGGCACGGGCCCCGCGCGGCCGGCCCCGGCCGGCGCGGCCCCCGGTTCGGCCCCGGGTGGGGCGGATACCGGCGGTCCCGCCCCGGTCGAGGCCGTCGGGGAGATCGACGGGCTGCCCCGTCGGGTACGCCGCCGGCCTCCGGCGGTCCGGCCCCGGCACCCGGACACGACCGGGGAGCACTCCTCCGCCGGGGACGCGTCGGGGCGGCGGTCCGCGCTGGACGGCCCGACGCTGCGGCAGCCGGTGATCGCCAGTCCCGCCCCGCGCAGCCCGGAGGAGGCACGGCGGATCATGTCCGCCCTCCAGGCCGGCACCGCCCGTGGCCGCGCGGCGGCCACCGGGACGACCCCGCGACAGGCCGCGCCCGCCACCGACCGGCCGGACCCGCCTCGTGCAGACCCGAGCCCGACGCCGGCCGACCCGCCGAGTGCGGACCCGAACCCGACGCCGGCCGAGCAGCCGGTGGACACCGAACCCAGGACCGCGACTGAGAGGGACGCCTGATGCATCCGACTAGGCAGAGCGCCGATCTCGACTGGTTGCTCGACGAGCTGGTGGAACGGGTGCCGCCCGCCCGACAGGCGGTGGTGCTCTCGGCGGACGGGCTGCTGATGGGCGCCTCCGCCGGGATGGACCGTGCCGACGCCGAGCACCTGTCCGCGCTGGCGTCGGGCTTCTCCAGCCTGGCCCGGGGCGCGAGCCGGCAGGTGGCCGGCGGGGCGGTCCGGCAGACCGTGGTGGAGATGGAGTCCGCGTACCTCTTCGTCACCGCGGCCGGGCAGGGCGCCTGCCTGGCCGTGGTCGCCGACGCGGACGCGGACATCGGCCTCGTGGCGTACGAGATGGCGATGCTCGTCACCCGGGTCGGGGAGTACCTCAGCGCCCCGGCCCGGACGACGGCGGGGACCGCCGATGCGGGCTGACTCGCCCGGGCCGCAGCACGAGTGGCTCGACGACGACGCCGGCCCGGTCGTGCGGCCCTACACCCTCACCGGCGGCCGGGTCCGCTCGGGCGCGGTCGGCTTCGACCTGGTCGCGTACGTGCTGGCCGAGGCGGCCGCCGACCCGACCGTCCACCCGGAGCTGCACCCCGAGCACCGGCGCCTGGTGGAGCTGGCCGCCCGACCGGTCCCCGTCGCGGAGCTCGCGGTCGACCTCGACCTCGCGGTGGGCGTGGTCCGCGTGCTCCTCGGCGACCTGCTGTCGCGCGGGCTGGTCGCGGTGCACCAGCCGACGGCCGCCGCATACCTGCCCGACGACGACATCCTCAAGGCGGTGGTCAGTGGACTCCGTGCGCTATGACCGGACCGGATCCGAATCCCGGATCCCGCTCGCGTTGAAGATCCTGATCGCCGGGGGGTTCGGCGCCGGCAAGACGACGCTGGTGAGCGCGCTCAGCGAGGTCCGGCCGTTGCAGACCGAGGAGGTGCTGACCGGTGCCGGCATCGGCACCGACGACCTCTCCGGCGTAGAGGCGAAGTCGACCACCACGGTGGCGATGGACTTCGGCCGGATCACGATCAACGACGACCTCCAGGTCTACCTCTTCGGCACCCCGGGCCAGGACCGGTTCTGGTTCCTCTGGGACGAGCTGGCGTTCGGCGCGCTCGGGGCCGTGGTGCTCGCCGACACCCGCCGACTGGCCGACTGCTTCCCGTCGATCGACTACTTCGAGCAGCGGGGCGTCCCGTTCGTCGTGGGGGTCAACTGCTTCGACGGCGGCCGCCGGTTCAGCCTGGAGTCCGTACGCCAGGCGCTGGACCTCGACCCCGACGTGCCGCTGGTGCTCTGCGACGCGCGGGACCGGCAGTCCGGCAAGGAGGTGCTGATCGCGCTGGTCGAGCACGTGGCCCGGCAGCGCGGCGAGCCCGTCCCGGCGGCCTGAGCCGGCGGCGGCCCGGCGGGCGTCTGCCGGCGGGCCGCCACGATTCGGTGGGGGTTTCGGGGCTAAGCAAGCGGCCCAGTGGGAACGCTGGTGGGATCGACGGAGGAATCGGCGGAAGGCGGACGCGGTGACAGGTCAGGGCGAGATCGTCCACATCGGCGGCTACACGGCGCACAGCGGGGGCCGGGCCGCCGGCATCGTCGCGGCGCGGCGGGACCCCGTCTCCGGTGAGCTGACCCCGCTCGGCACCGTCGCGGTCACCCCCTCGCCCTCCTTCCTGGCTCGGCACCCGCGGCTGCCCGTCCTCTACGCGGTGAACGAGCTGCCCGACGGGCAGGTCAGCGCCTTCCGCGTCGGCGCCGACGGCGAGCTGACCCCGCTCGGCACCCGGCCCACCGGGGGCGCGGAGCCCTGCCACCTGGCGGTCGTCCCGGACGGCGGCCACCTCGTGGTGGCCAACTACGGCGGCGGCAGCGTGACGGTGTTACCGCTCGACCCCGACGGCGCCCCCGGCGAGCGCAGCGACCTGGTGCAGCACGAGGGGCACGGGCCGGACCGGGAGCGCCAGGAACGCGCGCACGCCCACATGGTGAACCCCGACCCGGGCCAGGGCCCGCTGCTCGCGGTCGACCTGGGCACCGACTCGATCTACCGCTACGACCTGGACGCAGTCTCCGGCCGGCTGGTACCCCGGGCACCCCGGGTGCGCACGGCCGCCGGCGTCGGTCCCCGGCACCTGGCCCGGCACCCGGACGGGCGGCGCTGCTGGGTGGCGGGGGAGCTGGACGGTTCGGTCACCGCCTACGAGCTGACCGGCGACGGCGCGCTGCACCAGCGGGGTCGCGTCGAGGCCAGCGACCGCACCGGGCCCGTCCAGCCGTCGGAGATCGCGGTCGGCCCGGACGGACGCTTCCTCTACGTCGCCAACCGGGGAGTGGGCACCGTCGCGGTCTTCGCCGTGGCCGGCGAGCTGCCGGAGCTGGTCGCCGAGGTGGACACGGGCGGGGAGTGGCCGCGGCACTTCGCCCTGGCCGGCGAGCACCTCTACGTCGCCGACGAGCGGGCCGACATGATCCGGGTCTTCCGGGTGGACGCGGGCACCGGTGTCCCGGCTCCGGTCGGGGAGCCGGTGGCTGTGACGTCCCCCACCTGTGTGGTGCCCTGACCAGCCAACATGTCCGCGACATCGACGCCACGGGGCGGCATAACCACGCACCGTAGCAATTCGGTGATCAACTATTTCTTCTGCGTAACTTTCGTCCGAACGGCCCGTGGCAGTCGTCCCGACAGGTCCGCAAGATGGTCACCGTGTCAGCAGGCCGCCATCGCATGCGTACGAATTTCCACGCAGCCACCGCCGCCGCTGCCGTGGGCGTCCTCGCCGTCACGGCCGGCGGCTGGTTCGGCTACCAGCAGCTGGCGCAACCGAACTGCTCGGGCCGTACCGAGCTGTCCGTCGCCGTCGCGGCCGAGCTCGCCCCGGCGGTCGACGCCGCCGCCGCGCGGTGGGTGAAGGACGGTGCCGCGGTGGGCGGCACCTGCATCGCGGTGAACGTCACGGCGTCCGATCCGGTCGACGTGGCCGCGACGGTCGCCGCCAAGCACGGCGTCACCCTGGCCGGCGTGGGGCAGGCCAGCGGCACCTCGGTCAGCCCGGACGTCTGGGTGCCCGACTCCTCCACGTGGCTGCTGCGGCTCAAGACCGGTGGCGCCACCGCCTTCGAGCCGGGCAACGGGGCGTCCATCGCCCGCAGCCCGGTGGTCGTGGCGATGCCGGTGCCGATCGCCACGCGGCTCGGCTGGCCGCAGAAGAAGTTCAGCTGGACCCAGCTCCTGCAGCAGGTGCAGAGCGACAAGCCGTTGCGCACCGGGATCGTCGAGCCGACCCGCGACGCCGCCGGCCTGTCCGGCCTGCTCTCGCTGACGGCCGCCGCCAGCGCCTCCGGCGGCCCCGACGCGGAGAAGGAGAAGGTGGCCGCGCTGCGGGCGCTCGCCACCGACCGCTCGGCGCTGCGGCCGGACCTGCTCGCCCGGTTCCCCACCGCCTCGGATCCCACGACGATCGCGAGCAGCCTGGGTGCGGCGGCGCTCTCGGAAGAGGACGTGATCCAGTACAACAGCAAGAAGCCGCCGGTGCCGCTGGCCGCGCTCTACCTGGAGCCGGCGCCCGCGCCGCTGGACTACCCGTACGCGGTGCTGCCCGGCATCGAGCCGGCCAAGGCGGCGGCGGCGAGGGTGCTCTACGAGGTGCTCGTCACCGACGACTTCCGTGACCAGTTGGCGAGCCGGTCGCTGCGCGCGCCGGACGGCAACTGGGGCGCGGGCTTCGACGCGCCGCAGGGCGCGCCCAGCCCGGCCGGCGGCGCTCCCGCCCCGCCGGCCAACGGCGGCGGATCGGCTCCGGGCGGGCTCGACCCGCAGGCCATGGAGCGCGCCGTCTCCAGCTGGTCGATCGCCACCCAGTCCGGCCGGATGCTCGCCGTCATCGACGTCTCCGGGTCGATGAAGGAGAAGGTGGCCAACGCCGGCAACGCGACCCGGCAGCAGGTCACCGTCGAGGCGGCCCGGCGCGGGCTGAACCTCTTCGACGACTCCTGGTCGATCGGTCTCTGGACGTTCTCCACGCAGCTGGTGGGCGCCCGCGACCATCGGGAACTGCTCACCATCGGGCCGCTGTCCCGCCAGCGCGGCAAGCTGGAGCAGTCCCTGGGCTCGATCCGCTCGTCGAATGGTGACACCGGCCTCTACGACACCGTGCTGGCGGCGTACCAAGAGGTGCAGGACAACTGGGAGCCCGGCCGGGTCAACTCGATCGTGCTGTTCACCGACGGCAAGAACGAGGACTCCGACGGCATCACGCAGCAGAAGCTGCTGGCCGAGCTGAACAAGCTCAAGGACCCGGAGCGGCCGGTGCAGGTCGTGATCATCGGTATCGGCAGCGACGTGAGCAAGGCCGAGCTGAAGTCGATCACCGACGTCACCGGCGGAGGCGCCTTCGTCACCGAGGACCCGACCAAGATCGGCGACATCTTCCTCAAGGCGATCGCGCTGCGCAAGGCCCCGGCCTGAGCCGCAACGCAGCGCGGGGCGAACCCGCCGCACGGGATCCGGTGCCGTGGGCCCTTTCCCCGCAAGGGGTTCCTCGGGGAAAGTAGTGACGGTAATGCGTCCGAAGCAATCGGCGAGCGGGGTTGTCGGGGCACGATGTCCTGGTGCCCCTACGGCCGGCCCGCGACCCGGGCCCGGCGTACGGGCCGTCGGCGACCGAAGTGGGGAGGGCCGGTGACCTCAGCGACGCTGTTGACCCCCGCCAGCACGTCGTCGAGACCGGACGAACCGCGGCCAGGGCCGGCCCGCACCCGCGAGCGTGCCTACGTCCGCTCCCTGGTGGTGCTGGACACCACCGTCCTGACCCTCGCCGTGCTCGTCGGGTACGTCGCCCGGTTCGGCGACGACGCCCCCGGCGGATCGAAGATCCCGTACGTTCTGGTCGCCCCCGGGCTGGTCCTCGCCTGGCTGGTCTCGCTGCGGGTGCTGCGCTGCTACGACGACCGCGTCCTCGGCTACGGCGCCGACGAGTACCGGCGGGTCGGCACCGCCAGCCTGCGCCTCGCCGGCGGCATCGCGATCGCCGGCTACATCGCCGACGTGGGCGTCTCCCGGGGATTCCTCGGCATCTCGTTCGCCGTCGGCATGCTCGGCCTGGAGGTGGCCCGGTTCGCCGCCCGCAAGCGGCTGCACCGGGCGCGTTCCGAGGGCGCCGGCTGGTCGCGCAAGGTGCTGGTGGTCGGCGACACCGCGCACGTGCTGGAGTTGGTGCACACCCTGCGGCGCGAGCCGTACGCGGGCTACCAGGTGGTCGGGGCCTGCATCCCGGACGCGCTGCTCGCCCCGGTCGCGCAGCGGCTGGGCGACGTGCCGGTGGTCGGCTCGTTCCGGGGCATCCCCGAGGCGGCCACCGCCATCGGCGCGGACACCGTCGCGGTGACCGCCTCCGGCGAGCTGACCGCCACCCGCCTGCGCCGGCTGGGCTGGCAGTTGGAGGGCACCGGCATCGACCTGGTGGTGGCCCCGGCGCTGACCGACGTCGCCGGCCCGCGCATCCACACCCGGCCGGTCGCCGGCCTGCCGCTGATCCACGTCGAGGCGCCCGAGTTCCGCGGGGCCCGCAAGCTGGTCAAGGGCTTCGTCGACCGGGCCGTCTCGTCGGTCGCCCTCACGCTGCTGCTGCCGTTGCTGGCCGTCGTCGCGCTGGCGATCAAGGTCGACAGCCGTGGGCCGGTGCTGTTCCGGCAGACCCGGGTCGGGCAGGGCGGGCGGGAGTTCGGCGTCTACAAGTTCCGCACCATGGTGGTAAACGCCGACGCCCTGCTGGCCGCGCTGGCCGTCCGCAACGAGACCGACGGCCTGATGTTCAAGATGCGCGACGACCCGCGGGTGACCCGCATCGGGCGGCTGCTGCGCAAGTGGTCGCTGGACGAGCTGCCGCAGCTGGTCAACGTCCTGCTCGGGGACATGAGCCTGGTCGGCCCCCGACCGCCGCTGCCCTCGGAGGTGGCCCGCTACGACGGCGACGTGGCCCGCCGGTTGCTGGTCAAGCCGGGCATGACCGGGCTCTGGCAGGTGAGCGGCCGATCCGACCTGAGCTGGGAGGACGGCATCCGGCTCGACCTCTACTACGTGGAGAACTGGTCACTCGCGGCCGACCTGACGATCCTCTGGAAGACCTTCGGCGCGGTGGTCAACAGCCGTGGGGCGTACTGAGCGGCCGGCCGCTCAGTCCTGCGGGCCCGTCCAGTCCAGGCACACCACCACCGCGTCGTCGGTCAGGTCGCCGGCGACGAACGCGCGCAGGTCGCCGATCAGCGAGCGGACGGCGTCCAGCGGCTCCATCGGTCCGGTCCGGCGCAGGAACCGGTCGAGCGCGGTCTCGCCGTACCGGACGTCCTGCCCGGTGGCCTCGATGACGCCGTCGCTGACCACGAAGAGCCGATCGTCGCGGCACAGCTCGAAGTGCTGCTCCCGGTAGTCGGTGGCCTCGAACATGCCGAGCGGGAACTGCGCCTCCAGCGGCAGCTCCCGGACCTGCCCGTCGCGCAGCAGCACGAGGCGGGGCGACCCGGCGTCGACCACGGTGAGCAGCCCCGAGCGCAGGTCCAGCTCCATCAGCAGCACCGCGAGGTGCTGGTCTCCCCGGTGCAGGTCGTAGACCGCCTGGTCGGCGAGGGCCGCCTGGTCGGCGAGGCTGAGCCCGGACCGGCGGGCGTTGCGCAGCGCGTGGGTGGCGAGCGAGGTGAGCATCGCGGCGGCCACCCCCTCGCCCGTGCCGTTGATGGTCGCCAACCAGACCCGGCTGCCGTCGTCGGACCAGTCGAAGCTGTCGCCGCGCACCGCGTACGCCGGTTCCAGCTGTCCGGCGAGGCTGAACGACGGGCGGGTCCGGCTGCGGCCCGGGAGCATCTCCCACTGCATCTCGGCGGCGAGGGTGAGCCGCCTGCTACGCCGTGCGGACCGGTACACGTCCGTGCCCGGGGTGACCGCGGCGATCTCGTGGGCGAGCGTGGTGGCGATCTCCGTCAGCTCGTCGAGCGCGGCCGGCCGGGCCGGCACGGGGGTCACGACCAGCACGCCGCGGCGTTCCCCGCGCATGGACACCGGGAGGTATCCGGTGTCGTCGGCGACGATCGGGGCCTGGTGGTCGAAGCAGCGCCAGGCGGGGTGCCCCGGCGCGGTGACGGGCTCGTCCCCGACGAGCGGCAGCAGCGCCGCCAGCCGGTAGTCGACCTGGAGCAGTTCCACCCGGGCGATCCCGTAGTCCGCGGCCAGGACGTCGGCGATCCGGTCCAGCAGCAGGTCGGCGGGCGCCTCGTTGAGGACCTGCCGTGCCCGGTTGACCGGTTCGCTCATCATCGCTCCCTCGTCACGAGCCCAGACTTGGGGATTCGGAGTAGTCTCGGGCCCACCATGGCGGATGTGCACGGTCCCTCCGGACCCGAGACGAGTATGGCCGTCGAGCTCGACGCGGTGGCCGACGCCCTGCTGACGGTCTGGGAGGCCGCGCGGGAGCGGACGACCAGTCGCGTCTCCGGCGCGCAGTTGCGCGCGATCATGCTGGTCGAGCAGCACGAGGGGATCAACCTCCGCGGCCTGGCCACCGGGCTCGACATGCTGCTCTCCTCCGCCAGCCGGCTCTGCGACCGCCTGGTGGCGGCGGGCATGCTGGAACGGGAGCCCGGCCGCTTCGACCGGCGGGAGATCTCGCTGCACCTGACCCCGGAGTCCCGCCGGCTCCTCGCCGAGCTGCGGGACGACCGGCGCCAGCAGCTCGCGGCGATCCTCGCCGACATGACCGCCGAGGGGCGGCAGGCTCTCCTGCGGGGCATGCGGGAGTTCGACGAGGCGGCACGGCACCGGAACGCCTCCGTGCAGTCCGTCGAGGCGGCCGGCCCCTGGCCGGCGGTGCCGCGGGAGCGCCCGGTCGGCCTACCGGCGCAGGAGCAGCCGGGGAACGGGCCGCGGGTGGCCAGGACGGCCTGACCCGGCCGGAGCGGGCACACGGGTTCCCCGCGTCGACGGGGTTCGCCGAAGGATCGGGCGCGGCCGGCGGACAGCCGGCTGCGACGGTTCGGCCGGTCAGGGCGCTGCCGCCGCGACGGCCAACATCGCGATGTCGTCCTGGCTCTGCCCGTCGAGCCACTCGTCGACGGCGTCGAGGAGCCGGTCGACCAGCGCGGCCGGGGCCAACCCGGCGGCCGAGGCCAGCGCCGCGCGCAGCCGCTCCTCGCCGAACATCTCC
Source organism: Micromonospora sp. NBC_01740 (assembly GCF_035920365.1). NCBI lineage: Bacteria > Bacillati > Actinomycetota > Actinomycetes > Micromonosporales > Micromonosporaceae > Micromonospora > Micromonospora sp. NBC_01740. Next base: position 173,855 of record NZ_CP109150.1, on the reverse strand, counting down.
TGGCCGCCGGGGCCGCCGCGCGCCTCCACGACCCCGTCGGTGTACGCGAGCAGCAGCTCGCCGGGGCCGAGGCACAGCTCCGCCTCGGCGAACCGGGCGGTGGCCAGCGCGCCCACCGGCATCCCGCCGACCGCGACCGGGGCGACCTCACCGTCGGCCCGGACCAGCAGCGGGGACGGGTGGCCGCCGCCGGCGATCCGGACGGTGCACCCGCCGCCGGGCGCGGCGTGGAGGGTGCCGAGCAGCAGGGTGGTGAACTGGCTGCGGCGGGCCGCGTCCGGGGAGTCGAGAAGCGCCTGGTCGAGCAGCCGCATCAACTCCAGCGGCCGTTGCTCGACCAGGCGCAGGGTCCGCAGGGACTGGCGGACCCGCCCGGTGAGGACGGCCGCGCCGACGCCCTTGCCGGCCACGTCCCCGAGGGCGAAGATCGCGCCTCCCGGGATGGGGAAGACGTCGTAGAAGTCGCCGCCGATGCGCAGCCGGTCCCCGGCCGCCCGGTACCCGCCGGCGAGGGTGGCGCCCGGCACGGCCGGCAGGTCGGGCGGGAGCAGGCTGTTCTGCAACACCCGCGCCAGGTGGACCTGTTCGCCGTAGAGTTCGGCGGCGCCGAGGGCCGCGCCCGCGCGGGCGGCGAACTCCCGGGCCAGCTCGACGTCGCGCCCGGCGAAGCCGGCCCGCCCGGCACGACGGACCAGCACCAGGGCTCCGGTGGTGCGTCCGGCGCCCCGCATGGGGCTGACCAGCACGGTGCCGGGCCGGCCGAAGCCGGGCGGAAGCACGGAGGACAGGCCGGCCGTCTCCTGATCCGGCCACGGGGCCGGGTTGGCCGCGTGCCCGGCCAGCGCCTCGGCCAGGCCGGGCAGCGAGCCGGTCAGCGACCAGGTCGCCAGCCCGGTCGCCGGGGCGGGATCGACCCCGTCGTACCGGATCCAGTGCGGCTGGCCCTCGGCGGGCGGGGGCGGCAGGTGGACCACCATGGCCAGGTCGGCCAGGTAGGGGACGGGCAGGGTCGTGGCGGTCCGCAGCGTCTGCTCGCGCTGGAGCGACAGCCCGAGGCGGCTGCCGGCCTGGGCGAGGAACGTCGTCCGGGACCGCTCGACGCCGAGCGCCTCGGTGCGCGCGTGTTCCTCGGTGACGTCCCGCACGTACCAGGCGTGCCGCCCGTCGGCCAGGTCGCGTCGTACGCCCCGCAGCCGGCGACCGCCGTGTTCGGCGTCGAAGCTGTCCGCCCCGGCCCTCACCGACCGGGCCATGGCTGGTATCGGACAGGTGCGCAGGTCGGTGCCGGGCACGAGCTCGGGGAGGAGGGCGGTCGCCATCGCGTTGACCAGGGTCACCAGCCCCGCCCGGTCGGCCGTCACGACCGCCTCGGTGAGCCCGTCGAGCACCTCCCGGGTCAGCCGGGAGTCGACCGGGCGCGCGGGGTCGGGGGAGAGGCCGGAGCGGAAGCGGGCGGGCTGCCCGCCGTCGGCCGGGCGCGTGCCACCGCCCCCGGGAACGGTGGTCACCGCCGCTCGCCGGGCGCCCCGGTCGGTCGACCTGTGCGCATGCTGGTCGTGCTCTCCTCGGATGGGGGTTGTTGCCTCGGGACAAGCGTACCGAGGCGGGGCGACGCCGCCCCCGGGGGAATCCGGCTCAGGCCGCCCGGGCCAGCCAGCCGGCCGGGCGCGCCAGGATGCGGCGTACCACCGAGCCGGCCCCGCCGACGGCCGCGGCGGCGGCGCCGAGGGACGCCGGGCGGACGGTGACCGGCGACCAGGCCGCGGTGAGCACCCGCCGGGAGATCTCGGCGAGCACCGGCGGGCGCAGCCACGGCGCCAGCGGGGCGTACCCGCCGCCGAGCACCACGGTGTCCAGGTCCAGCAGGTTCACCACGCCGGCGACGGCGACCCCCAGGGCGGTGCCGGCCTCGGCCAGGGCCCGCAGCGCGCCCGGGTCGCCGGCCCCGGCCAGCTCGGCCAGCCGGGTCGTCGCGGTGTCCGCCGGCAGGTCCGCGCCGGCGAGGCCGGCCGCGGCGAGGATCGCCTCCTGACCGGTGTACGTCTCCAGGCAGCCCCGCCCGCCGCACCGGCAGGGCGGGCCGTCGGGCCGGATCGAGAGGTGACCGATCTCCCCGCTCCAGCCGCGTGCGCCCCGGAACAGGGCTCCGTCGAGCACGATCCCGGCGCCGATGCCGACCTCGCCGGAGATGTGCAGGAAGCTGGCCCGACCCGCCGGCCCGGCGTGCAGCTCGCCCAGCGCGGCGAGGTTGGCCTCGTTGTCGACCACCAGCGGCGGTACGCCGTCGACGTGCGCGGTCAGCGGCGGCCCCTCGGCGAGCAGCGCGGGGACGGGCACGTCGCGCCAGCCGAGGTTCGGGGCGAGACGGACCAGGCCGGCGTCGTCGACCAGGCCGGGCACCGCGAGGGCGGCGCCGGCCAGGGTGAGCCCCTCGCGGGCGGCGTCGGCGCGGGCGCGGGCGGCCAGGTCGGCCAGCCGGGCGAGCGCCTCGGCGGGGGAGACGGGCCGCAGGTCGGCGCGGTGCACGGTGTGGTGGCGGACCCGGCCGGCGAGGTCGACCACGCAGGCGGCCAGGTAGTCGACGTTGACCTCCAGGCCGAGCCCGGCCGGGCCGTCCGTGGCGAGCACCAGGCCCCGTGAGGGCCGTCCCGCGCCGGTCCGGGGCGTCGGCTCCGACTCGGCGACCAACCGGCCGGCGAGCAGGTTCTCCACCACGGCCGAGACGGTGGCCCGGGTGAGGCCGGTGCCGGCGGCCAGCTCGGCCCGGGAGGGCGGGCGGTCGGCGGCGGCGATCCGGCCGAGCACCACGGCGAGGTTCCACTCGCGCAGGCTGCCCTGCCGCACCGGTCCGGGCGGGGCGTCGGGTCGGGTCACCCCTTGACACTGCCACAGGCCCGCCAAATAATTCAACCACTGAACAAATAGCGGACGACACCTCGGAGGTCTGCCATGGCACCCCGTCCCACCCCCGCCGACAAGTTCTCCTTCGGCCTCTGGACGGTGGGCTGGCAGGCCCGCGACCCGTTCGGCGACGCCACCCGCCCCGAGCTGGACCCGGTCGAGGCGGTGCACCGGCTCGCCGAACTCGGCGCGTACGGGATCACGTTCCACGACGACGACCTGGTGCCCTTCGGCGCGGACGCCGCCACCCGCGACCAGCACGTGGCCCGCTTCCGCAAGGCGCTCGACGAGACCGGCCTGGCGGTCCCGATGGTGACCACCAACCTCTTCACCCACCCGGTCTTCAAGGACGGCGGCTTCACCAGCAACGACCGCGACGTCCGGCGCTACGCGCTGCGCAAGGTGCTGCGCAACGTCGACCTCGCCGCCGAGCTGGGCGCCCGCACCTTCGTGATGTGGGGCGGCCGGGAGGGCGCCGAGTACGACCTCGCCAAGGACGTCCGGGCCGCGCTGGACCGCTACCGGGAGGCCGTCGACCTGCTCTGCCAGTACGTCGTCGACTCCGGCTACGACCTGCGCTTCGCCATCGAGCCCAAGCCGAACGAGCCGCGCGGCGACATCCTCCTGCCCACCGTCGGGCACGCCCTGGCCTTCATCTCCACCCTGGCCCGCCCCGAGCTGGTCGGGCTCAACCCGGAGGTGGGGCACGAGCAGATGGCCGGCCTGAACTTCGCCCACGGCATCGCCCAGGCGCTCTGGCAGGGCAAGCTGTTCCACATCGACCTCAACGGCCAGCGCGGCGTCAAGTACGACCAGGACCTCGTCTTCGGCCACGGCGACCTGCTGAACGCGTTCGCCCTGGTCGACCTGCTGGAGCACGGCGGCCCCGGCGGCGGGCCCGCCTACGACGGCCCCCGGCACTTCGACTACAAGCCCTCGCGCACCGAGGACATGACCGGCGTCTGGGCGTCGGCGGAGGCGAACATGCGCACCTACCTGCTGCTCAAGGAACGGGCGGCGGCGTTCCGGGCGGACCCGGAGGTCGCCGAGGCGCTGGCCGCGAGCCGGGTCGCCGACCTGGGCACGCCGACGCTGGCGCCGGGCGAGGGCTACGCCGACCTGCTCGCCGACCGCTCCGCGTTCGAGGAGTTCGACGTCGACGGGGCCGCCGCGAAGGGCTTCGGTTTCGTCCGGCTCAACCAGCTCGCCGTCGAGCACCTGCTCGGCGCCCGCTGAGGCCGCCGGAGATGCCGATCGTCGCGGGGGTCGACTCCTCGACCCAGTCCTGCAAGGTCGTCGTCCGGGACGCGGAGACCGGCGCCCTGCTCCGGCAGGGCCGGGCGCCGCACCCGGACGGCACCGAGGTCGACCCGGCGGCGTGGTGGACCGCGCTGGGCGCGGCGGTCGGCGCCGCCGGCGGGCTGGCCGACGTGGCGGCGGTCTCCGTCGCCGGCCAGCAGCACGGCATGGTGTGCCTCGACGAGGCGGGCGACGTGGTCCGGCCGGCGCTGCTGTGGAACGACACCCGTTCCGCCGGGGCCGCCGCCGAGCTGGTCGAGGAGGCCGGCGGCGGGGAGGCCGGCCGCCGCTTCTGGGCCGACGCGGTGGGCAGCGTGCCGGTCGCCAGCTTCACCGTCACCAAGCTGCGCTGGCTGGCCCGGCACGAGCCGGCACACGCGGCCCGGGTGGCGGCGGTCTGCCTGCCGCACGACTGGCTGACCTGGCGGCTGGCGGGCGCGCCGGGCCTGCCAGCGCTGCGCACCGACCGGGGCGACGCCAGCGGCACCGGCTACTGGTCCCCGGCCACCGGCGACTACCGCCTCGACCTGCTGGAGCGGGCGTTCGGCCGGCGCCCGCACGTGCCGACCGTGCTCGGCCCGGCGGAGCCGGCGGGCGCCGTACGCCCCGACGCCCTGCCGGGCCTGCCCGCCGGTGGGGCGGTGCTCGGCCCCGGCACCGGGGACAACGCCGCCGCCGCGCTCGGCGTCGGCGCGGGCCCGGGCGACGTCGTCGTCTCGATCGGCACCTCCGGCACCGTGTTCAGCGTCGCCGACGCCCCGGCCGCCGACCCGAGCGGCACGGTCGCCGGCTTCGCCGACGCCACCGGCCGCTTCCTGCCCCTGGTCTGCACGCTCAACGCCGCGCGGGTGCTCGACGCCGCGGCGGCGATGCTCCGGGTCGACCTGGACGAGCTGGCCCGGCTGGCGCTCTCCGCCCCCGCCGGCGCGGACGGGCTGGTCATGGTGCCCTATCTGGAGGGCGAGCGGACGCCCGACCGGCCACTGGCGTCCGGGGCCGTGCACGGGCTGACCCTGCGCACCTCGACGGCCGCCCACCTGGCGCGCGCCGCCGTCGAGGGGTTGCTCTGCGCCCTCGCCGACGGCCTCGACGCGCTCACCGCCCAGGGCGCCGCCGTGCGCCGGGTGATCCTGGTCGGCGGGGGCGCCCGCTCGGCGGCGGTGCGCCGCATCGCGCCGCAGGTCCTCGGCGTGCCGGTGGTCGTCCCGCCGCCCGGCGAGTACGTCGCCGACGGCGCCGCCCGCCAGGCCGCGTGGGTCGCCCTGGGCGGCGCGGCGCCCCCCACGTGGTCCGTCCACGGCACCGAGGAGTACGCCGCCGCCCCCGTCCCCGCCATCCGGCAGCGGTACGCCGCCGCCCGCGAGCACTTCCTCGACCGGGTCGACGCCGTGGCGGGGTAAAGGACTGTACGGGCGCGCCCCGGCTCGCGATCATCGACGGATGCGAACCACCCCCGAAGCGGACGAGGCGCCCGGCACCGGCATTCCCTCGATGCTCCAGTACGACGACGCGGACACCCCCTGCGACGTCATCGACGCGCTGGTCCTGGCGGACTTCGTCACCGGCCGCCACCCGTGGTCGCACACCGTCCGGCTCTCCCGGGTGCGCCCCGACGCGCCGCTGACCGCCCCGGACGGGCGACTGCTCCGCACGGCGGTGGAGAACCGCCAGCTGTCCCGCCTGCTGGCCGGCGACGGCTGGACGGCCCGGGTGGTCACCTGGAAGGGGCGCGGCGCGGAGGTGACGGTCACGGCGATCTCGGAGGAGGTGGGCCGGCCGGCCCTGGACCGGATCGTCGACGGCGCCGCCGAACCGGAGGATCCGGGCGCCGGCCGGATCGGCTTCTGGCACCAGAACCCCCGCCGGGGCAGCCAGCGCGACGTACGCTCCATCGCCGCGCCGGAGTGGGCGGCGATCCGGCCGAACTACGCCGCCGCGGCACGCGACGCGCTCGACGAGCTGATGGCGACCACCCCGGAGCGCCTCTCCGGCCGGCTGGTGCTGCTGCACGGGGCGCCCGGGACGGGAAAGACCACCGCGCTGCGCGCCCTCGCCCGCCAGTGGCGCGACTGGTGCCAGGTCGACGCCGTGCTCGACCCGGACGTGCTCTTCGCGGACACGGCGTACCTGTCCGAGGTGGCGGTCGGGGACGAGGACGGCGAGCCGGGGACGGGCCGCCGGTGGCGGCTGCTCATCCTGGAGGACTGTGACGAGCTGATCCGGGGCGAGGCGAAGCAGGCCGCCGGGCAGGCCCTGTCCCGGCTGCTCAACCTCACCGACGGGCTGCTCGGGCAGGGGCGCGACGTGCTCGTCGCGATCACCACGAACGAGGACCTGTCCCGGCTGCACCCGGCGGTGGTCCGCCCGGGTCGCTGCCTGGCCCGCATCGAGGTGGGCCCGCTGTCCTACGGGGAGGCGACCGGGTGGCTGGGCACGGCGGCGGGGGTGCCGCCCCAGGGCGCGACCCTCGCCGAGCTGTACGCGCTGCGGGCGGGCACGCCGGCCGCGCCCACCGCCCCGCCCGCGATCGGCGGCTATCTCTGAGCGCCCCGGCGCGCCCGCGCGTCGTCACCCGCTCGTGACCTGATGCTGGTTGGCTGCCGCACATGACCTTGACCAGGGGCGGGCCGGCGCGGGCCCGGGGCGGGACGCCCACGCACCGGTTCTACAGCGTCGTGGTCTTCGTGCTGCTCGCCTCGCTGGACAACGTGGCGATCGGTCTGGTGCCCCCGCTGTACGGGCCCATCTCCGCCGCCTTCGACGTGCCGCAGCGGCTGCTCGGCCTGGTCACCGCCGTGAGCTTCCTGGCCAGCGCGGTCGCCGCGGTGGGCTGGGCGTACGTGGGCGACCGCGCGAACCGCAAGCCGCTGCTGATGGTCGGCACCCTCATCTGGGCGCTGGGCACGGGCGGCAGCGCGGTCGCGGCGAACTATCCCGCCTTCCTGGCGGCGCAGATCCTGGCGGCGGTCGGCCTGGGTGCGGTCGGGTCGGTCGGCTTCTCGGTCGTCACCGACCTGATCTCGCCCCGCCGCCGGGGGCTGGTGATGAGCTTCTGGGGGCTGTCGCAGGGCGTCGGCACGCTGGCCGGCACGCTGGTCGGCGGGCTCCTCGGGGCCGCCGACTGGCGACGCCCGTTCCTGCTGCTGACCGTGGTCGGCGTCGCGGCGACCGTCGCCTACCTGTTCACCTACGACATCCGGCGCGGGCAGAGCGAGCCGGAGTTGGCCGACGCGCTCGCCACCGGCGCCGAGTACGACTACCGGATCAGCCGGGCGGACCTGCCGAAGATCCTCGGCCGGCGGACGAACCGCTGGCTGATCCTCCAGGGCCTCACCGCCCAGGCTGCCTTCGGGTCGCTGGTCTGGCTGCCGGTGCTCTTCGCCCAGCGGGCCGAGGACCAGGGCTACTCCGCCGCCACCGCCGTGGTCGTGGGCAGCGTCTTCGCCACCCTGTTCCAGCTCGGCGGGGTGCTCTCCATCGTGGGCGGGCTGGTCGGCGACGCGCTGCAACGGCGTACGCCCCGGGGCCGGGCCCTGGTCGCGGCGGTCGGCATCCTCGCGGCGCTGCCGTTCTACCTGGTCCTCTTCTTCGTGCCGGTACGCATCGACGTGCCGGACGGCGCCGGCGCCAGCGCGGTGGTGCGGGCGGTGCTGACCAGCGTGTTCACCGAGCCGACGGTCGGGCTGAGCCTGCTCACCGCCGTCGTGGCGCTGGCGCTCACCTCGGCGAACTCGCCGAACTGGTTCGCCCTGATCGCCGACGTCAACCCGCCCGAGCACCGGGGCACCGTCTACAGCCTCGGCAACCTGGTCAACGGTGTCGGCCGGGCGGCCGGAAACGGGCTGGTGGGGGTGGCCTTCCACGGCCTGCGGGCGGCCTTTCCGCCGCCGCTGAACTACGCCGTCGGGCTGGCGGCCTTCCAGCTCTTCTTCATCCCGACGGGCGTCATGTACTGGCTGGCCTCGCGGACCTCGCCGGGCGACATCGACGACGTCCGGGACCTGCTGCACGACCGCGCTGAACGGCTGTGAGCGAAGGGCACCTTCCCCACGCACAGCGTTGGGGAAGGTGCCCTTGCTCACCCGTCAGGCCGGGCGGACCCAGACCGTCACGTCGGTGGGCACGGCGCCGTCGGCGTCCAGCGGGGCGCTGGCGTGCACCAGCTCGGACCCGGCGGGCAGCGGCACAGCGGCGTCGCCGAAGTTGGTCAGCACGGTCAGCCCCCCGTTGCGGAACGAGAGCACCTCGTCGCCGGAGGCGAGCCACTCCAGCGGGCCCTCGCCGAGCCGGTGCTCGCGGCGCAGCCGCAGCGCCGTCCGGTACAGCTCGTACGTCGAGCCGGGCGTGTCCCGTTGCCGGTCCAGGGCGAACTCCGCCCAGAGCGACGGCTGCGGCAGCCAGCTCGCGTCGGTCGGCCCGAAGCCGTACGAGGGGGCGTCGGCCTCCCACGGGATCGGCACCCGGCAGCCGTCGCGACCCCGCTCGGTGTGACCGCTGCGCGCCCAGGTCGGGTCCTGCCGGGCCTCGTCGGGCATCGTGGTGTGCTCCGGCAGGCCCAGTTCCTCGCCCTGGTAGAGGTAGGCCGAGCCGGGCAGGGCGAGCATCAGCAGGGTGGCCGCCCGGGCCCGGCGCAGGCCGAGCGCGGCGTCCGGCTGCGGGTCGCCGATGCCGATGCCGTTGGGCCGTTTTTCGCCGATCGGCAGCCCCAGCCGGGAGGCGTGCCGGACCACGTCGTGGTTGGAGAGCACCCAGGTGGTCGGGGCGCCGACGGCGTCGGTGGCCTCCAGCGAGCGGGTGATCACCGCGTACTGGGCCGGGGCGGTCCACGCGGCCAGCAGGTACTCGAAGTTGAACGCCTGGTGCATCTCGTCCGGGCGGACGTACCGGGCCAGCCGCTCGGCCGGCTCGACCCACGCCTCGGCGACCAGGACCCGCTCGTCGGGGTAGCCGTCCAGCACGCGCCGCCAGTCCCGGTAGATCTCGTGCACGCCCTCCTGGTCCCACATCGGCGGGCGCGGCTTGTCGATCTCCTGACCGGAGAGGATCTCCTGCGGCTCCTGCCAGTCGGCCAGGTCGGCCTGCTTGATCAGGCCGTGCGCCACGTCGACGCGGAAGCCGTCGACGCCGCGGTCCAGCCAGAACCGGAGCACCTCCAGGAACTCCTCCCGGACCTCGGGGTTGTCCCAGTTGAGGTCGGGCTGACCCGGGTCGAACAGGTGCAGGTACCACTGGCCGGGGTGGCCGTCGGCCCCGGTGACGCGGGTCCAGGCCGGCCCGCCGAAGACGCTCTGCCAGTCGTTCGGGGGCTGCGCGCCGTCCGGCCCCCGGCCGTCACGGAAGACGTAGCGGTCGCGCTCCGGGCTGCCGGGGGCGGCGGCGAGCGCCGCGGCGAACCACTCGTGCGCCGACGACGTGTGGTTGGGCACCAGGTCGACGATGACCCGCAGCCCGCGCGAGTGCGCCCCGGCGATCAGCCGGTCGGCGTCGGCGAGGGTGCCGAAGAGCGGGTCCACGTCCCGGTAGTCGGCCACGTCGTACCCGGCGTCGGCCTGCGGCGACGGGTAGAACGGCGACAGCCAGAGCGCGTCCACGCCCAGTTCCACGAGGTGGTCCAGGCGGGCGGTGATGCCGGGCAGGTCACCGATCCCGTCGCCGTCGGAGTCGGCGAAGGAGCGCGGGTAGACCTGGTAGATGGTGGCCCTGGTCCACCAACCGGTGGCCGGGCCGGCAGGCGTGTCCTGGTGCGTCGGGTTGCTGTTCAGGGCCTTCTCCCGTGTGTCGAGCCGGACGGTCGGATGCTGCCGGGCGTCGCCGGTTCCCGTTAGTGTGCCCGGGGTGGTGCGGTCGATTCACGCACGATCAGCCGAGTGGGCAGGATCACCGGTGATCCCGGCGTGTCGAGGTAGGGGGTGCTCCCCGGCGGCAGGGCCCGGCCGTGCAGCGGGTCGAGCAGGATCCGCGTGGCGAGCCGGCCCTGTTCCGCCGCCGGCTGGGCGATCGTGCTCAGCCCGAGGACGCTGGCCAGGTCGTGGTCGTCGACGCCGATCACGCTGACGTCCTGCGGCACCCGCAGGCCGGCGTCGCGCAGCGCGGTCATCGCCCCCATCGCCATCTCGTCGCAGGCCGCGAAGATGGCCGTCGGCGGGTCGCCGCGCCGGAGCAACTCCTCGGTGGCCCGCGTGCCGCCGCTGATGGTGAACTGCGACTCCACGTCGAGCTCGGGGTCGGGGACCAGCCCGGCGTCGCGCAGCGCCTCCCGGTAGCCGCGCCGCCGGTCGAGGTGGGTGGTGTAGGCCAGTTCGTCGTCCGGGTCGCCGGAGATGTGGGCGATCCGCCGGTGCCCCAGGTCGAGCAGGTGCCGGGTGGCGGTCCGCGCGACGCCCACGTCGTCGATGCGTACGCAGGGCCAGCCGGGCACCACCGTGCCGGAGCTGATGGTCACCCCGGGCAGCTTCAGCTTCGTCAGGGCGGTCAGGTCGGCGGGCCGCAGCGGCGTGGCGACCAGCATGATCGCGTCGACGCGCTTGTGCAGGTTGGCGGTGCGCAGCACCCGCTGACGGATCTGCTCCCGCCCGCCGAGGTTGTAGAGCAGCAGGTCGTAGCCCGACTGCTGGAGGATGTCCTCGACCGCCTCGACGACGGTGCCGAAGAACCACCGGGTGATGCGGGGGACCACGACGGCGACCGTGCCGGTGCGTCCGCCGGCCAGCCGCGAGGCGCTCGGCGAGACGGCGTACTCCAGTTGCTCGGCCGCCGCGAGCACCCGGCGCCGGGTCGCGGCCGAGACCGTCGGCAGCCCTCGCAGCGCCCGGGACACGGTGGCGGTGGAGACCCCGGCCAGGCGTGCGACATCATCGATCCTCGTCACGCTACCCCCGCTCCGTGCAGCTCCGCCGCCGCCGGGTCACCGGCGGCGGCGGAGACGCCTCAGCCCTTGACGCTGCCGGCGAGCAGGCCGCGCACGAAGTAGCGCTGGAGGGACAGGAAGACGATCAGCGGTACGACGATCGAGACGAACGCGCCGGCGGTGAGCCGCTGCCACTCGTTGCCCCGGGTGCCGGCCATCTCGGCCAGCCGGACGGTGAGCGGGGCGGTCTCGTCGCCGCCACCGGCGAAGATCAGCGCGACCAGCAGGTCGTTCCAGACCCAGAGGAACTGGAAGATGCCGATCGCGGCCAGCGCCGGGGTGATCAGCGGCAGCACGATGCTGCGGAAGATCTTCGGGTGGGTGGCCCCGTCGACCCGGGCCGACTCCATCAGCTCTCCGGGCAGCTGCGACATGAAGTTGTGCAGCAGGAAGACGGCGAACGGCAGCGCGAAGCAGGTGTGCGCGAACCACACCTGCGCGAACTTCTGTTCGTCGACCAGGTCCCAGGCCGGCAGGATGGTGACCCCGCCGACGGTGACGCCGGTGGAGAAGAACTTCAGCAGCGGCACCAGGGCCATCTGCAACGGCACGATCTGCAACGCGAAGATCGCGACGTAGAGCCAGTCCCGGCCCCGGAAGTTGATCCAGGCGAGCGCGTACGCGGCCAGGGCCGCGAAGGCGATCGGGAAGAGCACCGACGGGATGGTGATCGCCAGCGAGTTGATGAAGTAGCTGGCGAGCTGCCCGGACGACGAGGAGCGCCCGAACAGCACCTCCTGGTAGTTCTCGAGGGTGAACGACGGGCTGGTGAAGAAGTTCCACCACCCGCTGCTCTTGATCTCGTCCTCCGGCCGGATCGAGGAGACGAACAGGCCGAAGGTGGGGATGGTCCAGAACACCGCGATGACGATCGAGACGACGGTCGCGGTACGGCTGTTCAGCCGCCTGCGGACCCGCCCGGCGGTGCTGGTGCCCCGGCCGCCGGTCTTCTGGGTGCCGGCGGCGACGGTGGGCGTCGCGGTGGTCATCTCAGCCCTCCCGCTGCTGACGGATGTTGCGGATCTGGTAGATCACGATCGGGATCACCAGGACGAACAGGAACACCGCCAGCGCCGAGCCCTGCCCGTTCTCGCCGTAGCGGAACGCCTGGTTGTACATCTCGTTGGCGATCACGCTGGTGTCGTAGTTGCCGTTGGTGGACGTCCGGACGATGTCGAAGACCTTGAGGGTGGCGATCGACAGCGTCACCACGACCACGATCAGCGCCGGCCGGATGCTCGGCATGGTGATCTGCCAGAACATCTGCCACGGGGTGACCCCGTCGAGCCGGGCGGCCTCCACGATGTCGGCGGGGATCGCCTTGATCGCGGCGGAGAGCACCACCATCGCGAAACCGGCCTGGATCCAGACCATGATCACGATCAGCAGCAGCGTGTTCAGCGGTGAGTCGAGCAGCCACTGCTTCGGCTCGCCACCGAGGCTGACCACGATCTGGTTGAGCAGACCGATCTGCTCCTGCCCGTCGCCCCGGTAGGCGTAGACGAACTTCCAGATGATGCTGGCGCCGACGAAGGAGATCGCCATCGGCAGGAAGATCAGCGACTTGGCGACCGCCTCGAACCGGGCCTTGTCCACCAGCACGGCGTAGACCAGGCCGAACGTGGTGGCCACCAGCGGGACGAGGAGCACCCAGATCAGAGTGTTGAGCAACACCCGGACGATGGAGTCCTCGGAGAACATCCAGCCGTAGTTGCGCAGCCCTACCCAGTCGTTGCTGCCCTGGTCCATGAACGACAGCAGCACGGTGCGGACGGCCGGGACCACCAGCCCGATGGCGAGCAGCAGCAGCGTGGGCAGCAGGAAGAAAAGCGCGAAGACACCCTCGCGCGGCTTGCGCCGGCGGGGGATCGGGGCGCCGCTCGCGGAGGCAGCGACGAGCTGCGCCTCCCGGCGGCGGGCGAACCAGGCCGGCACCACGTCGAGGAGCAGGAGCAGACCGCCCACCACCGCGACGAAGGCGACCAGCCCGTACATCAGCATGAGGAACTTCGGCTGTTCCGCAGCGAAGTCGAACTCCATCGACCCTCCCAGGTCCTTGACCGGCCGGTGGGCCGGCCCGCGTCCCCGCGGACCGGCCCACCGGTCAGATCACTTCCAGCCGCTCTCCACGTCCCGGAGCACGGTCGCGGTGTCCTTACCGTTGATCCACTGCACCATGGCCTTCCAGAACGTCCCGGAGCCGACGGCCGCCGGCATCAGGTCCGAGCCGTCGAAGCGGAAGACGCTGGACTTGTCCTGGAGGATCTGCACGGAGAGCTTGTCGACGGGGTTGGGGACGTTGGCCAGGTCGAGCTTGTTGTTGGCCGACACCCAGTCGCCGATCTTGGCGCGGCTGTTGGTGTACTCGCCGGACGCGAGGTAGGTCTGCACGGCCTGGACCTCGGGGCGGTCGTTGAAGGCCGCGACGAACTCGCCGCCGCCCAGCACGGGCTTGCCCTTGCTGGCGTCGATCGCCGGGAAGTAGAAGGCGAAGACGTCGCCGTCCTCGGCCACCTTGGTGCCCTCCGGCCAGTTGTTGGCGTAGAAGGACGCCTGGCGGTGCAGCGCGCACTTGCCCGTGGTGATCGGCACGCCGGCCTCCTGGAAGGAGGTGGTGGCGATGCTCTTCACGCCGCCGAAGCCGCCGTTGACGTACTTCTCGTTCTTGAGGATGGTGCCGGCCTTGTCGAGGGCCTCGGCGACCTTCGGGTCGTTGAACGGGATGCCGTGGGTGACCCACTGGTCGTAGACCTCGGGGGTCTGCGTCCGCAGCATCAGGTCCTCGATCCAGTCGGTGGCCGGCCAGCCGGTGGCCTCACCCGACTCGATGCCGGCGCACCACGGCTTGGTGCCGGTGGCGGCGATCTGGTCGCTGAGCTTGATCAGCTCGTCCCAGCTGGTCGGGACCGTCCAGCCCTTCTCCTTGAAGGTCTTCGGCGAGTACCACACGAAGGACTTCACGTTGGAGCCGAGCGGGGCGCCGTAGAACTGGCCGTTGACGGTGCTGTACTTCAGCCAGTCGGCCGGGTAGTTCTCCTCGGCCATCTTCTTCGTCTCGGCGCCGACCGGCTTGAGCTTGCCCGAGTCGACGAACCGCTTGAGCAGACCCGGCTGCGGGATGAACGCGAGGTCGGGGGCGTTGCCGCCGTCGACCAGGACGTTGAGCTGCGCCTCGAACTCGCCGCTGCCCTCGTGGTCGATCTTGATGCCGGTGCAGTCCTCGAACTGCTTCCAGGACTCCGCGAGGCGGTCGGCCTCGATCTCCCGGATCGACGAGTAGATCTTGACCTTCTTGCCGTCGATGTCGCCGTACTTCTCGTATGCGGCGCACTCCGCGGAGCCCGCGGTGTCGCTCTTCTTGTCGTCGCCGGTGCCGCAGGCGGTGGCGCTCAGCGCCAGCCCCAGCACGCCGGCGATCGCGAGAGCCTGGCGTGATCTGGCAAACGCCATGCCGTTCTCCTTCCTTGCCGGCGCGTCAGGGATCGAACCCGCGCCGGTCCGATGGGCGTCACCACATGTAAGCGCTTGCATCTGGCCTGGTCCACCCCTATCCGGACACGAGCGAGTAACAATCCGGAAACCCGTAAACCCCCTGTTGGGCACGCTCCCACACGGGAATTCGACCCCTTTCCATCGATGTCATTTTCTGACACTCTGGAGGTCAGTGATCGAAGGATTTCGACATAGGAGGTGTTGGATGGGCAAGCGCTGGTTGGGCCTGCTGGCGGCCGGTCTGCTGGCTGTGGGCGCGCTGGTCGTCCCGGCGGCCCCGGCGATGGCGGCCCCCACGTTCAAGGTCCCGTTCCCGTGCGGGCAGTCCTGGTCCGGTCAGACCCGGACCAACCACAGCCCGGCGTACTCGCTCGACTTCAACCGCACCGACGACCTCGGTGACGCGGTGGTGGCGAGCGCGCCCGGCACCGTCGACCGGGTCACGGATCTCGGCGGCACCAGTTACGGAAAGTACGTCCGGATCAGCCACGCGGGTGGTTACCACACCTACTACGCCCACCTGAACGGCTTCAACGTCTCCGTGGGCCAGGCGGTCGGCTACGGCAAGGTCATCGGCTGGGTCGGCAGCACCGGCGGCTCCACCGGCCCGCACCTGCACTACGAGCAGCGGCTCAACGGCGCCGACATCCAGGTGCGGTTCAACGGCGCGCTCGCCCTCTACTGGGGCACGAAGAACTACTCCAGCGACAACGGCTGCGGCAGCAGCGCCGGCTCCGGCACGGTCAACACCACCAGCGGGATCGCGCTGACCGTGCGGTCCGGCCCCGGCACCGGCTACGCCGCCGTCGGCACGGTCGCCGACGGCGCCCGGGTGACCATCCAGTGCCAGACCAGCGGCACCAGCGTCACCGGCACCTACGGCACCAGCACGATCTGGGACCGGATCGGCTCCGGCCGCTTCATCTCCGACTCCTACGTCTACACCGGCTCCGACGGCTACATCCCCGGCGTACCCCGCTGCTGAACGGGTGACGGGGCCCCGGCTGCGCGCCGGGGCCCCGTTCCGTCGTCGTGTGCTCCGTCGCCCGGCTCAGCCGGTTCAGGCGCCAGATGGCGCTCAGCTGTTCAGGCGCCAGATCGCGCTCAGCTGTTCAGGCGCCAGATCGCGAAGTTGAGGGCGGCCGCGAAGGTGACCCACGCCCAGTAGGGCAGCATCAGCAGGGTCGCCGGGCGGGACACCTTGCGGAAGAGCGCGACCGTCACGCCGATCGCCACCCACATCAGCAGGATCTCGGCGAACGCCAGCCCGTAGCGGCCGGCGCCGAAGAAGAGCGGCGTCCAGACGGCGTTGAGCACCAGCTGGGCGATCCACGCCCAGAGGGCCGGGCCGAAGCCGACCCGCCGCCAGACCAGCCAGCCGGCCACCGCGATCATCGCGTAGAGAAGGCTCCAGACCGGTCCGAAGAGCCAGGACGGGGGAGCCCAGGCGGGCTGTTCGAGGCTCGCGTACTCGGCCGAGGTGCCCTGCACGCCGAGCCCGCCGATCGCCGCGGCGACGAACACCGCCGCCCCGAAGCCGAGCAGCGCCCACCACTGCCGGGCCCCGCCGGTCCGTTCCGCGCTCCTGGACATCTCCATGGTCGGGATATGTCCGCTGAAGGTGGACGGTAAACCCGCGGTCACCCTCCGGCCGGCACGACACCGGGGTCGTCGTGTCCGGATGCTCCTGTCGGGAGGACGGAGTTCCGGTCACGACGACCCCGGTGGGTCCTGAACGGCGGCCTGTAGCCGCCTCGTCAATTGAAGATGCTCGCACCACCCGGCCCGACGAGCAGGCCGACCACGATGAGGACGATGCCCCACAGGATCTGCCGCCGGAACAGCGCGAGGATGCCGGCGACCACGAGTACGACTGCGAGAATCCAGAGAATCAGCTCCATGTTTGCTGAATACCCGACCCGCCGACGCCGGAAACCTGTGCGTGATCGAGGTGGTCGCCCAGGTGGAAGACGCTGTACGCCTGCTTGATCACGGGGTGGGCGACGTTGCGGACGCGTACCCCGCCGGGCGTGGTGCCCCGCTCGGAGCCGGCGTGCGCGTGCCCGTGCAGGGCCAGCGCGGTCGGCGCCGAGTCGATCGCCTGCCCGAGCTGGTACGAGCCCAGGAACGGGTAGATCTCCAGCGGCTCACCGGCGAGCGTGTCGGGCACCGGCGCGTAGTGGGTCAGCGCCACCAGCACGTCGCACTCCAGTCCCCGCAGGGCGGCGGACAGGGCGTCCGCGCTCTGGGTGGTGGTCCGGACGAACGCCTTCATCTCCGGCTCGCCGAAGTCGCTGGCGCAGCGGCCGGCGAACCCCCCGCCGAACCCCTTCACCCCGGCCACACCCAGTCGGCCGCCGGCGCAGTCCAGCACGACGCCGTCGCCCTCCAGCACGGTGATCCCGGCGTCCTCGAGCACCTTGACCACCTGCGGCACCTGGTCGCACTGGTGGTCGTGATTGCCCAGCACGGTCACCACCGGCACGCCCAGCCCGCCGAACTCGGTGGCCACGCACCGGGCCTCCGACTCCGTCCCGTGCCGGGTCAGGTCGCCGGCGAGCAACAGCACGTCGGCGTGCTCGGGCAGCTCGTCCAGTGCCGGCCGGAACCGGCCGACCACGTCCTCGTCCAGATGCACGTCGCCCACGGCGGCGATCCGGATCACCATGGAACCTCCTCAGGGCAGTTGCTCGATCTCCGTGGGCGCCTGCGCGCGGATCACCCCGATGTCGCTGGTGACCGGCACGTCGGGGAAGCGTTCGGCCACCCGGCGCAGGATCTCCTCGCGCCGGTGCGGGCTCTCGACCTCGCCGTAGAGCACGAGGCCGCGCTCGCGGCGGACCACGGTGATCCCCTGCTCGGCCACGTCCGGGTCCTCGGCGAGCAGCCGGTGGATCTCCGCCTCGACGTACTCGTCGGGCGGTCCGGTGGCGACGTCGCGGTGCTCGGTCACGGTGTCCCCTCTCCCTCGCCGGTGCCGGAGTGCGGCACCACTTCCAGCCGGTCCAGCAGCACCAGGAACGCCTCCGCGTACGGGGAGTGCTGCGTCTCCTTGCGTACCCGTTCCCAGTCGATCTGCTCCCGCAGGGATCGGGCCAGCGGCAGGCCCCGGGCGAAGTCGCAGTAGTGCTGCGAGAAGCTCAGCAGCTTGTGCACCATGAGCTGGCTGGCCGAGAGCACCGGCATGTGGATCGCGTCGACCGGCCGCACGACCGTGTCGGCGAACGTCTCCTCCGTGACCGGCGTCTCGATCGGCCGGTGGATCAGGTCCACCATGCGACCGTCGTCGAACACCTTGACCAGCCAGTCCTCGGGCGGCCGCTCGGCGGTGAAGCCCGCCGCGACCAGCGCCTCGAGGGACCGTTCCACGTCGACCTCCCGGATGAGGAAGTCGACGTCGTGGTCGCTGGAGTGACCGCCGTGGGCGTACACCGCGAAGCTGCCCCCGAGCGCGAAGGGAATCTCTTCCTGCTTGAGCACGGCGGCGACCTTCTTCAACGTGTGCACCAGGCTCTCGTCCCCGCGCTCTGCCATTGGCGTCTCCCGTCGATGGTGGTGGGCGGCTGATCCAACTCCGGTACCCGGCATCCCGGCGGGCCACACCTGGCAGGTGGCACGGTCGGGGTCAACCGGGAGGACACGGCACAAATCTCCGGGTACGCGAGCGTGGGTCGGATAGCCTGTGCAGAGTGTCCAGATCACCGGGGGCGCGGCGCGGCAGGGCCCGATTGCGCGCCGTCGCCCTGATCGGCATCGACGGCTCGGGCAAGACCACCCAGGCGCACCGGCTCGCCGACGCGCTCACCGCGGCGGGCCGCCCCGCCACCTACCACCGCAACGCCGGCGGGCGGCGCTGGCTGGGCCGCCTCGCGCACCGCCTCGGCCGTCCGGACGCACAGCGCCTCGTCGGGCGCAGCGGCATGCTGGCGGTGGAGTCCGTGCTCCGCTGGCTGGCGATCGCCCTCGCCCTGCTCAGCTGCCTGGCCACCGGCCGGGTCGCGGTGATGGACCGCTACTCCGCCTGCCAGTACGCGAGCATCCGGGCGCACGGGGGCCAGCGCTGGGAGCGGCTGGCCCGCGCCGGCTACCGGATGTTCCCGCGACCGCAGCTGACCTTCCTGCTGACCGTCGATCCCGCCGAGGCGTACCGGCGGATCGAGCAGCGCGGCACCGACCACGAGAGCATGCGCTACCTGACCGCCGCCGACACCGCGTACCGGACCCTGCCGGAGTATCCGACCTTCGTCGTGGTGGACGCCGGGCGCCCGCCGGAGGAGGTCTCCCGGCTGATCCAGGCCCACCTGGCGGGCTGGCTGGCGTCGTCCGCCGACGGTCGCGACGGCCGGCCGACCGACGATCGCGACGGCCGGGCGCCCGACGGGCGGGACGTGCGGTCCGCCGTCGTGCCCGCGCCGCCGGGCGCGGAACCGGTCGCGATCGGCCGGCTGAGCGCCTGAGCCGACGGACCTCCGGCCGGCTGCCCGGGATCCGGCCTCGTGACGGGGCGCCGCGGGAGGCGGCGTGATGGCATCGTCCGTACGGGGCCGAGTGCGGGCCGGCGGCGACCGGGCGGCCTCTCCACGCAGGTCCGGCGGGGGAGGCGACGTCCTCCGTGGAATGGCACGCTGGGCGGTACGGATGGCACGCTGGACGAAACGGCATGTCCGGGCGGGCGGTACTTTCCTCAATACGCGCAGTCATGGTTGACGCTCACGCCTCGTGAAAGTAAGTTTCATCCGTGGCGAAGAGTCCGAAGATTTCTGCGAGTCACGAGCCGGGTGGGCTTATCGTCCACATCAGCGGCCTGCTCCCGTCGTTGTCGCCGGCCGAGCAGCGGGTCGCCCGGCTGGTGGTCGCCGACCCGGCCGCCGCCTCGCGTCGGACCATCACCGACCTCGCCACCGCCGCCGAGACATCCGAGGCGACCGTCATCCGGTTCTGCCGATCGGTCGGCATGGACGGCTACCCGCAGCTGCGGATCCGGCTCGCCGCCGAGGCCGCCCGCCGGATCGAGCCGCCCGACGCGCGGGTCGTCGGCGGCGACATTCCGCCCGGGGCCGACCTCGCCCAGATCATCGCGACCATCGCCTTCAACGACGCGCGGGCCGTCGAGGAGACGGCCGAGCAGCTCGACCCGGCGATCTGCGAGCAGGTCGTCGACGCCATCGCGGGCGCCGGCAGGATCGACGTCTACGGGGCGGGCGCCAGCGGCTTCGTCGCCTCGGACTTCCAGCAGAAGCTGCACCGCATCGGCCGCACCGCCTTCTACTTCCCGGACGTGCACACCGCGCTGACGTCGGCCGCGCTGCTCGGGCGGGGCGACGTCGCGGTCGGCATCTCGCACACCGGCACCACCTCCGACGTGATCGAGGTGCTGGAACAGGCGCGGGCCCGGGGGGCGGCCACGGTGGCGCTCACCAACTTCCCCCGGTCGCCGATCACCGAGGTGGCCGACTTCGTGCTCACCACGGCCGCCCGCGAGACCACCTACCGCTCGGGCGCGATGGCGAGCCGGCTGGCCCAGCTCACCGTCGTCGACTGCCTCTTCGTCGGGGTGGCCGCGCGCAACCGGTCCCGGGCCAGGAAGGCCCTCGAAGCGACAGCCGAGGCGGTCCGGTCGCACCGGGTCGGCCCGGGACGGAGGCGGGCATGACGGCGGGCGCGGTGGAACCCCACGAGGTGACGACCCCGGTGACGGCCCGGCCGGTGATCCGGGTCGGCGCGCCGACGGAGCGGCGCAACCCGCTCAGCGCGGACCTCGACCTCATGTCGACCCGGGACGTGCTCACGGTCATCAACGAGGCGGACCGGCGGGTGCCCGGCGCCGTCGCGGCCGTCCTCGACGAGATCGCGGCGACGGTGGACCTGGCGGTGACCGCCCTGCGCGGCGGGCACCGGGTGCACTACTTCGGCGCCGGCACCTCCGGCCGGCTCGGCGTGCTCGACGCCGCCGAGCTGGCGCCCACCTTCAACTCGCCCCGGCACTGGTTCTGCGCCCACATCGCGGGCGGGCCGGAGGCCATGTGGCGGGCGGTCGAGGACGCCGAGGACGACGACCGGGGCGGTGCGGCGGAGGCCGCCGACTGCGTGCGGGCCGGGGACCTGGTGGTCGGGCTCGCCGCCAGCGGACGCACGCCGTACGTCCTGGGGGCGCTCGCCGCGTCGAGTGCCAAGGGGGCCTCGACCGTGCTGCTCTGTGCCAACCCGGAGGCGCAGGCCGCCCGGTCGGTGGACGTCTTCATCGGGGTGGACACCGGACCGGAGGTCGTCACCGGGTCGACCCGGATGAAGGCGGGCACCGCGCAGAAGCTGGTGCTGAACACG
This sequence comes from Micromonospora sp. NBC_01740, assembly GCF_035920365.1. NCBI lineage: Bacteria > Bacillati > Actinomycetota > Actinomycetes > Micromonosporales > Micromonosporaceae > Micromonospora > Micromonospora sp. NBC_01740. The sequence goes on along the minus strand of NZ_CP109150.1, from coordinate 152,932 downwards.
TTCTCCACGGCCGTGATGGTCCGGCTGGGCCGGGTCTACTCGAATCTCATGATCGACATGGTCGCCACCAACGCCAAGCTCCGGGGCCGGATGATCTCGATCCTGATCGAGGCGACAGGCTGCTCGGAGGAGATCTGCCGGCGGGCCCTGAACGAGGCCGACGGCGACATGAAGGTGGCGCTGGTCTCGCTCGTCTCCGGGGTGGAGGTGTCCGCCGCGCGGGCCGCCCTGGCCCGCTCCGCCGACCAGGTCCGCGGCGCCCTGGCCCTGCTCGCCTCCTGAGCCGACCCCACACCCTGCCCTCGCCGCAGCTGCCCTGCGATCCCCGTCACGTACGGGCACGGGTCCGCGGTGCGGATTGTTCACCGGGGGGTGGGGTATTACCACGGGCGTGGATGAACCGACCGGTCCACCCGTGCGTGACTCCGCAGTGACCAGGATCGCAGCCCGACGGTGACCCGGGTCGCTGCGTCTGCGGGCGGGGCGGTGCTGCCATGGACCGGGACACGGCGACACGTCGATCCGCCGCCCCTGGCGTGGTGCCCATCGGAGAGCCGCCACCCGGGGTGCTGACAGCAAACATGGACCGCGCTCTCAGCGGATTATCAGGCATTCGTGACACTTTCGACTCACGACATGGAATCCCCGGCGCGTCTCAACTGTTGTGTAGGTGTCAGCACCGGTGGGCACAGCGGGTTACGGGGGAGGGCTGATGGACGTGGGGATGGCAAGGAACCGGGCAACCGGCGCGAGCGAGGGGACCGTGGGCAACGTGGACAAGAACATCGGCATGCGAACCGACGAGGTTGCCGAGGAGCGCGACCTGGTCGGCGTCTACCTTCACGAGATCTCCCGGACGCCACTGCTGGACGCCGCCAAGGAGGTCGACCTCTCCAAGGCCATCGAGGCCGGCCTCTACGCCGAGCACCTGCTCGGTGCGGACCGCGTCCCCGCCGGCGCCGACCGGGACGACCTGGAGCGGCTGGTCGCCGAGGGTGAGCGGGCCAAGGACCTGTTCATCCGGGCCAACCTGCGACTGGTCGTGTCGATCGCCCGCCGCTACGTGCGTTCGGGCATGCCCATGCTGGATCTGATCCAGGAGGGCAACACCGGCCTGGTGCGGGCGGTCGAGAAGTTCGACTACGTGCGCGGCTACAAGTTCTCCACCTACGCGACCTGGTGGATCCGCCAGGCGATCAGCCGGGCGATCGCCCAGCAGGAGCGCACCGTGCGACTGCCGGTGCACCTGGTCGAGGACGTCAACCGGATGCGCAACGTGGCCCGGCAGCTCACCCGTGAGCTGGGCAGCGACCCGGAGCCGGAGCAGATCGCGGCGTCCCTCGGGGTCACCGTGGAGCGGGTCAACGAGTTGGTCCGCTGGTCGCAGGACACCGTCTCGCTGGACACCCCGGTGGGCGACGACGGCGACACCAACCTCGGTGACCTGGTCGCCGACAGCGACGCGCCGTCGCCGGAGGAGATCGTCCTGACGGGGCTGGAGCGGCAGCGGATCGAGGGTCTGCTCAACCACCTCGACGACCGTTCGGCCGGCATCATGCGGGCCCGCTACGGGCTCGAGGACGGCCGGGAGCACTCCCTCACCGAGGTGGCCTCGCGGTTCTCGCTCTCCCGGGAGCGGATCCGGCAGCTGGAGATCCAGGCGCTCGGTCGGCTCCGCGAGCTGGCCCGGGCCGAGGGCCTACAGGCGGCCTGAGCAGGGTAGGAACAATGCGAACGGCCGGCGTCCGATAGGGGGACGCCGGCCGTTCGCATTGCCGGTGGGTCAGCGGACCCGACCGTAGCCCTGGATGGGCATCAGGTTCATGCCCCGTTTGAGCACGTTGCGCCCGGCGCTCGGCGCGTCGATCACCTGACCACCGCCGACGTAGAGGCCCACGTGTCCGAGCCCGCTGTAGAAGACGAGGTCGCCGGGGCGCAGTTCGCTGCGGCTGATGTGGGCCACCGCGCCCCACTGCATCCGGGTGTTGTGCGGCAGTGACTTGCCGGCCGCCCGCCAGGCCGCCGAGGTCAGGCCCGAGCAGTCGTAGCCGTTCGGCCCGTCGGCCCCCCAGACGTAGGGCTTGCCGAGCGCGCCGTACGCGTACCGCACCGCGACGCCGGCCTTGCCGGAGACCGTCGGCGCCTCCTTCGCGCTGTCGGACCGGGCGGCCGGCTTCTCGGTGGCCCGGCCGTACGCCTGCCGGCGCAGCTCGTAGAGCTCGGCCAGGTCGCCCTCGATCCGCTTCTTCGTGGCGGTCATCTCGCGGGCCTGCGCCGCCTGCCGGCCCAGCGTGACCTCCAGCCGGGTCTTCTCGTCGAGCAGCCGGCGCTGGTTGCCCGTGAAGTTCGAGATCTTCGCCTGCCGCTGCCGCGTGAGCTGGTCGAGCATGCTCAGCCGGTCGAGCAGGGTGTCGGCGCCGCCGGGACGCAGCAGCGCCTCCGCGGTGCTCAGGTTGTTGCCGGTCTTGTACGCGGTCACCGCCATCTCGCCGACGTCCGCCCGGCTCCGTTCGGTCTCCTGCTCCAGCGGACCGATGCGGCTCTGCACCCGCGCGACGGCGGCCTGGTTGGTCTTGATCTCCTCCCGGAGCTTGTTGTACGCCTCGACGACGTGCTCCAGCTGGGAGGAGGAATTCTCGATCCGCCGGGTCAGCTCGGCGGGGGACGGTTCGGCCCGGGCGGGTATCGCCGGGGCGAGCAGCGTGGCCGACACCACGGCGACCGCCAGGGCGCGCAGCGTGTTCCTGAGGGACGACAAGAGCGGAAGGCTCCTCTCCCATCGGCCGCCACGGGCTGCTGACGCCCCCGGCGGCACCGGGCCGGTGCCGTCCGGGTGGACGGCGTTCGACCGGGCCGACCGGGACAACCTATCCCGGGGCAGGAGTGATGCGCAGTTGAAGCAGGGTCGAATGTTGGCCGAGTGACGGAAATTGTGGATCACGACGGGTACGGCGCGTGATCGACTCCTCCGGCTCGCCGCGGCGGGCGACGGCTATTGTCGGCGATCGGGCGATCCGTGCCGTTCGTCGTTGTCGGCGTATGCCGTCGGAACGTGAGCCGTTATGACCGACAAGACCGACATGGCGGTCGGAACCGGCGGGCCACCCGACCGCAGCCCTCGGACGCGAGCCGAAATCGCCGTCCGGGCTGGCACGTGCGCCACACAATGAAGCGCGCAGCCGGGAATCCCGTCGACCGGCGATGCGAGACCGTCGACGGGAGCCGACCCGGCACCAGCCGCGGGAGGTAGAACCGTGAACCCTCAAGGCGCCACCCGACAGACGCGGTCATCGCGGACGACCGCGCAGAAGAACACCCTCCTCTACGCCCGACCCGGGATCATCGTGACGGTCGACCGCTTCACCGTCGGCCGCAACAGCTGGCAGGTCACCGAGCTGACCCACCTGCAGACCGGCCGCGGCCCGCACGACCGCGTCGCGGTACGGGCCGTCCTGGTCACCGGCGCCATGATCGGCGGCGTCGGCCTGCTGCTCGGCTTCACCGGCGGGCTGCAACGGCTCACCGCGGGGGCGTACCTCGTCCTGGGCCTGGTGTTCCTGCTGCCGGTGCTGGTCGCGCTGGTGGGGGACCGGTGGCGGCCGCCCGCGTACGAGCTGTGGGGCCGGCGCCGGGGCGACCGGGTGCTGCTGTTCAGCAGCGACGACGAGCGGCAGTTCGGCCAGGTCACCCGGGCCCTGCGCCGGGCCCGGGAGATGAACCGGTACGGCGGCTGGGAGGACCCGCTCGCCTCGGTCGACCCGTGGCGGCCCGCCCGGTGACCGGCGTCAGCCGGCGACCGGCTCCGGGGTGCGCTCGGACTGTTCCGCCGTCACCCAGGAGCTGACCCGGCGCTCCGCGTAGAAGGAGACGAACGGCACCGTGCCGGCCAGCATCACCAGGACCATCCGCTTCAGCGGCCAGCCGGCCCGGCGGGACAGGTCGAAGGCGGCCACCAGATAGAGCATGTAGAGGAAGCCGTGCGCCTGGCCCACGGTCTCCACCAGGATCGGGTCGTCGAAGCCGTACTTCATCGGCATGCCGATCACGACCAGCAGGATCAGCGCCACGCCGACGATCCAGGCGATGACTCGGTACCGGGTCAGGGCTGCGCCCACCGTCGTCCGTCCTTTCGCGTCCGGCCTCAGCCGGGGTAGTCACCGGGCTTGGCACCCGGGTTGTCGTTCAGCCATTGCAGGTAGTGGTTGTAGGCGACGAGGTCGCCGTCCTCGCCGCCGCCGGCAGCCGCGGACCCGCGGGCGACCCGCACGGGTCGGCGTACGACCGGGCGCGTCGCGGCGGCCTGCGGGGCGTCGGCCGGTCGCGTCCCGGCGGCGGTCGACGTTTCTCCCTGCGCGTCGGCCGGCGCCGCCGGCCCGCGCAGGGTGTGCCGGACCTCACGCCACCAGACGAAGACCACGAAGCCCGCGAAGATCGGCCACTCGACCGCGTAGCCCCAGCTGATCGCGTTGCCGGCGGCGGCCCGACTGACCTGCCACCAGCCCAGCGCCAGGAAACCGGTGACGAGCACGACCATGGCCACGTGGCGCGCGATCCACGCCGGGGTCCAGAGCCGTTTCATGGCATCGAGAGTACCGGGGGCCGCCGGGGTCTCCGACGCGGCGTCGTAGGTGCGGGTGGGGTTTGGTGCCTGCCGGTGTGGGCATCCGTCTAGACGCGAGCCCAAACCAGAGCAGGGGGTCGATCATGACGGGATCGGTACGGCAGGACGACTTCGGCAGCCCGGAGCAGCGGATGCCCGAGTGGGACGGCGACCATGTCCACGACAGAGCCTCCGGCGAGGCGGATCCGCCCGACGGCGAGCTGCTCGGCGTCGACCCCGCCGAGCTGGCCGACGAGGACCTGATCCGGGAGATGCACAGTCTGCACCGGACCCGCCTGGACACCCTGCGCCACGCGGCGGACTCCGCGCTCGCCAACCATCTGCGGCGCACCGCCGAGTTGGAGACCGAATACCTGGCCCGGCACCCCGGCCGCGAGGTCGACCCGAGCCGGCTGCGGGACGCCTGATGGCGTCCGCCGAGCGCGGGATGTCCGCGCCGCCGGAGGTCGTGTTCAACACCGCCACCGACCCCGCGCGGGCGTCGGCATGGCTGCCCGAGCCGCTGCGGGCCGACGGCAGCCCGGCGGACGAGGTCAGCGCCGAGGAACTGCGGGCCCGCTGGAGCGCCGCCGAGGACTGGTCGGCGGAGATCCTGGTGGAGCCCGCCCAGGCCGGTGGCGCCCGGATGCGGCTCGACCTCACCGGCGGGCCGGACGCCGAGCGGCTGGCCGACGAGGCGCTGGACAGTCTCGCCCGCGAGGTGGCCGACAACCTGCAGGCCGGCTGAGCCGGACCGCACCCGAGAGGATCGAGGAGACCGGGTGACCGCCCTGAAGGAGAAGGTGGCGCGGCTGCGCCAGGCGTACGCGCCGCACGAACACCGACCGCTGGGCGGGTACCTGGCGGCGATGGGAACCTACGCCGGGGTGACCGCCGGCATCGCCGGTCTGGTCAGGGCGACCGGCCGTCCGGTGCCCGAGCGTCCCGCCCCGGCCGACGTGGTGCTGCTGAGCATCGCCACCCACAAGCTGAGCCGGCTGCTGACGAAGGACGCGGTGACGAGCCCCCTGCGGGCGCCGTTCACCCGGTACGACAAGCCGATCGGCAGCGGCGAGGTGATGGAGCAGGTCCGTGACCAGGGCAGCTCCACCCGGCACGCGATCGGGGAGCTGCTGAGCTGCCCGTTCTGCCTCGCCGTCTGGGTCGCCACCGGGTTCACCGGCGGCCTGGTGCTCGCCCCCCGGCTCACCCGTCTGGTGGCGACCGCGCTGACCGCCGTGGCCGCCTCGGACTTCCTCCAGATGGCGTACGCGGTGGCCCAGCAGGCCGCCGAGGGCGGCGACCCCGACGAGGACTGACGACGTACGACGGAGGGGGCCGGCGCTCGGGCCGGCCCCCTTCGTCGTGGCTGTCCTCAGGTCGGGGTCGTGCCGTGGTCCTGGCCGGCCCAGCCGCGGGAGGCCTCCGGCTCGCGCTCGTCGGCGTCCGCCCCGGTGATGACGTCCCGGTCGACCGCGGTGCGGTCGTGCTCGTTGGCGAAGTCGGGCTCCGGCAGGGTGTCCCGGCCCTCGGGGGGCTGACCGAGTGCCGGCAGCTTCTCGTGCTCTTCCTCGTGGTGGGACATCTCGCTCTCCTCACTGCTCGTCGGCCTCCGGTGCGGAAGGCCGTCCGCCCCCGGGGGACGGGTGGGCGGCGGTCTCGCCCCACGACGGGTCGTCACGGCCCGCCGGGGCCGTGCCGGTCCCGGCCCCCTGGCGTCAGGTGACCGAACCGCCGAGCAGGTCGGCCACCTCGTCCACGGCGTACTCGCCCTCGGGCAGGGCGGCCATGCGGGTGAGGAGCTGCGCGGGAAGCTCGGCGGCGACGGCCCGGCGGTAGATGTCCGCCTGACTGATCCGCTCCTGGCCGTGGTAGAGATCCTCGAGGAGGTCGTCGAGGCGCCGGATGTCCGGCTCCTCGACCACGGGCGCGTCCGTCACGGGTGCGTCGTCGGTCACGACGGTCAGCTACCCGCGTCCGAACCGGTGAAACGTCGCCGGGCCGCGCGTGCAGTGGTCGCCGGGGCTGTGACGGCGGTCATGGCGCGGGTCGGAACACCGGCGGCGGGTCCCCGGTTGAGTCAGGTGTCGGTGTGTCCAGTGTCCCCGGGCCTCACCTAATTGCCTTCGCGGAATACCGTTCGGCTGGAGCCGCGTCGTGCCACTCGCCGAGAGGCGACCTGCACACCGACACCGGTGCCGCCCCCGAGCCCTCCCGGGCCCGGGGGCGGCACTGTCCGTCTCCACCTCCCCCTGCGTGCGGGGTGGGGGTCAGGCGGGTGCGGGGGCCGGGGTACGGCGGCGGGTGCGGACGGCGGCGGCCAGGTGGCTGAGGACCTCCTCGGTGGTGTCCCAGCCGATGCAGGCGTCGGTGACCGACTGGCCGTACGTCAGCTCGCGGGTCGGGTCGAGGTCCTGGCGGCCGGCGAGCAGGAAGCTCTCCAGCATGATCCCGACGATGCCGCGCTGGCCGGCGTCGAGCTGGGCGGCCACGTCGGCGGCCACCCGCGGCTGGTTGCGGTGGTCCTTGCCGCTGTTGGCGTGGCTCGCGTCGATCACCACGCGCTCGGGCAGGCCCGCCGCCCGCAGCAGCTCCAGGGCGCCGGCCACCGACTCCGCGTCGTAGTTCGGCCGCCCGCCGCCGCCGCGCAGCACCAGGTGCCCGTCCGCGTTGCCCCGGGTGTGCAGGATCGCCGGCGTGCCGGAGACGTCGATGCCGGGGAAGACGTGCGGTACGCCGGCGGCGCGGATGGCGTCCACGGCGGTGCCGATGCTGCCGTCCGGGCGGTTCTTCATGCCGATCGGCATCGACAGGCCGGAGGCGAGCTGCCGGTGCACCTGGCTCTCCACCGTCCGCGCGCCGATCGCGCCCCACGCCACCGTGTCGGCGATGTACTGCGGGGTGATCGGGTCGAGGAACTCGCAGCCGACGGGGAGCCCCAGGCGCAGCACGTCGAGCAGGAGCGCCCGGGCGGTACGCAGGCCGGTGTTGACGTCGCCGGAACCGTCCAGCCCGGGGTCGTTGATCAGGCCCTTCCAGCCCACCGTCGAGCGCGGCTTCTCGAAGTAGACCCGCATCACCACCAGCAGGTCGTCGGCCACCCGGGCGGCGGCGTCGCGGAGCAGGTGGGCGTACTCCAGGGCGGCGGCCGGGTCGTGCACCGAGCACGGGCCCACCACCACCAGCAGGCGGTCGTCGGCGCCGTCCAGCACCCGGCCGACCGCGCGTCGCCCGGCCAGCACGGCCGAGGCGAGCGTGTCGTCGAGGGGCAGGTCGTGGTGCAGCAGGGCCGGGGTGGTCAGCGGCACGACACGGTCGATCCGCTGATCGCTGACCCGAACGGTCTCCGGGGTGGTCACGGTGGGAATCCTTCCGCCGACCGTGCCCCGGGGCCGGTGCCCAGGTCGAGCCGGCTGCTCGTACGCAAAAGGGCAGGAACGAGAGCTCCTGCCCGGCCGGCTCGAATGTGGTGACGTCAGATCATGGTGAAGTCACCGGCGTGCGAGCCGGCTGCCTAAACCATCGATACGAACGCGTCACGCGGCCCAGCGTACCCGGTTGTGCGGGAAGGTCCACCCGGTCGTCGGGAAAGACTCGCTTCGTGTTCACCTCCATCGATGCGTGCGACGGTAGCTTCATCGACACCGACCGCTGTTTTCCGGAGGTTCCCGATGGACCGTCGTACCGTCCTGCGCGCCACCGTCGTCGGCGGCGCCGCCGCCTTCTCCGGCAGTCTCTGGGCCGGCGCCGCCCATGCCGCCCCTGCTCAGCCGGGTGCCAGCCCCTACGGGCCGCTCGGCGCGGCCGACGCCAACGGCATCCAACTGCCCGCCGGCTTCACCAGCCGGGTCGTCGCCCGCTCCCGCCAGGCGGTGCCCGGCACGTCGTACACCTGGCACGACGCGCCCGACGGCGGCGCCTGCTTCGTCGCCGGCACCGGCTGGATCTACGTCTCGAACTCCGAGATCCTGAGCACCGGTGGGGCATCCGCGGTGCGCTTCGCCGCCGACGGCAGCGTCGTCTCGGCGTACCGCATCCTGTCGAACACCAACCGCAACTGCGCGGGCGGCGCGACCGGGTGGGGGACCTGGCTCTCCGGCGAGGAGGTCAACCGCGGGTACGTCTACGAGACGTACCCGCAGGGCGGCCGGGCCGGGGTCCGGCGGGCCGCGATGGGCCGGTTCAACCACGAGGCCGCCGCCTGCGACCCGGACCGCCGGGTCGTCTACCTCACCGAGGACGAGACCAACGGCTGCTTCTACCGGTTCCGGCCGACCACCTGGGGCGACCTCTCCGCCGGCACCCTGGAGGTGCTGGTCGCCGGCACGGGCACCAGCGGCCCGGTGAGCTGGGCGCGGGTGCCCGACCCGGACGGCTCGCCCACGCTCACCCGCGACCAGGTCGCCGGGGCGAAGCGGTTCAACGGCGGCGAGGGCTGCTGGTACGCCGACGGCACCTGCTGGTTCACCACCAAGGGCGACAACCGGGTCTGGGCCTACGACGCGGTCGACCAGCGCATCGACCTGGCGTACGACGACTCGCTGGTCTCCGGGACGGCGCCGCTGACCGGGGTGGACAACATCACCGGGGCCCGCTCGGGCGACCTCTACGTCGCCGAGGACGGCGGCAACATGGAGATCAACGTGATCACCCCGGCGGGGGTGGTCGCCCCGTTCCTGCGGATCACCGGCCAGTCCTCGTCGGAGATCTGCGGGCCGGCGTTCTCGCCCGACGGCAGCCGGTTCTACTTCTCGTCGCAGCGCGGCACGTCCGGCTCCTCCTCGGGTGGCGTCACCTACGAGGTACGCGGACCGTTCCGCTCCTGAGCGGCCCGCCGCCGGGGCCGGTCGCGATCATCCGGGCGCGATCATGCGGCGTGCCGGAGGCGGCGGCGGGGTATGTGGGCGGTCATGAGTCACGAGCAGAGCGACCAGGAACGAGTGGAGTCCCGCGCACACCTGCTGCCCGAGGAGACGGCGGCCGGCAGCGACGACCCCCACGCGCAGGCGGAGGCCATCCTCGCCGAGTCCGACCTCCGGGAGGAGGACCGCAACGCCGCCCCCGACACCGTGCTGGAGCGGCGTACCTCCGATCAGACGGTGACCCCCATCGAGCCCCCCGACTGAGCCACGGCCCCCCGGGCCCGTCGCGAGCCGCGGTAGCTGTGCTCCCGCAGCCAGGCGATCGGGCCGACCGCCCGCAGCCCCGGCGGCAGGTTGCCGATCGGGTCGAAGGCCAGCGCCGCGTCCTCCCGGGCGCCGAGCTGGGCACCGAGGCTGACCTGCCCGAACGGACGCCACGGCCCGACGGCGGACGCGACCGCGAGCACCAGGCGCGGCGCGTCCGCCCGGGCCGCGGCGGCCACCTCGGCCAGGCTGCGGCCCAGGCCGGGCGACTCCGGGTCGGCCAGCGCGGCCAGGAAGAGCCGCCGCCGGCCCGCGCGAAACGGCATGATCGTGCTGTACGTCCCCGCGAAGCGCCGCCGGGGCAGCGGCAAATTCCGCAGCAGCGGCGCGGCCCCGCTGGAGCTGACCAGCAGGTCGAACGGCCGCTCACCGTCGCGGTGCAGCCGCACGGCCAGCCCCAGCACGTCCGGCCAGTCGCCCGGCGTGGGCACGCCCTTGGAGAGCCGGACGGTCGCCCGGAAGCGGCCCGGGCCGTCCAGCAGCGGCACCCCGGTCGGCGGTCCCGACGTACCCCAGACGACGACCTCGCCCGCGAACGAGCGGCCCGCGGGATGCAGCAGGCGGGCCCGGCGCAGCCGGGCCAGGGCGGCGGTCGCGCGGTCGACCGCGACGGCGGCCCGGTCGGTCACGGTGGCGGCAGGCGGCATGCCTCCCCGGTACCCGGCGGCCGGCGGTCGATGCCTCGCCGCGTGCGGCGCGTCCCCTCCCGCGCACCTGATCGGATAGCGTCGTGCCATGCCCGACAGCGGTTACCCCTGGCCCATCGAGACCACCCGCCTGGACAACGGCCTGCGCGTGGTGGTGAGTGAGGACCGCACCGCTCCGGCGGTCGCCGTGAACCTCTGGTACGACGTCGGCTCCCGGCACGAGCCCGAGGGGCAGACCGGCTTCGCGCACCTCTTCGAGCACCTGATGTTCGAGGGCTCGGTCAACGTGGCGAAGACCGAGCACATGAAGCTGGTGCAGGGTGCGGGCGGCTCGCTCAACGCCACCACCAACCCGGACCGCACCAACTACTTCGAGACCGTCCCCGCCGAGCACCTGGAACTGGCGCTGTGGCTCGAGGCGGACCGGATGGGCGGCCTGGTCCCCGCGCTGACCCAGGAGACGCTGGACAACCAGCGGGACGTGGTCAAGAACGAGCGGCGCCAGCGCTACGACAACGTGCCCTACGGCGACGCCTGGCTGCGGCTGCTGCCGCTGCTCTACCCGCCCGGGCACCCCTACCACCACGCCACGATCGGGTCGATGGCCGACCTGAACGCCGCCGACCTGGCCACCTTCCAGGCGTTCCACCGGACGTACTACGCGCCGAACAACGCCGTGCTCACCGTCGTGGGCGACGCCTCGGCCGCCGAGGTGTTCGCGCTGGCCGACAAGTACTTCGGCGCCCTCCCGCCGCGCGCGGAGATCCCGCCGGCCCCGGACGGCCGGACCGTCCCGGCCACCGGCCGACCCGCCGTGGAGACGGTCACCGCCGAGGTGCCGGCGCCGCGCGTCTACATCGCGCACCGCACCCACCCCTTCGGCAGCCCCGGCTACGACGTGCTGACGGTGCTCGCCACCGTGCTGGGCAGCGGCCGGGGCAGCCGCCTCTACCAGCGCCTCGCCGACGGCGAGCGGATCGCCCAGCCCGACATGGTCGGGGCGTACGGGGTGGACCTGGCGCACGCACCCGCGCCGCTGATCGCCACCGCCACGGCCCGCCCCGGGGTGAGCGCCGAACGGCTGGGCGCCGGGCTGGCCGAGGTGGTCGACGAACTGGCCACCGTCCCGGTCACCACCACCGAACTGGACCGGGCCAAGTCCCTGCTGAGCACCTCGTGGTGGCGGCAGATGTCCACGGTGGACGGCCGGGCGGACACGCTCGGGCGCTACGCCACCCAGTTCGGCGACCCGGCGAAGGCCGCGGAGCGGCTGCCGGCCTGGCTCGCGGTGACCGCCGAGCAGATCGCCGAGGCCGCCGCCGAGGTGCTCGCCGCCGACGACCGGGTCACCCTGACCTACCTGCCCGAGGAGAAGCCCTGATGACGCTGATCGCCGACCGTCCCGGGCCCGGCGCCGCCCGCCCGTACCGGTTCCCGCAGGTGGTCCGCCGCACGGTGGCGGGTGGTCAGGTGGTCGCCGCGCACCTGCCCGGGCAGAACCTGGCGGTGGCGCTGCTGCTGCTCGACGCGGGCGCCGGCCGCGAACCCACCGGCAAGGAAGGGCTCGGCGCGGTGCTCGCCAAGGCCCTGGAGGAGGGGACCGCGCAGCGCGACGCGACGGCGTACGCGCTGGCGATCGAAGGGCTCGGCACCGAGCTGGTGATCGGGCTGGACTGGGACTCCTTTCAGGTCAGCGTGCAGGTGCCGGTGGAGCGGCTGAACGCCGCCGTGGAGCTGCTCGCCGAGGCGGTGCGCACCCCGAAGCTGGACCCGGACGACGTCCGGCGGGTCCGCGACGACGAGGCGACCGCGCTGCGGATGGACTGGGCCAACCCCGGCCCGCGGGCCGACGCGGCGCTGCGCGCGGACCTGTTCGGCGCCGGCAACCGCTGGGGCCGTCCCCTCTACGGCGACCCGGAGTCGGTGGCGGCGCTGGACGTCGAGGACGTCACGGTCTTCCACTCCGAGTGGTTCATCCGCCCCGGCACGCTGGTCGTCGCCGGGGACCTGGACCGGCTGGACCTGGACGCGCTCGGCGCGGCGGCGTTCGCGGGCACCGGCGGCGGGCCGGTCGACCGGGGCGGCCCGATCGAGGTGCCGACCCGGCCCGGCCGGCGGATCATCCTGGTGGACCGGCCCGGCTCGGTGCAGTCCACGCTGCGGCTGGGCCACCCGTCGCCGCACCGCTCCCACCCCGACCACGTGCCGATGACGCTCGCCGGCACGGTGCTCGGCGGGGCGTTCACCTCCCGGCTCAACCACCTGATCCGCGAGGTGCGCGGCTACACGTACGGCATCCGGGGCGACTTCGCCTCGTCCCGCCGGTTCGGCCGGTTCGGGGTCAGCTCCGGGGTGCAGACGGCGGTCACCGCGCCGGCCGTCGTCGAGTCGGTCGGCGAGATCACCCGTACCCGGGAGACCGGGGTGACCGAGGAGGAGTTGGCGGTCGCGCGCTCCTGGCGGGCCGGGCAGCTCTCCGTCGAGTTGCAGAGCCCCCGGTCGATCGCCTCCGCGCTGACCACCCTGGTCGTGCACGACCTGCCCGACGACTACCACGCCCGGTTGCGCGAGTCGCTGCTCGCCGCCGACGTGGCGGAGGTCTCCGCGGCGGCCGCCACGCACCTGCGCCCGGAGGACCTCACCATCGTGGTGGAGGGCGACGCCGCGGTGATCCGCGACGAACTCGTCGCCACCGGCCTGGGCGAGCTGGTCGACCACGCCTCCTGAGCGGCCTGGGGCGGTGTGACATGGGTCGCGCCGCCCCCGGCCGGCGCGGGTGGCCCGGCCGGGGCGGCCGGCGTGGATGCTCCGGCGGGCCGCCCCGCCGGCTGACGATCCTCCCGTCCCACCGGCCCCTCCGGCGAGGTCGTTGCGTCCCGGCGCGGCCCGGGGTGACCACGGCCACCGCCGGGCGGGAGCGCCGCCCGCCCCGGTGGGTGGGAAAGCGTTCCCGGTCGGGTCGCCGGGCTGGGTAGCCTCGCGGGCATGAGGATCGGCATTGTGGGGGCCACCGGCCAGGTCGGTGGCGTGATGCGGCAGGTGCTGGCGGAGCGGGAGTTCCCGGCGGAGCAGGTGCGGTTGTTCGCCTCGGCGCGGTCGGCCGGGCGCACCCTGCCCTGGCGGGACGGCGAGGTGACCGTGGAGGACGCGGCCACCGCCGACTATTCCGGGCTCGACATCGTGCTCTTCTCCGCCGGCAAGGGCAGCGCGAAGGAACTCGCGCCCCGGGTCGCCGCCGCCGGCGCCGTCGTCATCGACAACTCCTCGGCGTTCCGCATGGACCCGGAGGTGCCGCTGGTCGTCGCCGAGGTCAACCCGCACGCCGCCGCCGTACGCCCCAAGGGGATCATCGCCAACCCGAACTGCACGACGATGGCCGCGATGCCCGTGCTGCGCCCGCTGCACGCCGAGGCGGAACTGGTCAGCCTGGTCGTCTCGACGTACCAGGCGGTCTCCGGCGCCGGCCTGGCCGGCGTCGCCGAACTCGACGAGCAGGTCCGCAAGGTCGCCGAGCACGCCGCCGGCCTCGCCTTCGACGGCGCGGCCGTGGAGTTCCCGGCCCCCCGCTCGTTCGCCCGGCCGATCGCGTTCAACGTGCTCCCGCTCGCCGGCTCGATCGTCGACGACGGCAGCTTCGAGACCGACGAGGAGCAGAAGCTGCGCAACGAGAGCCGCCGCATCCTGGAGATCCCCGGGCTGCGCGTCTCCGGCACCTGCGTACGGGTGCCCGTCTTCACCGGCCACTCGCTCCAGATCAACGCCCGCTTCGCCCGCCCGATCAGCCCGCAGCGGGCCCGCGAGCTGCTCGACGGCGCTCCCGGCGTGGCGCTCGCCGACGTGCCGACCCCGTTGCAGGCGGCCGGCCAGGACCCGACCTTCGTCGGGCGGATCCGCGCCGACGAGACCGTCGAGCACGGCCTCGCCCTGTTCTGCTCCAACGACAACCTGCGCAAGGGCGCCGCGCTCAACGCGGTGCAGCTCGCCGAGCTGGTCGCCGCCGAGCGCCGCTGACCGACGCGCCTTCCCCGGGCCTCCGCCAGCTGTGGCGGGGGCCCGTCGCGTCGGCGTACGGCGGGCACACGGGCGCGGGCGGGGCGTCCGCCGTGGTTCGATGGGAACGCCGTGACCGGTCGAAGCGGAGGTTGCCGTGGCGGACGACGAGACCCAGCGGGCGTTGACGGAGCTGATCGCCGGCCACCGGCTGGGGGTGCTGGCCACGCTCAAGCGGGACGGGCGCCCGCAGCTCTCCACCGTCATCTACGCCTTCGACAGCGGTGCGGCCCTGATCCGCGTCTCGGTGACCGACGGCCGGGCCAAGACCGCCAACCTGCGCCGGGACCCGCGCGCCTCGTTCCACGTCGCCAGCGACGACGGCTGGGCGTACGCGGTCGCGGAGGGGCGCGCCGAGCTGACGCCGGTGGCCGCCGACCCGCAGGACGCGACCGTGACGGAGCTGGTCGACCTCTACCGGGCGATCCAGGGCGAGCATCCGGACTGGGCCGACTACCGGCGGGCGATGGTCGCCGAGGGGCGCCTCGTGCTCCGGCTGCACGTCGAGCGCCTCTACGGCCTCCCGCCGCGCGCCTGACCCGGGCCGGGGTCGCTCGCGTTACCCCGTGCGGTCGGCGGGTAGACGGCGGTGCCGACACCGAGAGGGGAGCACCATGACAACGGTCGGAGAGTTCATGACGACCCGGTTGGTGACGATGGACGGCAACGACACGCTGATCGCCGCGGCGCAGGAGATGCGCGACAGCGCCATCGGCGACGTGGTGGTGACCGACGGCGACGACGTCATCGGCATCGTGACGGACCGGGACATCACGGTCCGGGGCGTGGCCGAGAACATGGACCCGAACTCGACCCCGCTCAACCAGATCACCAGCAAGGACGTGATCACGGTCAGCCAGTACGACGACGCGGTCGCCGCCGCCGACCTGATGCGGACCTACGCCGTACGCCGGTTGCCGGTCATCGACGACGGGCGGCTGGTCGGCCTGGTCTCGATGGGTGACCTCGCCGTGGAGCGGGAACCGCAGTCGGTGCTCGCCGACATCAGCGCCGACGAACCGAACAACTGACCGTACGCGTCGACGCGCCGGCTCCCCGAGATGGGGGCCGGCGCGCCGGTCCTCGGCTGGACCGCCGGATCTATGATCCCGGCGTGTCCGCAGAGCCCCCCGCACCAGGCCGGATCGCGCCGACCGGCTGGCGCCCCGACGTCCGACCCACCCTGCCGCCGACCGGGCCCGTTCCGCCGACCGGGCCCGTTCCGCCGACCGGGCCCGTTCCGCCGACCGGGCCCGTTCCGCCGACCGGGCCCGTGCCGGTCGCGGGAGCGTGGTCGGCCGGTAGGTCGACGGCGATGACGGTGCTGTTGGTCCTGTTCGGCCTGGCCGTGGTCGCGGTGAACACCGCCATCGCGTACGTGGCGGTCGGCGCGACGGTCGTCCCGATCATCACCGGGCTGCTCCTCTGCCTGGTGTTCGTGCTCGCCGTGCGTCTGCTGCACCGGGCCGCGTGGCTGGCGTTCCTCGCCATGGGTCCGGCCCTGTTCGTCCTCGTGGGCTCGGTGCAGCTCGCACCCGAGGCGGTGCTGGAGGCGCGCGGCGTCCGCCAGGAGGTGACGATCGTCGACGTGTCGGTCGTCGGCAAGCGGCATGCCTTCACGCTCCAGGGCGCCGACGGGCGCCTCGACGAGCCGCTGGTCCACCAGGGCAGCAACCCCAGCTACCAGGTCGGCGACAGGCTCGCCGTGCTCACCGATCCCGACGGGGTGGTCGAACTCGAGGCCGCCGACCGGGTCGACTCCGGCGGCATGGTCGCGGCACTGCTCCTCGGCGGTGCCGGCTGGACCTTCATCGCACTGCTCGCCGGGTGGCGCGGCCACGTCCGCCGCCGGAACGACCGCCACGACACCCTCCTGATCTAGCCCGTACGCGCAGGGCCACCCCCGCCGGGCGGGCGACTCACCCGGTCCGGGCGAGGTTGGCCCGGCACCGGACGGGGACCCCGTGCAGGGACATTGCCCGACGGGGGAGGAGAAGACCCGATGGTGGACGCGACGACGAGGTTCTTCGAGGACCTCGACCGGCGGGGGTACGACCCCCTGCTGGCGAAGTCCTCCGGGACCCTGCGCCTGGACCTGCACGAGGGGGCGCACACGACGCACTGGCTGCTGCGGATCGACCGCGGGCGGCTCCAGGTCAGCCAGGAGGACCAGGATGCCGACACGGTGGTCGGGACCAGCCCCGAGCTCTTCGAGGAGATCGCCGCCGGCCGCGAGCACGGGGTGGCCGCGCTGCTGCGAGGGGACATGACGGTGAGCGGGGACCTGCGGCTGGTGGTGCAGATGGAGCGGCTCTTCCCCAGCCATCCGGACACCCGTGGACCACGTCGGCATTTCAGGTCCCGTCAGGAGGTGCGGTGATGGCGCAGAACACGATCCGGATCCTGGACGGCAGCACCTTCGTGGTGTCAGAGGACACCGGGGACATCGAGGCGACGCCGAGCGAGCCGACCGGGTTCTTCTCGCTGGACACCCGCTTCCTGTCGACGTGGGTGCTGACGGTCAACGGGGACCGACTCACCCCCCTGTCGTACGACGACCTGCAGTACTACGAGGCCCGCTTCTTCCTGGTGCCGGGGATGGCCACCCACTACATCGACGCGAAGCTGTCGATCGTCCGGGAGCGGGCGGTGGGGGGCAGTTTCCGGGAGACGCTCACCATCCTCAACCACGACGAGAAGCCGATCGACCTGGAGATCAGGATGGAGGCGGCGTCCGACTTCGCCGACCTGTTCCAGGTCAAGGACGAGATCCTCAACAAGAAGGGCGAGATCTACACGGAGGTCGAGTCCGACCGGCTGCGCCTGGGCTACCGGCGGGGCAACTTCATCCGGGAGACGCTGATCTCCGCGTCCCCGGCTCCACGCTACGACCGCAAGGGCTTCGCCTACTCGATCCACCTCCAGCCCAACGAGCAGTGGAAATCCGAGATCGACGTCAAGACGATGGCGGTCTCCCCGGGCGGGCGGGACCTGCGGATGGGGCTGCGGGCGCACACCACCGAGCGGCTCGCCCTCCAGCACGACCTCGAGGAGTGGATCGCCAGGGCCCCCAAGGTCAACAGTCAGCACGACCGGGTCGCCTCGACGTACCGCCGCAGCCTGATCGACCTGGCCGCGCTGCGCTTCTCGCCGCTCTCCCTCGGCGGGGCGTCGTTGCCGGCCGCCGGCCTGCCCTGGTTCATGACCATGTTCGGGCGGGACAGCATCCTCACCTGCCTGCAGACGCTGCCGTTCACGCCGGAGCTGTCGAAGACCACGCTGCGGATCCTGGCCTCGCTCCAGGGCACCCGGTTCGACGACTTCCGGGACGAGGACCCGGGCCGGATCCTGCACGAGATGCGGTACGGCGAGACCGCCGCCTTCGAGGAACAGCCGCACTCGCCGTACTACGGGTCGGTGGACGCGACCCCGCTGTTCCTGGTGCTGCTCGACGAGTACGAGAAGTGGAGCGGGGACGTCGAGCTGGTCAGGGAGCTGGAGCGGGAGTGCCGGGCCGCGCTGGAGTGGATCGACGACTACGCCGACCTGGTCGGCAGCGGCTACATCTGGTACGAGCGGCGCAACACCGACACCGGCCTGGAGAACCAGTGCTGGAAGGACTCCTGGGACTCCATCTCCTACCGGGACGGCACGCTGCCGCCGTTCCCCCGGGCCACCTGCGAGGTGCAGGGGTACGCGTACGACGCGAAGCTGCGGGCCGCCCGCCTGGCGCGCGAGTTCTGGGGTGACCCGGACTTCGCCGACCGGTTGGAGCGGGAGGCGGCGGCGCTCAAGGAGCGGTTCAACCGGGACTTCTGGGTGGCGGACGGCGAGTACTACGCCCTCGCCCTGGACCCGGACGGGCGCCAGTGCGACGTGCTCAGCTCCAACATCGGTCACCTGCTGTGGAGCGGCATCGTCGACGACGACCGGGCCGAGAAGATCGCCGAGCACCTGGTCGGGCCCCGGCTCTTCACCGGCTGGGGGGTGCGGACGCTGGCCGAGGGCGAGGTCCGCTACAACCCGATCGGCTACCACAACGGCACGATCTGGCCGTTCGACAACTCCTTCATCGCCTGGGGCCTGCGCCGGTACGGCTTCGCCGAGGAGGCGGCGGTCATCGCCAACGGCATCCTCGACGCGGCCACCTACTTCCAGGGCCGGCTGCCGGAGGCGTTCGGGGGCTATCCCCGCGAGCTGACCAAGTTCCCGGTGGAGTACCCGACGGCGTGCAGCCCGCAGGCCTGGTCGACCGGCACGCCACTGCTGCTGCTGCGGACGATGCTCGGCCTGGAGCCGCACGAGGGGCACCTCGCGGTGGAGCCCCGGCTGCCGATCGGGATGGGGCGGATCGAGGTGCTGGACATCCCGGGCCGGTGGGGCCGCGTCGACGCGTTCGCCCGGGGCCGCCTCGACATGCACCGGCTCACCGACTAGCGCGGGCCCGGCTCCCGCGGGAGGCCGGCGGCGACCGGGCGGACCGGGCGCCGCCGGCCTCCCGCGACCGGGGGCCGGCCCGCACAGGCGGGCAGGAGCGGGCTGGGCGCGGCGGCCCGGCGGGTCGGCATGGGGTTCAGGCGGGCAGGGTAAGTTCGCGCCATGCCGGAACTCGTGTACCCGCCCGTGATCGCCGCCGCCAAGACGATGTTCCGGGTCCTCGACCTGAAGATCACGATTGAGGGCGCCCACCACGTGCCGCGTACGGGCGGGGCGGTGCTGGCCAGCAACCACGTCAGCTACCTCGACTTCATCTTCTGCGGGCTGGGCGCGAACCCCGCGAAGCGGCTCGTCCGGTTCATGGCCAAGAAGTCCGTCTTCACGCACAAGGTGTCCGGCCCGCTGATGCGGGGCATGCGGCACATCCCGGTGGACCGGCGGGCGGGCGCCGGGTCGTACGCGACGGCGGTCAGCGCGTTGAAGCGCGGTGAGGTGGTCGGCGTCTTCCCGGAGGCGACGATCAGCCGGTCGTTCACGGTCAAGTCGCTCAAGAGCGGGACGACCCGGATGGCGGCCGAGGCCGGTGTGCCGGTGCTGCCGGTCGCAATCTGGGGCACCCAGCGGCTCTGGACCAAGGGCCGACCGCGCACCCTGACCCGCCGGCACACCCCGATCACGATCCTGATCGGCGAGCCGATGGACCCGGCGGCCTACCCGGACGCCAACGCGATGACCGTTGACCTGAAGGAGCGGCTCACCGCGCTGGTCGACCGGGCTCAGCGGGAGTACCCCGACGCCCCCGCCGGCCCGGACGACACGTGGTGGCTCCCGGCGCACCTGGGCGGCACCGCGCCAAGCCTGGAGGAGGCCGCCGACCTGGAGGTCCGCCGCCGGGCCGCCGCGGTCGACCCCGACGCCTGACCAGGGCCCCGATCGACCCGACGCCCGGGGGAAGGGCCGCCCGGGCATCCGGGGGCGGCCGGATCGTTCCGCAGCGGGGCGGGATGGTGCCTGCCGCGCCGGCGCGTCCCCGGCGAGGATTCAACCCATGAGCAGAGCAGCACTCGTCGTCATCGACGTGCAGGAGTCCTTCCGCCGCCGCCCCAGCTGGGCGTACGCCTCCAACCCCGACATCGTCGGCCGGGTCGACCGGCTCGTCGCCGCCGCCCGGGGACGCGGCGACCTGGTCGTCTGGGTCCTGCACGCCGAGCCGGGCACCGGCGGGGTCTTCGACCCGGCCAACGGGCACGTCCGCCTGATCGAGGGGCTCTCGCCCGCCCCGGGGGAACCCACGCTGGTGAAGACGTCGCACAACGCCTTCACCACCACCAACCTCCAGCAGGTGCTGACGACGGCGGGCGTCCGCGAGATCACCGTCTGCGGCATCCGTACGGAGCAGTGCGTCGAGACCACCGCCCGGGTCGGCTGCGATCTCGGCTATGAGGTGACCTTCGTGACGGACGCGACGGTCACCTTCCCGACCCCGCACCGGGACCTGCCGGCCACGGCCACGCCGGAGGAGATCCTCGCCGACCCGCGCACCCTGTCGAGCGAGGAGATGACCGCCCGCACCGAGTACGCCCTCGCCGGCCGCTTCGCCACCATCCGCAGCGTGGCGGAACTGACCGGCGCGGCCCCGGCCGGCGCGCGGGCCTGAGCCGATGGCCCGGGTCGTCTTCCTGCTCGTCCCGCAGCTGCACCTGCTGGACCTCGCCGGCCCGGCCCAGGTCTTCTCCACCGCCGCCGACCTCGGGTACGACTACCGGCTGCACTACGTCGCCGACCGGGAGGTCGTGCCGACCGTGCAGGGCGTACCGCTGGTGGCCGGGCTCCGGTGGCCCGAGCTGACCCGCGACGACCTGGTGGTCGTACCCGGATGGCGGCTGCACGCGCACGGACCGCAGGGGCCGGTCGGGCCGGACGACCTACGGCGGCTGGCCGACCACCACGCCGGCGGCGGCACCGTCGCCAGCGTCTGCGCCGGCGCGTACGCCCTCGGCCGGGCCGGCCTGCTCGACGGACGCCGCTGCACCACCCACCACGACGTGCAGGACGAGCTGGCCCGCCGGTTCCCGTCGGCGCGGGTGGTCCGCGACGTGCTCTACGTGGTCGACGAGCGGGTGGTGACCTCCGCCGGCATCGCCAGCGGCATCGACGTGGCACTGCACCTGGTGGCCACCCGGCACGGGCCGGCGGTGGCGGCCCGGATCGCCCGCTCCCTGGTCCTGCACTCCCGGCGCAACGGTCACGAGCCGCAGGCCGGCGCCATGTTGCGGCACCGGTCCCACCTCTCCGACGCCGTGCACCGGGTGCAGGACCTGATCGACCGCCGGTTCGCCGAGCCGCTGCCGCTGGCCGACCTCGCCGCCGTCGGCGGGGTGGCCGAGCGGACGCTGACCCGACTGTTCCGGCGGGCCACCGGGCTGACCCCGCTCGGCTACCAGCAGCTGCTGCGGGTGGAACGCGCCGAGCACCTCATCGGGCACGGAGCCACCGTGGAGGGGGCCGCCCGTACCGTCGGCTTCACCGATGCCCGGATGCTGCGCCGGCTGCGGGCCCGTGCCACCCGCGATCGAAGCGCCCCGGCCGGTAGTAGTCGTCCCGGGACTGGAACTCGACCGGCAGCGACCCGGGCAGGGTGATCCGGGTCTCGCCGGCGCCCGGCCCGCCCCCGGCCCGCACCACCAGCACGTCCCGCTCGGGCGGCGACAGGTCCACCAGTTCGGGGTGGGCCAGCCGGAACCCGGCCACCGCCCGGCGCACCTGGCGGGTCAGCCCGGTGATCTCCCCGGCGGGGCCGGTGAGGCCGAGGGCCGGCTGCTGGATGGTGCGCAGCGCGTCGCAGACCACCAGCAGGCGGGCGCGCTCACCGGGCCCCGCCGCCAGCAGCTCCAGCCGGGACGGCCACTGCCAGCGGATCTGACCGCTGATCAGACCCGGCAGCCGGACGCCCCGGCGGTGCCGCGCGCCGTCACCGACGCCGTCGACCAGGGCGAGCTGTGGCCCGCCGCCGGCGTACGCGATCCGCCGGTCCGTGACGGTCACCGCCACCGGCTCGGGCAGCGTCCACCGCCGCCGTGCCTCCGTCGGGCCGAGCAGATGCCCCGACGCGTGCAGCCGGTGCCGGGCGAGCACCCGCTCACCGGCCTCGACGACCAGCTCGTGCCGCCGGTCCAGCGCCGGGGCCAGGTCGTCGTCCGCGTCGAAGCGGTGCGGGCCGATGAAGAAGGGGGACGCGTCATCGTGCATCGTCATGACCTCCGGTGCCGATGGCATCTCACCATGAGCGTCGCCGACCCCAGGCCGGCTGTCATGACGCCCGTTAGGGGGTCGGCCGGTCGTAGGAAGCCTGTGACCGATAGATGCCGATCTCCTCCGGCCGGACTAGGCCGTCCTCGATCGCCCGGGCGAGCAGTGCCGCCTTGGTGGCGGCCGGCCGCCCCGCTCGGGTGTACTTGATCCGCGCCCGGTCGACGTACTGCTTCACGGTGTGCTCGCTGATCCGCATCCGACGCGCCACCGACGCCTTCGACATCGACTGGAACCACAGCAGCAACGCCTCGCGTTCCTTGTCGGACAGGGCGGGCCGGTCCGGGCGGGGGTCACCCACGATCGCCCCGGCGAGCGCCGGCGGCACGTACGGGCGGTCGCTGGCGGCGGCCAGCACGGTGGCCACGCAGTGTTCCCGCCCCTCGTGCTTGGCCAGGAACGCGACCGCCCCGGCGTCCAGGGCGGCGAGGATCGTCTGCGGGTCGGTGTGCTCCGAGTAGACCACAACCCGCCGGCCGGCCGCGCTCAGCTCGGCGAGCTTGTCCAGGGCCATCCGCCCGTGCAGCCGCAGGTCGAGCAGGACCACGTCGGCGTCGGGGGCGGCCCGCAGCACCGCGTCCGGGTCGTCGCCGGTCGCCAGGACCCGCAGCCGGGGCTCGGCGGCCAGCCAGACGCGGACCCCCTCGATGACGACCGGGTGATCGTCGACGATCGCCACGCCGACCGGCCGACCGGCGGTCACCCCCGCCACCGCGTCTGCGCCCATCTGATCTCCCCGTCCCGCTCGTAGAGGTACTCCACCCGCCCGTCGTCGCCCGGCGGTCCGGCGGTGTCGGGACCGGCCCGGTCGGGCGTGACGAGGCTGACCACCACCTCGTCGGGTCCGGCGACCACGGTCAGCCGGGCCCAGCCCCGGGCGTCGGCCAGGAGCGCGGTGAGCGGGTCGGCCAGCCGGCGGCGCACCTGCACCGGCAGGGGCGGCGGGTCGCCGATCGTCACCAGGTCGATCGGCAGCCCGTTGCGGTCCGCCAGGTCGGCGGCGGCCCGCAGCTCGTGCAGCAGCGGGTCGGGCACGTCGTCGGACTCGGCGATGAGCCGGCGCAGCCGGGCGGCGGCCAGCACCGCCCGCCGCTGCACGTCCGGGTCGGCCGGGTCCGCCCGACCGTCGGCCAGCTCCGCGAGCACCTCCTCGGCGGCGCCGCTGACCAGCGTCAGGCGGGCGCGCCGCTCCTGCCGGGCCCGTTCGGCGGCGTCCCGCTCGGCCGCCGCCGCGTGGGCGTCCGCCGCCGCGCCGGCCCGCTGCCGGGCCAGCCTCGCGATCGCCGTGCCGCCCACGAAGACCGCCACCTGAAGGGTCGACGTGGCGTAGACGGACATGGCGTACCGGGCCAGGTCGGCGGGGGCGGTCGCGCCGTGACCGAGCACCCCGGCCAGCGCGATCAGCGCGTGCACGCCCAGCGCCGCGATCAGCCCGTGGGCCCGCCGCCCCCACAGCACCATGACGAAGAACCAGCCGAGCGTGCCCCACACCCAGTTCGCGGCGGTGAAGAGGTGCCGCTCACCGGCCGCCGTGACAACCACCGCGTCGACCACCAGCAGCAGCGCGGCCAGCGGCCAGGCCGGCAGGGCGGCGCCGCGCAGCAGCCGGAGGCCGGCCAGCACCCCGACCGCCGCCACGAGCAGCCAGCCGGCGAGGACCACCGCCGGCGCGGCCAGCTCCGCCCACGCGCCCAGCACCGCGGGCAGCGCGATCGCCGTGTGCCAGGCCAGCGCGATGACCACCGTCACGATCCGGGCGCCGCCGTCGGAGGCAGCGGCCACCGCCGCCGCCGGGTCCACCGGGGACCGGCCCTCGTCGGGCGTACGCGCCGCCGGCACCGGGGCGGTCGTCGTCTCAGTCGACACCGGACCACTCCAATCGGATCCGGGTACCGGCGCCGGGGCGCGAGTCGATCTGGGCGCGCCCACCGACGGAGGACATCCGGCCACTTACCGACTCGCGTAGCCCGTACCGGTGCGCGGGAACGGCCGCCGGGTCGAAACCCGGACCGTCGTCGGCGAGCTCGACCACGACGGTGTCGGCGACCCGGCTCAGCCGCAGCGCGGCGGACGCGCCCGGCGCGTGCCGGACCACGTTGGACAGCGCCGCGTACGTGCTCTCCGCGAGTGCCTCCGCGACCGGGGCGGGCACGACGCACGGCGCCAGCTCGGTGGTGACCGGCAGTTCCGGCAGCCGGGCGCGCACCGCCCGCAGCCGCTCGTCCAGCGGCACCCGACCCGCGGCGGGAGTCGACCGCGCGTCGGCCAGCGCGGTGAGGGTACGCAGGTCGGCGGCGCACCGCTCGCGCAGCGCGGCGGACGGGCCGGCGACCGCGCCCAGCCCCACCATGGTCAGCGTGGCCAGCACCGTGTCGTGCAGGTCCCGGTTCTGCCGCCGCTCCGCGTCCCGCGCGGTCCGGGCGACCAGCGACTCCCGGGTGAGCCGCTGGTGCGCCACGAAGGCGTCGTCGGCCCGACCGATCCGCCGCCGCATGATGGCGGTGATCAGCGCGCCGCAGGCCGTCTGCACCAGCAGCGTCACCGCGTGCGCGACGGCCTCGTCGGGCTGGCCAGCGGCGTGCGCGCCGGTCGCGTACGCCGCCGTCACCAGCAGCCCGGCCGGAACCGACCACCCGATGGAGGCGTTGGCCTGCGCGTTGAGGACGGTGGTGCTGGCCAGCACCGCGATCCAGCTCACCTCGCCGGGGAGCACCTCCGGGGCGACCAGCACCGGCATCGCCAGGCAGGCGGCGGCGGTCAGCGCCACGTCGCCAAGCACCATCGGGCGGCCGATGCCGTGGCGCAGCGCGCGGAACGCGTACCAGACCGACCAGGCGGTCAGGGCAGCGACGGCCGGAAACAGCAGCGCCGGTTCGACGGGCGCACTGCGCACCGACAGGGCGACCACCGCGCCGGCCAGGCCGCAGGCCAGGCGCAGCAACGCCGGCAGGCGGGTGAAGATGAGGGTGAACGCGCCACCGGCCGGGTTGTCCAGCGCGGTCGGCGACGTGGTCGGGGCGGCAACGGCCGGCATCGGGAAAGAGGGTCCTTCTGCGACAACGACCCGATCCGGGCCAAAACGGGGGATCGACGCCGGAGAATAGCACGAGCAGCCGTCCGCGATCACCCTCGGTGCGCGCCGTGTCGCCGTTCGGTCAGCTCTTCCCAGCACCGCCGACAGGACGCTGACCTGCCCACCCGCCCCTGCGGGCGCCCGGTCAGTTGATCGGGAGGACCTTCGCCCCGCCGCCGGCGATCGACCGGGTCAGCTTCTTCCCGCTGGACCAGTACCAGCAGCGCACCCCCCGGTCGCCGCGCGCCCACGCCTCCTCGGACGGGAACCGGTACGTGCTGCCCGTGCGGTAACGGAGCATCCCGTCGACCGGCACCTTCGCGTAGCGGGCGATCACCGGCCGGCACTTCGCGTGCACGGCGTCCTCGTCCTTCGTCGCGTCCTCGTACGACACGTCGGGCGCGGTCCAGACGCCCACGTACTCGAAGCGGTGGACCTTCGTGCACGGCACCGCCAGCAGGTTCGACCACTCGTCCTCCTCGGCGCAGCCGTACCGCAGCGGGGTGGCCGCCTTCAGCGCGCCCCGCAGGCTGCCCGCCCGGTTGACGGGCGCGTCGACGTCGCCGTTACCGCCGTTCACCAGGTAGAGCTCGAACAGGTCGCACCGGTACCACCGGCTGCCTCCCGTCCAGCCGGCGGGCGACGTGGGCGCCACCTGCACCGACAGCCGGGCGTCGCGCCACTCGCCGCCGACGAACTCCTTGGCCTTGGCGTCGCACTCGGCGAACGCGGACCGCATCGCCGCCGACCCGACGCGGGGCGGGATCGGGCGGGCGGCCAGGTCGCCGGTGAACGTGCCGATATGGAACGTCTCGACGAGGTGCGCCTTCGCGCAGTCGACCGGCTGGTGGCTGGTGAGGTAGGCGGTCGGCTCGGCGACGACGTGGCACTCGCCGGCCTGCGGCGCGAACTGGCGGGCCTCGGCCACGGGCCGCCAGTCGTCGGTCAGGTCCCCGTCGGTGCCGGCCGGCGTGCCGCACCCGCTCACCGCCGCCGCGACCAGCGCGGCCGAAGCCGTGACGCCCAGCCAGCGTCGCATGTGGTCCTCCCCGCGCCCCGTGACAACCGGCGCAGCATATGGCACCCGGCGCGGAGCCGGGTGCCCGAGTCGCCAGGCGATCGTGGTGATGGGCGCGGGCTGCGGCATCGCGAAGTCGATCAGGTGGTCGCCCTGCCCGACCGCCATCGGGACGGTGCTGTGCCCGCGCGGTTGGACGCCACTGAGGAGCCGCCGACTTTGGACGGTGGTGCTACCTTCGCGCCGTCGCCGTTCTCACCGCCGTCGGGAGCCCACCGTGACGAAAAGGTACGTCGGTCTGCTCGCCCTCGTCGCCGTGACGGCGTGCCTCGCCGTGGTCGGCACCCTCGGCGGCTGGTTCCTGGCCGGCCGAGGCGACTCCGGGCGGGCCGACCCGACGCCATCCGCGCGGGACGCGGCCACCACCGGCGCCGTCGGCGGCCCGTCGACGGGCTCCCCGGCTGCCGGCGCGTCGCCGGGCGCCGGTGCGTCGCCGACGAAGGAGCAGCCCGCGGGCCGGACGTATCAGCTCGACCGGTCGGTCTACAGCCAGTCGGGCCTGACGGTCACGCTGGTCAGCGCGGCAACCACCGGCGGCAAGCTGCGGCTGAACCTGACGTACCGCAACGGCTCGCCGGTGCCGTGGCCGGTGAGCTGCCCGACCGTCGAGGTCGACCGGACCTCCTCCGAGATCGTTCTGCCGGACGGCCGGACGGTGCGTCCCGAGTCCACCTGGTGCACCACCACGCGGCCCGACGAGTCCTTCAGCATCGCGCCGGGGGAGCGGGTGGAGAGCTGGGCCGTGTTCCCGGTGGTGCCGGAGACCGGGTCGTCCTTCGAGCTGACCTGGTACGACTTCCCGACCCTCGACGTCCGGCTCCGCTGACCGTCCCGCGGTGCGCCGTGGCCACGGGCTGCGGCGCATGATCGACGGCCGAAGTGCGGGACGGCAGCCGGGCTCCCGGCGGGCCTCGGCAACGGACACGGCCGGCACGGGCACTGTGAGTTCAGTGTCCGTGCCGGCCTGCAGGTGACGCGTCCGGTCACCCTGTCCGCCGACGGTGGCTCACCAGGCCGAACGCGCTGCCTGGAGTGCCGCCGTACGGGTCAGGCCTGAGTCTCCCTGCGGCGCAGCCGGCTGGCGCCGACCATGAGAGCGCCCGCGGCCAGCAGGCCGCCGCCCAGCGAGAGGGCCTGGGTGGAGCTGACGCCGGTGACCGGCAGGTGGGGCTTGCCGTCCTTGTCCTTGTCCCAGCCGCCCTTGTCCTTGTCGTGCTTGCGGGGGTCGTACTTGCCGTGCCGGATGCAGACGGTGACGGTGACCGGGTCGGAGGTCACGGTCTGGCTGCCGAACTTGCCGGTCGCCCGGGCGGTGTTGACCACCTTGCCCTTCTTGACGTCAGCCGCGGTCACCACGTGCGGGTTGACGGCGTGGCAGTCGGTGCTCGTGCCCGGTGCCAGGGTGGTGTTGTTGCAGACCACCGGTCCGGCGGTCGGGTCGATGACCGCGACGTTGGTGATGGTGACGGTGCCGGTGTTGGCCACCCGGTAGGTGTAGAAGATCTTGTCGCCCTTGGCCGCGAAGCCGTCCTTCTCGCACTTGTCGCGGCAGTCCGACTCGACCCGGGCCTTCTTGTCGATCGACAGGCTGGCCTGCGCCTCCTGGGTGGTCACGGTGAAGGTGGCCTCGTTGGACGTCACCGGCCGCTCGCTGAACGAGCCGTTCGCCTGGGCGATGTTGACGATCTTGCCGTTGGCCACGTCGGCCTTGGTGACGGTGTACGTGCCGGTGCAGGTGGTGCTGGCCCCCGGCGCGAGCGAGGTGGCCTGGCAGGTGATGCCGGTGACCGTGTTGTCGTTGACGGTGATGCCGGTGATCGGGTTGACCGTGCCGGTGCTCTGGTTCGTCACCGTGTACGTGTAGGTGACCTTGTCACCGGCCTGGAGACCGCTGGTCGGTGTGCCGGTCTTGGTCAGCCCCAGCTTCACGTTCACGGTCGTGACGGTGAACGAGGCATTGTTGGACGGCACCTGCTGCTGGCCGAAGGATCCGATCGCCTGGGCGGTGTTCACGACCTTGCCGTTGGTCACGTCGGTCGCTGTGATGGTGTACGTGCCGGTGCAGGTGGTGCTCGCCCCCGGCGCCAGCGAGGTGGCCTGGCAGGTGATGCCGGTGACCGTGTTGTCGTTGACGGTGATGCCGGTGATCGGGTTGACCGTGCCGGTGCTCTGGTTCGTCACCGTGTACGTGTAGGTGACCTCGTCGCCGGCCTGGAGACCGCTGGCCGGTGTGCCGGTCTTGGTCAGGGTCAGCCTCGGGTTCACCTCGGGGCTCGAAGCGGCGCACGTGTGGGTGAGCACGAAGAAGTCGGCGGTGCCGGAAATGACCGCCGAGGCGCCGGTCAACGTCCAACCAGCCGGGAGCCTGATCCAGGCCTTGCTGGTGCCCAAGTTGTTGACGATGGCGCTGTTGGGGTCTGTCGGGATCGTCCGGGTGACGGCGCCGCCAGGCGTGCTGAACGTCGCCGTGATCGACAGGAAATCGCCGCTGGTCTGCTGGTTGCCCGGCAGGTTGAACACCCAGACGTCCTCGTTGGCGAAGGGCCCGCCGCCCAGGTTGGGGTCGCAGTTCTGAGTGGCCTGGGCCGCCGTCGTCGGCACGTTGCCTGGATTGATGTTGATGGTCTCCGCCGCCAGGGCCGGCGAGCCGCCCAGCAGCAGGGCACCGGCCAGCATCGCGAAGGCGGCCAGCCGGGCGCAGAGGCGGGCGGGTCCGTTCGTGATAGAGGTTCTGCTCATGTAAATCCCCCGTGCGTTGATCGTTGACAACGGTGGCAACGAGGGGTAGAGACATCCGTCACGTCGGACCAGAAAGAATCCCCCGCTAGGGGTACTGCCACGCCAACCCGGGAGGCTCACCTTTTATCCGGCCGGGGATATCCCCGGCCGGATGGTGCAAGATGAGTGATCAGTCGCGCACCCGCACGACGCAGTAGGTGGTGCCGGGGGTCGCCGGGACGGACAACCGCGCGTTGACCGCGTACAGGCTCGAGCCGAAGGAAACCACAGCCGACGGCTCATCGAGGTCGCGGTCACGGATCACGTCGACCGGCATGGCCCGCGTCAGCCGCTCGTTGAGGCGGAACTTGGCGATCACATTGTTCCGGTTGCGCACCACATACAGCGTGCGCCCCTTGAGCAGGAGACCATCGGCATTGGACACCGATACGCCGCCCGTGCTGATCTGGGCGGCCATGCCCGCGCGGGGATCGAAGCAGTAGAGCCGGCCGGTCCTGGCCTGCACGACGATGAGCTTGCCCGCCCAGGCGGCGACGATGCCGGTGTTACAGGCGGTGGGGTCACCGAGCCCACCCGGCAACGGCAGCGTGCGTACTCCCGACTGTTTGGGCAGCGAGCCACGGCGGCCGAACTCGACGCAGTAGATCCTGGCCTTCTCCGAGTCGGTGAAGAAAACGGCCTTGCTCGTTGCGGTCACGCCGTCGATGAACCCGCCACCGAAGTCGTACGTCGCCAGGCATTCGCCGGTCGACTCACGGTAGACGGCCGCGCCGCCCATGTTGCCGCAGGCCGCCCAGATCCGGCCCCGTTCGACGTCCAGACCCGTTGCCTGGGTGCCGGACACGGGCGGCACGAGGAGCTTCCCCTTGCCGGTGCGCAGGTCGGCACACCAGATGCATCCGTCGGCCATGGAGCTGACGTAGATCTTCGTGCCGGTTCCCCGGGCGATCCCCTCCGGGCAGAACCCGTTCGGCAGGTTGATCACTGAGGGATACCGGCCGTGCCCGTGGTGGGCCGAGGCCGGAGCCGCGGCGATGGCGGCCCCGATGGGCGCGGCGACGGCTGCGGCCAAGAGCGTTCGTCTGTGCACTGTCGTGCCCCTTCCGATAGGCGAACACCTATATGGGACCTGTGGATCAAGCGCCGGGGCCACTCCGCCGTTGCTCGACAGGTGACCGGACGGAGGCGCGTGCCAGACCCGCCGATCGCCGCCGCCGGAGGAACCAGCGAGCCAAGGATCCAAGGAGACGGCCCGAGCGGGTGATGGCACCGCGACCGCAGGGTCCTTGGCCATGTCGGTGACCCGGTCAGGTAGTGCCGCTTTCGCGGCAAACCGGGCTCGCTCACACCACGGATAGCTCCACGGGAGCCGTCCGGCCGAGAGAAGTACCTGTGCGCCCGGCAGGATTCGAACCTGCGGCCTTGGGATTAGAAGTGGTATTCACGTACCGATCTCTGGCTTCGGAGCCTTCACTAGCTGCGGAAACCCGCTCTATGGCCTCTCTGCTTTCCGTGACTGGCTGCACTTCGCACCACGAATAGCTCCACGGCTCTGTTTGTTCAGCGGGTTCGGGAAGGCCCTGGCGCCGTGACTCTGTGTGCTGCGTTGTTCCGAGTGGGTCCGGCGCCGGCGGAGTGGTTCGGTCAGCCTGCTACCGAGCAGGCAATCCACCCAAGCAGGGCTTGTAGCGACGCGAGGCGGTCGCGCGATAGCTTGACCAAGCCTTGCGTACAGACAGGTGGAGCGGTGCGATGAGCACCTACCTTGCGTGTCAGGTAGATGCGGATATGGGCCGTTCCTTGCGGCTGATGTCCATCTACTTCCGGAGCGACGCGCGGCGGGTCCGTCGCGAGATGGTGGGGACTTTCAGTGACTACGGCCGATAGCAACCAGGATCAGCGCCAGCTCAGTGGTCTGCTTGAAGAGATCTTGCTACTTCAGTCGGGCTGGTCGAGTGCGAACACTCCGGAGATGCAGCGCCGGGGTGTGCTTGTGCGGCAGGAGGGGGCGGCACTGGTTCGAGTGCAGCTCGAAGCTCTTTTCAAGCAACCTCCCTTCGACCTAGAGGTTGAGGGGCGAGACGGCACGGGGTTGAAGACTCGGGTGCCCTGGATACGGGTGTATTCAAAGTCGCGCTCGCCGAGAGCCACTGATGGCTGGTACGTCGTCTTCCTGTTCGCGTTTGATGGTTCTGCGGTCTACCTCTCGCTCAACCAGGGCACGACGGTGCCGGGCCAGTTCACGATGCGGCCTCCCGAGCAGCTTTACGACCGTGTTCACTGGGCGCGTACAGCGCTCGCGGGCGGCCGGTACGACCTGTCGGGGCTGCTTCCGAAGATCGATCTTGCGGATGAGGGCCTGGGTCGCGGGTATGAGCGGGGAAATGTCTTCGCGATATGTTACGACCGAGACAGCCTCTCAAGCGGGGCGAGGCTGGGCGCAGACCTGAAGCGGATGGTCGAGCTTCTGAAGGTCTTGTACGAGGCGTCGGGGGAGCCGATGTGGCCGGTGCAGGGTGCAAAGGTGAACTCGACCGTTCCACGACCTCCGCTCAGTGACGTGCCGGCCTTCATCGCATGGGTCCGGCAGGTCTACGGCCCGACCCTGGTCAGCTCGCGCCAGGCAGCTGAGCAGCAGGCTCGTGAGCTCTTGAACGAGCTCAGCGGCAAAATGAGCGCCGAGCAAGCGCTGGCGTTGGGTGAGCTGTTCAACACAGGCGAGTGGGGCGGGGTCCTCCGCCACAACCGTTTCAGCCCCGCGTTTGTTGGCGCCGCCATGCAGCGACTCATCGATCCCCTCGACAAGTTCAACGACTGGACCGATCGCATATGGCGACGGTCGGAAGTCGAGGCACTCCAGTACGTCGACGAGATTCTTCGGGATACCCAAACCCTCCCGGGTGCCGGCCGTTCGTACCCAACGATGCTGATGTATCTCCGAGATCCAGCCCGATACGCCATGTGGCTACAGATCACCCATCGAGGGCTCGTCGCACTTCAACGCTTGAGTGAGCCAAAGAACAGGGGTGGCGGGTCCGAACGGTATCTCCGCTACTGCGAGGCGGCGCTGAACTTCGCCAAGGAGTTCAACCTGCAGCCCCAAGAGATCGACGCCATCTTGGCGGAGGCAGCACGGGCTGCGGACGAGGAATCGACGAGTCCCGCTGCAGAGATCGCATCGCTGGTTGCCGATACGGTGGTTGAGCCTGAGGACGCGGTACAGGCAGATCGACACGAGTATCCCCTTGCTGACGTTGCAGCCGCAACGTACCTACCCCAAGAACAGCTTGAGGAGTGGGTCGCCATGCTTCGAGGGAAGAAGCGGCAGGCACTCTTTTACGGTCCGCCCGGCACCGGCAAGACGTTCGTCGCCGAACAGCTCGCACGCCACCTCGCAGGAGCCGCCGGTGAGGTGGAGACTGTCCAGTTCCACCCCTCCTTCTCGTACGAAGACTTCCTTGAAGGGCTACGACCTGAGCCTAAGACCGACGGTGGAGGGGTGAGCTATGGGGTTCGGCCCGGCGTGTTCAAGCTCTTCTGTGATCGAGCTCGTGACAAGGACGGCACCTACGTCTTCATTATCGACGAGATCAACCGGGCCGAGCTCGGTGCCGTCCTAGGCGAACTGATGCTCCTCCTCGAGTACCGCGGCAGGCGGTTGGTGCTGCCCTACTCGCAGGAGAAGTTCTCTGTCCCGGACAACGTCGTCGTGCTAGCAACGATGAACACCGCCGACAGAAGCCTGGCGCTCGTCGACTTCGCCCTCCGTCGACGCTTCCACGCCTTCGAGATGCGCCCCAGCAAGCGCGTATTGGAAAGCCACCTCGTAGTCGCAGACAGGGGCGAGCATGCAGACCTGGTGCTGAAGTTCTTCGACGTCGTTCAGGAAGGAGTGGACAACGTCGATTTCTCGCCAGGCCACTCCTACTGGATGGGCGAGGACGGGACTGCACAGGGCTTGTATCGCGTGTGGCGCTACGAGCTACTTCCCTACCTGGCTGAGTACTGGTTTGAGCACCGCTCATACCTCGACAAGCTCGACGGGCAGGTAACGAAACTCCTGTCCGAGGAGGCGTGACCTGTGGAGGTTATCGAGTATCGCCCAACCAAGCTAACTCTCGAACAGGGCGACCTCGACTACCTTCTCAGCCTGGTCCGCTCCGCTACAGGCGACCGGTCCGATGCCCGTGTGCTTCACGCGATTACGCCTACCCACACGGCCGGCGTTTATGAAGTCACACCAGGACCATACGTCGGACGTCTTGGATTGCCCTCTGGCCGCTGGATCGACTTCCGCAGCCGGTTTCCATTCGAGGACGTGATAGAACTCATCCGCCGATCAGCCCGGCATCCGATCCGAGCAGACAAACTGCCCGTCGACGCCCACGCTGAGACCTTCCTGACCGAGGCCATCGCCCTGGCCTTCGCCCGCGAACTCGAATCCCTCGTCGGGCATGGCCTTGCGAAGGGCTACGAGCGGATCCGACACCACCGGCCTCCCTACCCAGGACGCCTCGATACCGCGTACCACCTTGGGCGTCTCGCCGCCCGGCCAGACCGGCTCGTCACCGTGGGCCGACACCTGACCGCTAACGTCCCCGTCAACCAGGCCGTCGCGGTCGCACTAGACACACTCACTCGGGTTCCCCTGGCCCGAGAGGTCAGTACTCGCCTTGCCCGATTGGTGCCCGCGTTCGTCCGTGTGACCCGCGCACCGGTACGCGCCGGGGATATCGGGCGCATTACGCTCACCAACCTCACGCGCCGCTACCAGCAGGCACTTGCACTCGCCGAGGCCATCCTGCGGTCTCAATCTCTGGCGCCACGTTCGACCGGCCTCGCCGGCGGCTCACTACTGTTCTTCATGCCAAAGGTGTGGGAGTTGTACGTTAGTCGATGGCTTGCCGAGCAGTGGCCCGAGCATCGAATCGTCGCCCCTCACCGGTTCCAACTGACGAATGATGGCCAGACTGCCGAAGCCGACGCCACCGTCTGGTCCGGTGAAGTGCTTGTCGCCCTATATGACGCCAAGTACAAGTGGCCCGGCCCAACTCCCGATCGCAGCGACATCTACCAGATGGTCACCTACTGCGAGCGACTGGGCCTCCAACACAGCACACTTGTCTACCCCGTTGCGACCCCCAAACTGACCGTTAATGTCGGTAGCAAGGCCGTTCATGTGCTCGGCGTAGCGCCTAGCTACACACCCCTTGCGCCTGTAAACGACGCGGTCGAAACAGCAGGGAGTTGAGGTTACGGTGTTCGTGGGGATGCCTTCGCCGTCATCGTCCTACGGACTGGAGGCCGGATGGAAGGAGTAGCGTTGAGCGGCGGACAGTTGAACGATGTACTGCTGGGGAACAACCCTCGTCCCACACCGCAGTCTGCTTGGTCAAGGGTGTCGCATCGGGAGTACGACCTGCTTACGTGGGATTACAACCCTGGGAGCTGGAGCGTCGCCTGCCACCTCAGTCGGATAGGACCGGGTACGGTGGGATGGATCTACCGTGCCGATGGTTCTTACGGTCATGTCGCTGGGCTGATCGTCTTCAGCGATCTGCCCTACCAACAGAAGGAGCCCGGCGGCACTGCCCACTACTGCGACGGGTTGTTGTGGCGGTTACCCCGCGAATGGTGGATCGACGGCGCCCGGGTGCACGTCGACAAGCGGTGGTCCGGCCGCGCACCGTTCGGGGAGGTGCGCCGCTTTCGCAACGGTGAGTACCTTAGGCCTAACGATCGGCAGATCCTATGGAATCTCCTGCACCCGGTTGCTCGCGAGTGGATTGAGGACAAGGTTCGCAGTCTCGGCCCCAACCCTTGACGCCTCAGGCTGCGTCGACGTGGCGGACAGGACGGTCTCCGAAGATGTGCGCTGGAACTGACGCCTGTTGACCGGCGGTTAGCTACGCCAGTCGCCGCGTCGCTCTGCCGCAAGCTGGTCGCGCGTCTCCGGTGTCATTTGTTCGTATCGCGCCCAAAACGACCGGAAGGGTTGTGTGAATTCGTCGCTGTAGGTGGGGCTCGCGAACGCCTCGCGGAGCGTGATGTCGCCCTTGAGGACGGCGTTGGCCATCTCCCGAAGCAGCGGGCTACGGCCGTTGGCGAGCTGGTGGAGAGCATCGCGGAGTGCCTTGGCGCGGCGTTCGTCGCCGCCGGCTATGTCGTCTAGGTCGTACATCGGGTGCTCACGCCTTTGCTCCGGCTAGGGGGTGGTCGTACCGGCCTCTGAGATGGCTTGCCCTAGGCCGTGTTTTCAAAGGATCTTGGTGTCGGATGATGTAGCGCGTGGGTCGTCGCTACGAGTTGTCTGACGTCGAGTGGGAAGCGCTGTCGCGGTACCTGCCGTCGGCGGTGACCGGTGGTCGGCCTCGGGCCGATGACCGGCGGGTGCTCAACGGAATCGTGTGGAAGATTCGGGCCGGGGCGGCGTGGCGGGATGTGCCCGCCCGGTACGGGTCCTGGCAGTCGATCTACACCCGTTTCCGCAGGTGGCCGAGCACGACACCGGGACGCAGGATTGTTGTCCGGTCCGCTCCGAACGCCGCGGCTGCTGCTGCCTCGCAGCCGGACTTCTGATAGCCGTACTGCGTCGGTCCGTCCTCTGTGTCGGTGCCGTAGTCCGGGCCAGCGTCCGGCGGGCAGTAGAGCACCTCGGACCGCTCGCTGAGCGGCTTCAGCGGCCAGTCCCGGTAGACACTGACCGTGGACATGAAGACGTAGCGACCGGCGACGGGAGCGAGCGCGCGAGCCACGTCGAGGGTGTTCCTCGGGACGTATCCCGAGGTGTCGAGGACGGCATCCCAAGGGCCGGCGGCAGAGAGGGCGGCGATGTCTTCGGGGTGGGTTCGATCGCCTCGGAGGGGCTGCACAGCTTCTAGGAAGGGGGCGGAGGTGCCCCGGTTGAAGGTGGTGACCTTCCATCCGGCATCGATGGCGGCCGTGACGAGAGCATGACCTACGAACCAGGTTCCGCCGAGCACTAGCAAACGCATGGGTCTATCATGCCGAGCAGGAAGGGTGGCCGATTGGCGGAGGGTGCGGGCCGCCGGCAGCAGTCAGTCGCCGAGTTGGTCATGTGGCCTGATCAAGGCGGCCCGCAAGCGGGCCGCGGCTGGCCACGTTGACGGATGACAAGACGGCGAAGACCTCGGGGCTCCGCCCCGAACTGCGACCCTCCTCAGAGATCAGCCCCAGATCTTCCTGCTGGAAGGTCTACAACTGCCCGACGAGGGGATCCCTACCTCTCAGCGTCATCAGCATCGCGCTCTTCCTCGTCAAAGAAAGAGGCGTTGGCGAACGGATCCGCCATGAGTTCACTCACGGGGACGAGGACCCTCCTAGCACCCTTTTCGAAAGACACCCCAAGCTGCGCCAGCTTACCCTTCGAAGAAATCAGCACCTCGGCCCTGCCGCTGCCGTGCATTTGATGAATAACAGTGTCACCCCTGGTGACTACTAATCCATCTTTTAAGACGACCGCAAAGTCCCGCCCTGCTCGTCGGTGAGCACCCGAATCATGCTTTTCGCTTGTCTGCGAGCGTTGTAGCTCGCGGACCCTCTCCAGTACCTCGCCAAGCATCTCATTCGCCGAGCGGCTAGGCGTCATGCCGCCGGATGTTCCACTCGGAGGAATTGCCTTCACTTGCTCCAAGTAGTCTCCCCAGAGGCGATCAAAGTAACGACGAAGCCTAGTGTTGTCCAAAGCTTTGACACAAGATTCATTCAGTGAGGCAACGAGTCGGAACATGTCCTCTTTTTCGGTCGCTACTGTCGACTGGAATTGCGCCAGCGGCCCTGTTAGGTCGGAGGGCTTCAAGTCCAACAGGATCGGCCGCACCCTGGATTCTTCTAAAGACTTGGCCAGCGCACCGGCTTCAAAGTTTAGCCAAGGCTCTCGTTGATTTTCGGCGGTGATGCACAAGATTCCTTGGCCCAACTCGCCTAACTGGGCACCCACCTCGGCCGCCCACCGCTGCCCTTTGTCGATGTCTTCGTGAGACATCCAGGGCTTTATCTCTTGAATCACGTCTGGGAGCCAGTCCCCGAGCACCGACGCTAGCTTCTGGCTCGTCGGCTTCGACCAACTGATGAAAACCTTCACGCGTGCCTCCGGCGAGCAGGATGGAAAATGAACATCAGAGCCCTGCTCCCTGGGTGCCCGATGACACGGACAAGCGCAGGGCAACCAAGGTCAACAACAGCAGGAGACAGTCACGGCCCTTGACTTGCGTTTCCGCAGGTCAAGGACCTTTCCGTTTCCTGGCGGCGTAGAGGATTCGAACCTCTGTAGCTTTCGCGACGGGTTTACAGCTCGGCCCTATCCGCGCGAGCAGCGTACGACAATGCGAAGCCGGCAGCTAACCGGCGGCAGTCGGAATGTTGACAGGCGCAATCTGTCCTAGACGTTGACGGGTCGCGAGGCAGCGGTCACCCGACAAGCGAAGCAGGTCCGCTACGGTCAAGCCGGAGTGCCGCTGTGGCCATCCGGCGAATTCTCATTGCGAGTGCCTGCGACGGTTGCCCGGCGACCTCGGGAAACGTTTACCATCCCTTCTGCGGTCAGTACAGCCAGAGCACGGTGAGCGGTGCCGACCGAGACGCTATGTGCCGTTGCCAGCGCGGCAACCGCCGGTAGTGGGTCGCCGGGCCGCAGTCGCCCGGCCGCGATCTGCTCGCGCAGCTCGGCGGCGATCCTCTGATACGGACTGCTTGCCACCGTGCGCTGCTTCGGCGCGACCGGGCGCGGCGGCATTCGAGCGGCCAGCGTCCCGGCGGCACGCTGGTCCGACTCCGACAGCCAGGCCGCATAGACCCTGAGCGTCGTTGTCCCGCCGCCGCCGTGACCGAGCCGGCCGGCGACCGTCCGCACGTCAACACCTGCATTGATTAGCTCCGTCGCCGAGTAGTGGCGCAGGGCGTGAATGTGACTGTTGAGGCCGAGTCGGGTGGCCAGACGGCCGTACCGCTGGGTGATGGTGTCGGGCCGGTAGCCGCGGCTGTTGTCCGGCTCGGGGGAGAAGACGTGATCGGCGGGGCCGGCGTCCACGTCGAGCTGCGTCAGGCGGTCGAGGTACCGGCCGTGCAGCTCGCGCAGCACTTCGATCGTTTCCGGGTCGAGTGCCACTCGTCGCTGCTGGTGCGTCTTGGTGTCCTTCTCTTGTAGCTCTCCATCTGCGTCCAGGTAGGCGCTGCGCCGTAGCGTCAGCACACCGGCGGCCAGGTCGAGATGGTGCCAGCGCAGCGCGCACAGCTCGCCGCGTCGGGCGCCACTGGTCATGGCGAGCCAGACCAGCGGGCCCCAGTCCGGGTCGTGCCATGCCTCGTTGATGATGCGGGCTGCGTCGGCCGGGTTTGGCGGTTGTGGGTCGGGGTGCGGTGGCGCGGGTGGCTCGGCCTGTCCGGCGGGGTTGACGGCGATCCAGCGCCACCGGACGGCGCGGCTGAGGGCACCACTGAGGATCCAGTGGATCTGCCGCACTGACGAGGCGCTGAGCGGCTTGCAGACGTGCGGCCGGCACTTCGCCGTGCAGGTGTGCTCGCCCTCCACGCGGTGCTTTACGTACGCCTTGCCACCGCACCAGTCGCGGCAGCGGCGCAGGCTCGCGTAGAACGACTCCAACGTCTCGGCGTCGAGCCGGGTCAGCGCCAGTTTGCCGAGCACCGGCCGGACGTGCTTGTTGAGCTTGTTCACGTAGCCCATGCGGGTGGTCGGCTCGATGTCGGCGACATCCAACCACTTGTCCAGCAGTTGGTTCAGCGTCGCCCGGGTACGTGGGCTGCGCTTCTCGTCAACCTCGTTGAGGAAGCGGGTGCGAAGCTTCTCAGCCTCTCGCTCGGCGCTCCGGCCCGCCGGGACGGTCTCGGTGAGGTAGTGCCGCTTGCCGGTGAGCGGGTCGACACCCGCGTAGACCCTCACGCGGAGTGACCCGCTGGGGAGCTTCATGATCTCGCCGCGTTGCCGCTTGACGCCTGCCACGGGGCCGACAGTAGCTCGATGGCTCCACGAATAGCTCCACGGGAGCCCTTCGGCCGAGAGAAGTACCTGTGCGCCCGGCAGGATTCGAACCTGCGGCCTTGGGATTAGAAGTCCCCTGCTCTATCCGCTGAGCTACGGGCGCGCGCGTGCGTGTCGCGCGAGAAGGGTACCGCCGCCCACCGGGTGACCGGTGGAACGGGTGGTCGCGTCTCACGTCGCCCAAGAGGGTCGCATGCGCCTCCGGTGCCGGTCACCCCTGTTCCGGCGTCCGCGCGGCTCGGGACCGTCGGGTCGTACCCTCGGCTGGTGCTGCTTGAACCGGAGACCGAGAACGACGTCGCGTACGAGTTGTGTCAACTGCTCGGCCGCGCGATCCTGCCCATCCGCCGGACCGAGGCCGGGGCGGGGGACGGCGACCGGGGCGAGGGCACCGCGTTCCTCTTCACCGGGCAGGGGTGCGAGTACCTGCTGACCGCCGACGCGCTCACCCGGTCCGGGGCGGGGGAGATCGGGCTGCGGGCGAGCGTGACCGAGCCGGCCGGGGTGGCCGCCGACGCCGTCGCCCTGCCCGACCTCGCCGACGGGTGGCGGCACCACGAGGAGGTCGGCGTCGCCGTCCTGCCCACCGGCGGCCTGCACGAGCACGCCGCCGGAGCGGGCTGGCGGTGGCGTACCCAGCAGGTGCCGGATCCGATCGCGGCCGATCGGGACGCGATCGCCCGGATCGGCGTGGAGCCGGGTTCCGCCGTGGTGCTCGCCCACGGCGTCGGCGCGGGCGGCGCGCGGCCGCTGGAGGTCGCGATCGAGCGGGTGGCACGCGTGGGCGACGCCGTCCGGCTCACGGCGGAACTGCCGGCCGGCTACGTGGGGGCGCCGGTGTTCAACGTGCAGGCCGGCGACGACGGCGAGGTGGGGCTGCGCTGCCTGGGCCTGGTGCTGCCGGCCCGCGACGGCGGCCACCCGCTGGCCACCTTCGATCGCATCCGGGCGGCCGTCGACGCGACGTGAGGCCGGCGACGCGCGGCGGGGCCGGCGGCGGGTTGGTGACCTGCGCTCAGCCGCCCTGCGCGGGGGCACCAGCCGGGTCGGCGTCGTCCGCAGGCAGCCGGCTCGCCGGTGGGCGCTCCCCGGCGCGGACCGTCGGCCCGGCGTCGAAGAACGCGTCGGCCCAGCGTCCGACCTCCTGGAAGACCTTCTCCCGTACGGCGGTGCCGGAGAGCGTGAGGTCGTGCATCCCGCCGTCGAAGCGCGCCACGGTGACGTGCCGGCCGAGTCGGGGCGCCCAGCGCACCATGTGCTCGACGTCCAGGACCGCGTCGGCGAGGGCGGCCGACTCGTGCCACTTCGTGCCCTTGAACGAGCGGGTCGAGCAGGCCAGCAGGACCGGCACCTGGATGTCCAGGCCGGCGCGCAGCTGCCGCTGGGCGGTGCGGACGGCGTTCAGCCAGCCGGCCCGGACGGGGAATCCGGCCAGCGGCTTCCAGGTCAGGTCGTAGTTCCACTCGCCGTGGTGCTCCGCGTGGATGCTCTCGCTGTAGACCGTGCCCAGCCCGAACGGCAGCACCCGGCGCGGCGCCCGGCGGCCCAGCCGGCCGACGGCGGCGGCGAGCGGTCGGCGTACCAGCCACGGGGCGTTGATGTCGAAGAAGGGGCTGTTCAGGAAGAGGCCGTCGATGACCCCGGCGTCGCGGCGGGCGTGCGCCCAGAGCGGCATGATCAGCCCGCCGGTGGAGTGGCCCATCGCGAGCAGCGTGTCGTGCCCGTCGTCCTCGCGGATGATGCGCGCGGCGGCGTCCAACTCGGGGAAGTAGTCGCTGAGGTCGCGGCAGAAGTTCGGCGTCTGGTGGGGCCGCAGGCTGCGCCCGTACTTGCGCAGGTCGAGGGCGTAGAAGTCCCAGCCCCGCTCGGCGAAGAAGTCACCGAGGTGGCCCTGGAAGAAGTAGTCGGTGAAGCCGTGCACGTAGAGCACGGCCCGCCCCGTCGGGCGGTCGGCCCGGCGACGGACCAGGGTGGCGACCACCGGTCCCTCGTCGTCGGTGCCCAGGTCGATCGTCTGCCGCTCGTACGGCGGGCCCAGCACGTCCGGTTCCACGACCGCGACGGTACGCCGGGAAGCTACCGGGCGGTAGCCCTGGGTGCCGCCCGGCCCCGCCCGCCCGCACCCGGCGGACGGGGCCTCAGGCGTACGCGTCAGACGGTTTCGGCCTCGGCGCGGGCCGGGTCGGTGTCGGGCTCGACCTCGGCGACCGGCGGGGGCACGTCGCGCAGGTGCTTGTTGTGCCGCGGCTCCTGCTTCGTCTTCGAGTCGTTGAGCCGCCGCCGCAGGTCGTCCCGGACGTCGTTGAGCGCGGCGTGCAGGTCCTCCTCGGCGGAGGTGGTGACGATCTTCTGGCGACCGGCGATCCAGCACTCCAGGGTGACCTTCTGACCCCTGGCCTCCCGGTCCTTGACCGACACCTCCAGCTCGGTGGCGTCGGCGTGGAACCCGGCCAGCCGGGAGTCGAGCGTGGCGAACTGCTCCGCGATCCAGTTCCGGTCGCCCTGGGAGAACCCCGCGCCGACCCGCAGGCACTCCGCCACGGTGGCCGGGTTGGCGACGGCGCTCATCGCCGCACCTCGCCGGAGACGATGGCGGCTGCGGTGCTGGTCATCTTCATGATCGCTGACCTCTCGTTCGTCGTGCTGTCGGCGGTGCGGTTGATCGAATCCATACCCCGCCGGGCTCCGTCCGGAACGTGACATGTCACCCCGCCCGTGGCGGTGCCGGAAGCGTGGCCCCGCCTCCCGATCATCGAGCCGGTCGTGCGGGCTCCCCAGGGTCGCCCGGCCCTAGCACACCGGGACCTTGACCAGGTCTTTGTCCACAGGCGGTCCGGTTGTCCACAGGCCGCGGCGCGGTGCTGGCGGCGCCCGCGCCGAGGGCCCAGGCTCGGCACCGAGTCGACTCGCGATGGCAAGCCCGATCTCCCCCTGGAGGGACGATGTTCGACACCTACGTCACGATCGTGGGCAACGTGCTGACCGCGCCGGAGTGGCGTCGCACCACCCAGAGCAACACCCTGGTGGCCAACTTCAAGGTCGCCTCGACCGCCCGCCGGCTCGACCGCGACAGCGGGCGCTGGGTCGACGGCAACAGCCTGCGCGTCCGGGTCAACTGCTGGCGCAAGCTCGCCGAGGGGGTGGCCGCCTCGGTGATGGTCGGCGACCCGGTGGTGGTCTGCGGCCGGCTCTACACCCGCGACTGGACGGACGACGCCGGCAACCACCGCTCGCTCTACGAGCTGGAGGCGGTTGCCGTCGGCCACGACCTGTCGCGGGGCCGCAGCCGGTTCCAGCGCAACCGGCCGACGATGACGACCAGCACCGTCGAGGACGCCGAGGCCGAGCACCGGGTGCACGGTGAGGCGACCGAGCCGGTGCCCGACGAGGAGGCCCCGGTCCTGCCGGACCGCCGTCCGCTCGACGACGACTTCGAGCCCGACTTCG
The DNA here is from genome assembly GCF_035920365.1 of Micromonospora sp. NBC_01740. NCBI lineage: Bacteria > Bacillati > Actinomycetota > Actinomycetes > Micromonosporales > Micromonosporaceae > Micromonospora > Micromonospora sp. NBC_01740. The sequence goes on along the minus strand of NZ_CP109150.1, from coordinate 110,348 downwards.
GCGCGTACCCCGCCGGCCGCGGCCTGCCGACCGACGCCGCCGTCGACGGCTCGCTCGACCCCTTCGACGACCCGGCGGACGACCCCCACGGCGGGGAGCCCGACGGGCCGGAGCCGAAGGCCGACGGCCCGGCGCCGGTGACCGACCCGCCGGAGGACGCCCCGGGTGCCCGCGATGGTCGGGGCGACGTGGCCGTGGGGGAGCCGGGCCCGTCGTCCGAGGCGGCCGAGGCGGGCGTCTCGCCGGCCGGCCGTGGCCGCCGGGGCCGGGGGCGGGTGCCGCAGCCCGTGTGACCGGTCGCGGGCGGCACGACGGGGGCGGGGTGGCGTCGGCAGCACCGGCGTCACCCCGCGTGCCGCCCGGCGACGCGCGTCGACCTGATCGGCGGTACGGGCCGCGGGCGGGCCCGGGAGGCGCCCCTGGCCCGGCCGGCGGTACAGCGGGGCCGGCCCGGACTTTATAGAATGTCGAATTGACATCCGACGATTCCAAAGAAGGTTGTCGATGAGATTGCTGGCGGGGTTCGTGGCGCTGGCGTGCCTGGCGGCCTGCCAGTCAGCTCCCGAAGTAGCCACCTCCGACGGGTCGGACCCGATCGTCACGACCAGTGCGGCACCGACCTCGATCACGCTGCCGGCCGAGACCTTCGAACTGTCGTGGCGCCAGCTCGACCAGCATCTCAGCCGGGACGGGCGGTTCGCGGCGAAGCACGTCGACGAATGGGTCGTGGTCACTCGCGACGGCAAGGAGTTCGGCCGGTTCGGCACCGCTGTCGACCGGATCATCGGCATGGACTTCTCACCCGACGGGCACTATCTCGCCGTAGCCCATCCCGACACGGTCATCGCCTACGACCTGACGACCAAGCGGCCGAAGGCGCTGTTCACGCCACCCCTGGAGAGCATCCGCTTCTCGGCGGACAGCACTCACCTCGTCGGCCGGGAGCATTACCAGAAGGTCCGCAACGGTCGCCTCGTGGTGATCGACATCGCGACGGGGAAGTGGGTCGCCTCGCCGGTGCCGCCGCAGATAGAGGTGTCCAACGACCCAGGCTCCTACTGGTACTCGGGATCGCTCGCCGTTTTCGACCAGGGAAGGCAGGCCGTTGCCGCAGGCAGCGACGGGTTCCTGCACTGGGCGGTGGAGAGCCAGCAACTCACCTGGGTGCCGTGCGGATGTGGGGCGGACACCGGCGCGGTGGACCGGGCCGGAAGCCGGGTGGCGCTGGTCATTCCGGACAACAGGTTGACGCTGTGGGACGTGGCCAGCCGGCGCGAGCAGCGGGTCTGGGCGCTGCCTGAGCGACCGCCGCTGAACGGGGACCATCAGTTGAGGTACTTCGGGGTAGAGCCGCACTTCACGGAGGACGGGAAATGGCTGCTTCTCGACGGCGGCGAGGGCGGGCAGGTCTGGTCGATACCCGACGGCGTCCGCGTGACAGTGCCGCCGCGCAGCAGGAACTGACGCCGAAGCAACGAGTGCTGCAATCCCTCAGCAAGGGCTGGTGGTTCGTGGTGGCCGGGACCGTCACGGCGGTCATCGGGGGAGTGGTGGGCTTCTTCGTGCCGAAGGCGCTCGACCCGCAGCGGCCGATCGCCGTCAACGTGGTGAGCAACCCGGCCACCGTGGCGGCCTGGGGAAACGGCACGTTCTCGGTCGTCCTGCCCGCGGACGCGCGTCCCGCCACGCCGCCTCCGCTCACCTGCGGCTCGATCCTGGACTGGGCGCACGGCAACGGCGGGGTGGACCAGGAGGCCACCCGGGTACGCCTCGTGGTGCAGGGCGCGTCCGACAAGGGGGTGCTCATCGACGGGATGCGCGCACGACCGATCCGGCGGACGGCGACCCCGGACCCGGGCGGCATCTCACTGGCCTGCGGTGGCCCGCAGGGCGTCGCCACGCCGCGGCGGATCGCCATGGACCTGGACAGGGCGGAACCGTCGGCCGAGTACGCCACCAAGGTCGACGGCCGGCTGCCGCTGTTCGGATTCACCCTGCAGAAAGGGGAGACCGAGGTCTTCGAGCTGACCGCCACCACGAAGGGCACCGTCGAGTGGGTGATCGTCCTCGACCTCGTCGTGGACGGGAAGGCGCAGAGCGTCGAGGTCACCAACCACGGCCAGTCGTTCCGCACCACCGGCTTCGTCAGCCCGCGCGGATATCGGGTCATGGCCGGGGCGGACCATTGGGTGGGCTGCGCGGGAACTCCACCCACCTGCGGCGGCAAGCCCGTCTCGCCAGCTGACTTCCGCTACTCCTGACCGGTCCCTGTCCCGTCCACGGGCAACGGCCCGGGCGGCGGGCGGTCACCCCGCCGGCGGCACGGGTCGCGGACGTGCCGGAGGCCGGCCTGGCGCTCGGCTAGGCTGGCCGGCCGGAGGTGGTGACGGGTGCGACAGGCGACGCCGGTGGCGACCGCGGCGGGACTGGTCGCGGGGTACGCCCTCGACGCGCTCCTCGGAGACCCCCGCCGGTACCACCCCGTGGCCGGCTTCGGTCGCGCCGCCGGGGCACTGGAGCGGCGGACGTACCGCCCGGACCGGCTTGCCGGAGCGGCGTTCACCGCGCTGGCGGTCGGCGCGCCGGTGCTGCTCGGCGTGGCCGCCACCGTCGCCACCCGGCGCCGGCCGGTGGCCCGGGCCGTCCTGGTCGCCGCCGGCACCTGGACGGTGCTGGGCGGCCGCACGCTGCGGCACGAGGCCACCGTCATGGGGCGTGCGCTGCGCGCCGGCGACCTCCCGGCGGCCCGGCAGCGGCTCGGCCACCTCTGCGGCCGGGACCCGTCCGCGCTCGACGAGCCCGAACTGGCCCGCGCCACCGTGGAGTCGCTCGCCGAGAACACCTCGGACGCGGTCGTCGCCCCGCTGCTGTGGGGCGCCGTCGCGGGGCTGCCCGGCCTGCTCGGGTACCGCGCGGCGAACACCCTCGACGCGATGGTGGGCCACCGCTCGCCGCGGTACGCCCGGTTCGGCACCCCCGCCGCCCGCCTCGACGACCTGCTCAACCTGGTGCCCGCGCGGCTGACGGGCCTGCTCACCGTCGCGGTCGCGCCGACCGCGCACGGCGACCGGGACCGGGCGTGGCGCGTGTGGCGCCGGGACCGCAACGACCACCCCAGCCCGAACGCCGGGCAGTGCGAGGCGGCGATGGCCGGCGCCCTCGGCGTACGGCTGGGCGGGCGCAACGTCTACTTCGGGCGCTCCGAGGTGCGCCCGTTCCTCGGCGACGGCCCCCGTCCCGAGGCGCGGCACCTCAAGCGGGCCGCCCGGATCTCGGGCGCGGTCGGGCTGGCCGCGCTCGGGCTGGCGGCCACGTACCCGCTGACCCTCGGCCGGCTGGTGGGCGCCGTCGGCCGCCGGGCCGCGCAGCGGAGCGTCGCCGCCGGGCGGGAGGGGCGCCGGTGAGCGGTGGCCTGCTGGTCGCCGGCACCACCTCCGACGCCGGCAAGAGCGTGCTCACCGCCGGCATCTGCCGCTGGCTGCACCGCCGGGGCGTGAAGGTGGCGCCGTTCAAGGCGCAGAACATGTCCAACAACTCCGCCGTCGTCGTCGGCCCGGACGGCCGGGGCGGCGAGATCGGGCGGGCGCAGGCGATGCAGGCCGCCGCCTGCGGACTCGCCCCCGACCTGCGGTTCAACCCGGTGCTGCTCAAGCCGGGCAGCGACCTGGCCAGCCAGGTGGTGCTGCTCGGCGAGGCCGTCGACACGGTCACCGCGGGCAACTTCCGCGAGCTGCGGCCCCGGCTCGCCGAGACGGCGTACGCGGCGCTCGCCGAGCTGCGGGCCGCGTACGACGTGGTGATCTGCGAGGGCGCCGGCAGCCCCGCGGAGATCAACCTGCGGGCCGGCGACTACGTGAACATGGGCCTGGCCCGGCACGCCGGCCTGCCCGCGATCGTGGTCGGCGACATCGACCGGGGCGGGGTCTTCGCCTCGATGTTCGGCACCCTCGCCCTGCTGGACCCGGCCGACCAGGCGCTGATCGCCGGCTTCGTGATCAACAAGTTCCGGGGCGACCTCGGGCTCCTCCGGCCGGGGCTGGACATGCTGCGCCAGGTCACCGGCCGGCCGACGTACGGGGTGCTGCCCTGGGCGCTCGACCTCTGGCTCGACGCGGAGGACTCGCTCGCGTACGGCCGGGTGCTCGGCCGACCGGCGGCCCCGCGCGGCACCGACTGGCTGGACGTGGCCGTGGTCCGGCTGCCCCGGATCAGCAACGCCACCGACGTCGAGGCGCTCGCCACCGAGCCGGGCGTGCGGGTCCGGCTGACCGTCGAGCCGGCCGAACTGGCCGCCGCCGACCTCGTCGTGCTGCCCGGCTCGAAGTCGACCGTGGCCGACCTGGCCTGGCTGCGGCAGACCGGCCTGGCCGACGCCGTCCTGGCGCACGCGGCGGCCGGCAAGCCGCTGCTCGGCATCTGCGGCGGCTTCCAGATGCTGGCCCGGGCGATCCACGACCCGGTGGAGAGCCGGCAGGGCAGCGTACCGGGGCTGGGCCTGCTGCCGATCGAGGTCACCTTCGACCCGCGCAAGACCGTCCGGCAGTCGGTCGGCACCGCCCGCGGCGACGTCCCGGTCCACGGCTACGAGATCCACCACGGGTACGTCTCACACGCCGACCCGGCGCTGACTCCGCTGCTGACCTGCGCGGACGGCAGCGGCGAGGGGGCCGTGGTGGGTGCCGTGCACGGCACCCACTGGCACGGCGCCTTCGAGTCCGACGGGTTCCGCCGCCGGTTCCTGACCGAGGTGGCCCGGCTCGCCGGCCGCACCGGTTTCACGGTGGCCCCCGACACCGCCTTCGCCGCCGCCCGCGAGCGCTCCCTGGACCTGCTCGGCGACCTGGTCGAGGAGCACCTCGACACCGACGCTCTCTGGCGCCTCGTCGAGTCCGGCCCGCCCGCCGGCCTCCCCTTCATCCCACCCGGAGCCCCGGAAACCCCCTGACCGAACCCCAGGAATCCCCGACCCGAGGTCGGGGTGCGGGGTGCCCACCACGGCGGCCTCGCGGACCCCCGGGTGCGCCCCACCACCCCCGCCCTGCCAACCCCCACCCGCACCCGCACCCGCACCCCGCCCGCCCTCGCACCCCCCCCGTGCCACGTCTCGCGGGGGTGATCAAGAAGTTTGCGTCCTGTGGAGGCTCGAATCAGGGCGCAAACCTCTTGATCATCGCCTCGGCTGCGGGCTGCGGGCTGCGGGCTGCGGGCTGCGGGCGGGGGCGGGGGGCGGGGGGTCGGGCGGTGGGTCAGGGGCGGATGTCGGCGGGGCGGTCGGACATGGGCAGCCCCGCCTCGCGCCAGGCCTGCACGCCGCCGATCATGTCGGTCGCGAGGTGCAGCCCGAGCGCCCGCAGGCTCGCGACCGCGAGGCTGGAGCTGTAGCCCTGGCGGCACACCACCACGATCCGCTGGTCGTACGCCGTGGCCTCCGGGATCCGCCATGCGCTGGCCGGGTCGAGTCGCCACTCCAGCACCGTCCGGTCGATCACGATGGCGCCGGGCAGGTCGCCCTGCTCCTGCCGCTGTGTGTCGGTGCGGGTGTCGATAAGCAACGCCCCGGTACGGACCGCCTCGACGGTCTGGTGCGGGGTCAGCCGGCGTACCCCGGCGCGGGCCTGTTCCAGGAGGGCGTCGACGCCCGGACTCATCACGCTGTGGGACACCAGCAGATCATCCCGCCCCGTCGCGGAGTCCGCCCGCCGAACGCCCCGCCGCACCCGACGAACGCTCGTTCGGGCGACCCCCGATCGGAGCGTCCCGCGCGGCCCGCCGACGCCGGGCCGCCCGTCACCGCAGGCCCGCTCCGTGACGGGGGGCCCGGCCTGGTTACCGTCGGGCACGTGGCGGTGGCGGTGGTCGAGGCGTACGACCGGCTGGCCCGGCGGGTGCTCGCCGGGCCGGCGCGGTTGGGGCGGACCCGGCTGGTGGCGGTGGACGGGCCGAGCGGCGCGGGCAAGAGCGCGTTCGCGGCGCGGCTCGCGGACGCCCTCGCCGCCCTGCCCGGCGGCAGCCCGCCGCCGGTGGTGCACACCGACGACCTGCTCGACGGCTGGGACGACCAGCTCACCTTCTGGCCCCGGCTGGAGGAGTGGGTGCTCGGGCCGCTGCGCGCCGGTCGGCCGGGGGCGTACCGCCGGTTCAGCTGGGTCCGGCGGGCCTTCCTGCCGCGCCCGGTGCCGGTCCCGGTCGCGCCGGTGCTCCTCGTCGAGGGGGTGAGCGCGGCGCGGGCCGCCGCCACCGCGGACCTGACCCTGGCCGTCTTCGTCACCGCCCCGGCGCCGCTGCGGCTGGCCCGGGCGATCGAGCGCGACGGCCCGGAGATCCTGCCGGAGCTGCGTCGCTGGCACCTCGGGGAGCGGTCGCACTTCGCCGCCGACGGCACCGAGGCGCGCGCGGACCTGGTGGTCGACGGCGCCCCGGGCCTGCCGCACGACGCCGACCGCTACTACGTGCGCCGCCGCTGAGCGGTCGGGCCGGCCGGTACCGAACCGTCACTCCGGCCTCGGGCGGGATGGGACGGTCGGTAAGGCCGGCATACGATGCCGGTCATGACCACACCCCTCATGTCCGAGTCCGAGGTCCGGGCCGCCGTCGAGCGGGAGCTGCCCGGCGTCCGCGCCGACCTGGAACGCCTCGTCCGCATTCCCGGCATCGCGTTCGAGGGCTTCGACCACTCGCACGTGGAGCGTTCCGCCGAGGCGGTGGCCGAGCTGGTGCGCGGCTGCGGTCTCGACGTCAAGATCGTGCGCTCCGGCGGCCAGCCGGCCGTGATCGGGCGGAAGGCGGCCCCGCCCGGGGCGCCGACGGTGCTGCTCTACGCCCACCACGACGTGCAGCCGGTCGGCGACCTGACGCTGTGGGAGTCGGACCCGTTCGAGCCGGTGGAGCGGGACGGTCGGCTCTACGGCCGGGGCGCCGCCGACGACAAGGCCGGCATCATGGCGCACGTGGCGGCGCTGCGCGCGTACGGTGACGCGTTGCCGGTCGGCGTGGTGCTCTTCGTCGAGGGCGAGGAGGAGTACGGCTCCGACTCGTTGGAGCGGCTGCTCGCCGAGCACCGCGACGAGATCGCCTCGGACGTCATCGTGATCGCCGACTCCACCAACTGGGACATCGGCGTACCGGCGCTGACCACGTCCCTGCGCGGCATCGTCAACTGCTTCGTGGAGGTGCGCACCCTCGACCACGCCGTGCACAGCGGCGTCTACGGCGGTCCCGTGCCGGACGCGCTGACCGCCCTGGCGCGGTTGCTGGCCACCCTGCACACCGAGGCCGGGGACGTGGCCGTCGACGGGCTGGTCGCCCGGGAGGGCGCGAGCGTCGACTACCCGGAGGACCGGTTCCGCGCCGAGGCGGGGCTGGCCGAGGGCGTCAGCCTCATCGGCACCGGACGGATCACCGAGCGGCTCTGGACCAAGCCGGCCCTCGCGGTGCTCGGCATCGACGCCCCGTCCACCGCCGAGGCGCCGAACGCCCTGGTGCCGGCGGCCAGGGCCAAGCTGAGCGTACGGCTGGCGCCGGGCGACGACCCGAAGCGGGCGTACGCGGCCCTGCGCGCCCACCTCGAGAAGCACGCCCCGTGGGGCGCGCGGGTGACAGTCGTCTTCGAGCACGACGGCGCGCCGTGCGTCATCGACGCGTCCGGGCCGATGTTCGACGCGGCCCGCTCGGCGTTCCGGACCGCCTGGGACGGCACCGACCCGGTGGACCTCGGCATCGGCGGCTCGATCCCGTTCATCGCCACCTTCCAGGAGATGTTCCCGCGCGCGGCGATCCTGGTGACCGGCGTGGAGGACCCGCAGGCCCGGGCGCACGGCCCGAACGAGAGCCTGCACCTCGGGGAGTTCGCCCGGGTCTGTCTGGCCGAGGCGCTGCTGCTGAAGAAGGTCGCCGAGGCGGGCGTCGACGGGCGTTAGGTGTCGGAACCGTAACTTCCGGGTCGATGTGGGAGTTTGCGGTGTGTCGCCGGTCGGGTTGTTATAGCCTCTCGAACATGCGTACGAATGAGGTGATGGGCCGGCTCGACGCCGCCGTCAGCGCCCTGGGGGACGTCGACGTCTCCGCGTGGTCCGAGGACACGCTCAAGGAACAGCTCGGCGACCTGTCCGCCGCGCTGGTCGCTCTCGACACGGTGCTCTCCCGGGTCGCCGAGGAGATCCGCGCCCGCGGGCTGCGCATCGAGGAACCCGTCTCGGCCTGACCCGCCATCCCGGCGGGCGGAGGTTTCCGGCGCCCGGGCACGGCAATGCCCGGGGTCGTGTCGGGGGTGGCTGGCAGGATGGAGCCGTGCGGTTCCTCGACCTGGCAGCCACCTCCGCCGCCGTCGGCGCCACCCGGGCCCGGCGGACCAAGGTGGAGCTGCTCGCCGCCGCGTTGCGGGCGCTCGACCCGTCCGAGGTCCCGGCGGGTGCCGGCTGGCTGGCCGGCGAGCTGCGCCAGCGGCAGACCGGGGTCGGCTGGGCGAGCCTGCGTGACCTGCCGCCGCCGGCCACCGAGCCGACCCTGACCGTGTCCGCCGTCGACGCGGCCATCGACGAGATCGCGTCCGTGCACGGGCCGGGTTCCCAGGCCCGCCGCCGGGCGCTGTTGGGCGCGCTCTACGCCGCCGCCACCGCCGAGGAGCAGCGGCTGCTGACCGGCCTGTTCAGCGGTGAGCTGCGCCAGGGCGCGCAGGCGGGGCTGCTCGCCGACGCGGTGGCCCGGGCCGCCGACGTGCCGCTCGTCGCCGTACGCCGGGCGCTGCTGCTCGCCGGTGACCTGCGCGCGGTCGCGGTCGCCGCGCTCGACGGGGGCGCGGCGGCGCTGGGCGCCTTCGGCCTCCAGGTCGGCCGCCCGCTCGCGCCGATGCTGGCGCAGAGCGCGCCCTCGGTGGACGAGGCGCTCGCGGCGACGGGCACCCCCGCCGTGGTCGACGTCAAGCTCGACGGCATCCGGATCCAGGTGCACCGCTCCGGCGACGACATCGCCGTGTTCACCCGCAGCCTGGACGACATCACCGCCCGGGTGCCGGAGGTGGTCGCCGCCGTGCGGGCGCTGCCCGCACGCGAGCTGGTGCTCGACGGGGAGGCGATCGGGCTCGACGAGACGGGCCGTCCGCTGCCCTTCCAGCAGACGTCGAGCCGGGCGGCGCGGCGCACCACGCCGAGCAGCACCGGCGCCGCCCCGGTCGCCCCGGCCGTGGCCGCCGCCGGGGCGACGGGCGCGACCGTGCTGACGCCGTACTTCTTCGACCTGCTGCACCTCGACGGCGACGACCTGATCGACCTGCCCGGCCGGGAGCGCTGGGCCGCGCTCGACGCCGCGGTCGACGCCTCGCTCGTGGTCGGCCGGGTGGAGGTCGACGACCCGGAGCGGGCCGGCGAGGCGTTCGCGGCCGCCATCGACGCCGGCCAGGAGGGGGTGGTGGTGAAGGCGCCCGACGCACCCTACGACGCCGGCCGGCGGGGATCCGCCTGGGTGAAGGTGAAGCCCCGGCACACCCTCGACCTGGTGGTGATCGCGGTCGAGTGGGGCAGCGGCCGGCGGGAGGGCTGGCTGTCCAACCTGCACCTCGGCGCCCGCGACCCGCGCACCGGCGACTTCGTCATGCTCGGCAAGACGTTCAAGGGCCTCACCGACGAGCTGCTGCGCTGGCAGACCGAGCGCTTCCTCGCCCTCGCCGTCGAGCACGGCGACTGGGAGGTGCGGGTCCGCCCCGAGCAGGTGGTCGAGATCGCCTTCGACGGGGTGCAGACCAGCTCCCGCTACCCGGGCGGGATGGCGCTGCGCTTCGCCCGGGTGGTGCGCTACCGCGACGACAAGACGGCGGCGGAGGCCGACACCATCGACGCCGTACGCGCCATCCACGCCGGCCGCGTCACCGGCTGAGCGGGGTTGGCGGGGCGGGTCAGGCGGCGCCCTGCGGCGCGGGCTCGGCGGCCCGGTCGACGGGCTGCCGCGGTCCCACGCCCGCCAGCCGACGGGCCTCCCGGCGGGCCACCCAGCCGTAGCCGAACAGGGTCATCGCGGCGAAGATCCACCACTGCACGACGTAGCCGAAGTTCTGCCAGTTGTTGTTGTATCCGACCGGCACGTCCTTGAACGCGGGGTCGGCCGCCGGGGTCTGCTCGTCGAGCAGCAGGTACGCGCCGTGCACGGGGTAGGGCAGCTCCCGGGCCAGCCGGGGCACGCCGATCCGCCGGGTCTCCAGCTTGCCGTCACGCCGGGTCACGGCGACCGAGCCGCTCTCGCTCAGGTGCACGCGCCCCGTCACGGTGACCTCGCCGGGCGGGAGGGCCGGCACCTCCGGCTGGACGGTCGCGTCGCCGCCCCGGGCCGGCGGGATCCAGCCCCGGTCCACCAGCACGGCCGTGCCGTCGGCCAGCACGAGCGGGGCGACCACCTCGAAGCCGACCGTGCGGTCCACCGAGCGGCCCCGGACCAGGACCACGTTCGCCGGGTCGTAGCGGCCGGTCACGGTGACCTTGGTCCAGGCCTTCTCCGCGACGGGGGCGGGGCCGGCCGTGCCGTTGCCGCCCGTCGGGGCGGGCAGCACGTCCCGCAGCGGCACCGGGGCCATCCGCAGGCCGGCGTCGATCCGCTCGTTGGCCTCCGTACGGCCGTGGTAGCGGTCCAGCTGCCAGTTGCCGAGCAGCACCATCACCGCCGAGGCGACCAGGGTCAGTGCGAGAATGCCCAGCCAGCGCGGCGTCAGCAGGAACCGGTACACGCCCACGAGGCTACCCCTGTGACCGGAGGCACTCGCTTCGACAGCCCCCATCGCGGGCCTGGGCGGGGTGTCGACGACTCCGCCCGGCGACGCCCGACACCGCCGGCGGGCCCGTTCGGCGGCGACCGCGCGGCGGCCGCTTCGGCTATCGTCACGCGGGCGGACCGCGCGGTCGGCCCGCCGCAGGTCCCCCCGCCGCCCCGCAAGGGAGTCGATGATGACCGTCGTGCCGCGCCTGGTGCTCAGCGCGCCGTCCTCCGGCCACGGCAAGAGCGCGCTGGCGATCGGGCTGCTCGCCGCGTTCGCCGACCGGGGCGTCGACGTCGCCGGGTTCAAGGTCGGCCCCGACCGCGTGGACGCCGCGTACCTCGGGCTGGCCGCCGGCCGCCCCGGTCGGATCCTCGATCCCCGGCTGGTCGGCGCCGACCGGATCGCCCCCCTCGTCGGCCACGGCGCGGCCGGCGCCGGGCTCGCCGTGGTGCAGGGCAGCATGGGCCTGTACGACAGCCTCGCCGGCCGCCCGGAGAGCGAGTCGACGGCCGCCGTGGCCACCGCGCTGCGCAGCCCGGTCGTGCTCGTGGTCGACGTCGCGGCGACGGGGCAGTCGGTGGCCGCCCTGGTGCACGGCTTCCGCTCGTACGACGAGCAGCTCTGGCTCGGCGGGGTGATCCTCAACCGGGTGGCGTCTTCCCGGCACGAGGAGCTGCTGCGCGCGGCGCTGGACGACATCGGCGTGCCCGTCTACGGCGCGCTGCGCCGCCAGGACCTGCCGTCCGTGCTGCCCGCCCGCCGGTACGGGGCGGTGCCCGCGCTCGCCCGCACCGACGAGGCCACCCGCGCGGTCCGCCGGCTCGGCGAGGCGGTCGCCGCCACCGTCGAGCTGGACCGGCTGCTGGGCCTGGCCCGCTCCGCGCCGCCCCTGCCCGCGCCGCCCTGGACGCCGCAGCCCGGGCGGGAGGTCGCCGGGCCGCGCCCGGTCGTCGCGGTCGCCGGGGCGCCGGGCGGCAGCTACAGCGATCCCGAGGCCGTCGAGCTGCTCCGGGCGGCCGGCGCCGAGGTGGTGACGGTCGACCCGCTGCACGACGAGGCGCTGCCCGCCGGCACCGGCGCGCTGGTCGTCGGCGGCGGGCTGCCCGAGTCGTACGCCGAGCAGCTCTCCGCCAACCGCCGGCTCTGCATCGCGGTCGCCGAGCTGGCCCGCACCGGGCGGCCGGTCGTCGCCGAGGGGGCCGGCCTGCTCTGGCTGGCCCGGGAACTGGACGGGCTGCCCATGTGCGGCGTGCTCGACGCGGTGGGGACGCGCCGCGACGGCCTGGTGGTGGGCTACCGGCAGGCGACCGCGTTGACCGACAGCCTCGTGGGGCCGGCGGGGACGGTGGTGGCGGGGCACAAGGAGCACCGCGGCGTGCTCACCCCGCGCGCCGGGGCGCGGCCGGCGTGGAGCTGGGACGGCGGGGCGCCCGAGGGCTTCGTCTGGCGGGGCGTGCACGCCTCGCAGCTCACCCTGCACTGGGCGGCGTACCCGCAGCTGGCGGCCCGCCTCGTGGACGCGGCGGTGGCGGCGGCGGCCGACCCCGCGACCGCCCGGCCCGACGGGGTGCCCGCGTGATCGGTCAGGTGGCGGTCCGTCGCTTTCCGGCGCTGACCGTCTCCACGCCCCGCACCGAGGTACGCGCGCTGACCGGGGCCGACGCGGCGGCGGCCGACGAGGTCTTCGCCGACCGGCAGACCCGGCGGTGGCTGCCGCTGGCCGACACCTCCGGTCAGATCGACGGCCTGGCCTGGTGCACCGACCTGGCGCGGCAGCGGCGCGACAGCGGCGACGGCGACCACTACGCGGTGGTACGCCGGGAGGACGACCTGGTGGTGGGCTGCCTGTGGACGCGGCGCACCGACTGGGGCGCCCGGTGCACCGAGGTCTCCTACGCGATGGCGGCGCACGCGCGGGGCTTCGGCCTGGCGGCCGAGGCGGTCGACGCGCTCGCCATCGCGCTGATCCTCGAACACGGCTTCCAGCGCGTCGAGCTGCGGGTCGCTCCCGGCAACCTGGCCTCCCGCCGGGTCGCCGAGAAGGCCGGGTTCAGCTATGAGGGCCTGCTCCGCAACGCCGGCTTCGTCCGGGGCGGCCGGGTCGACCTGGAGGTCTGGTCCCTCGTCTCCGCCGACCTGCGCTGACCCACCCCGACCCCCGGGCGGCACCGGGACCGGGGCGGTGGCCGTGCGCCCCCGGCTCAGCCGACGATGCGGTCCGACGGTGGGGTGAACTGGCGGGTGGGCTGGCCCTTGAGGCCGTCGCGGAGGGTCTGCGCCACCGCCTTGATCGGGATCTGGGACTGGCCGTCGCCGACCGCGTTGAACGGGTTGTCCGGGTCGGAGATGAAGCTCGCCGCCGCCAGTTCCGGGGTGTAGCCGACGAACCAGGCCGACCGGGTGCTGTCGGTGGTGCCCGTCTTGCCGGCCACCGGGCGGCCGACGGTGCCCCGCACGCTGTCCGCGGTCGACCAGCCGCCGCAGCTGCCGCGGGCCGGGGTGTCGCCGGTCGGGCAGCGGGCGGCGTCGGTGGCGGCGCGGGCGGCGTCGGCGTTCACCACCTGCCGGCAGCGCGGCTTGGCGACCTCCCGCTCGATGCCGGAGGCGGTCTTCCAGGTGGTCGGCGTGCCGTCCCGGTTGTAGATCGCCTGCACCGGGATCGCCTCGCAGTAGCGGCCGTCCGCGGCGATCGCGGCGTACGCGTTGGCCATCTCCAGCGGCGTGGCGTCGGAGACGCCGAGGGTGAACGCGCCCCACTGTTTCGCCTTGGCCGGGGACGCGTGCTCCCGGTCGACGTCGGTGCGCCAGCGCAGCCCGAGCTGCTCGGCCAGGCGGACCGCCTTGTCCGCGCCGACCTGCTCCTCCAGCCACACGAAGTACGTGTTCACCGACTTGCCGAAGCCGGACCACATGGTCTGGTTGCCGCTCATCGCGCCGCTGGCGTTGGACGGCGACCAACCGTCGTAGACCTCGGAGCGGTACCGGTGCGGTGCGTTGAACGAGGTGGACAGGGGCATGCCCGCGTTGAGTGCGGCCAGCATGGGGAACATCTTGAACGTCGAGCCGGCCTGGTAGCCCGCCAGGTCGCCGCCGCCGAGCAGGGGCGCCACGGTGTTCGGGTAGTTCGCCTTGACCTTCGGCCCGGCCTCGGGGTTGGAGCTCTGCCCGTTCTCGCTCAGGTCCAGCGAGTACGTCCGGTTCACCGCCATCGCCTTGACCCGCCCGGTGCCGGGCTCGGAGACCACGATGCCGTTGGCGAAGGGGCTGCCGGTGTTCTCCTTGGTGCCGACGTTCTGCTCGGCCGCCTCCTGGATCTTGGGGTCGAGGCTGAGCACGATCCGGTAGCCGCCCCGGCGCAGCTTGTCCAACCGCTCCAGCCGGTTCTCGCCGAACGCGGGCTGCGTGCTCCACCAGTTCTTCAGGTAGTCGCAGGCGAAGCCCCAGCTGTTCCACTTCTCGGGCACGGAGGCGCAGTCGTTCGGCGGGTACGTCAGCTTCAGCCGGATCGGCTCGGTCTTCGCCTGCGTGACGGCGTCCGGCGAGAGGTATCCGAGCTGGGCCATCCGGTCGAGCACGTAGTTGCGCCGGCCGGTGGCGTCCTTCTGGTCGGAGCTGGCCGGGTCGTACTCGGACGGGGACTTGACCAGGCCGGCGAGGGTGGCCGCCTCGACGGGGCTGAGGTCCTTGGGGGCCTTGGAGAAGAAGATCTCGCTGGCCGCGTAGATGCCGTACGCGCGGTGCCCGAAGTACGCGGAGTTGAGGTAGCGCTCCAGGACGTCGTCCTTGCTGAGTTCCTTCTCCAGGTCCATCGCCATCCGCATCTCGCGGACCTTGCGCAGGCTGGTCTGCTGGGTGGCCTCCTGCACCTCCTTCGGCGTCTTCGCGCTGTCCCGCAGCGCCATCCGCACGTACTGCATGGTGAGCGTGGAGGCGCCCTGGGAGACGCCGCTGGAGCGGGCGTTGGCCACGAAGGCGCGGGCGACGCCCTTCGGGTCGACGCCCCGGTGCTGGTAGAAGCGGTTGTCCTCGGCGGCGACGATCGCCTGCTGCATGTGCGGGGAGATGTCGGCCAGCTTCGTGTACTGCCGGTACTCCTCGTAGAACATCGTCAGCACCGTCTTGCCGTCCGGCGCGTAGACGTACGACGTCTCGGCCGGCAGCGCGGTGGTGAGGATCTCGGTCTTGTGTTCCATGGCGTGCGCCGTGACCTTGGCGCCGAGGCCGGTGGCGGCGGCCACGGGGTACGCCACGGCGGCGACCACGATCCCGGCGATCAGTCCGGCGCGGAGGAGGGGAACGAGACGACCAGCGGCGGCAAGGGGTCGATTGCTCACACGCTCAAGTTATGACATTTCCGATTCGTACCTGAGAAATATTCATAAACGCCCGTGTGGTGATGCGGCCCACGCCGGGATCCGCTGTCCCGCGCGGCACCTTCCCGGCAGGATCGCGGACATGCGTGGTCAGCCGACCGGGACCCTCCCCGAACCCGACCTCACCCACCACGGCGACGCCGAGGTGGGGCCGGGGCTCGTCGACCTCGCCGTCAACGTGCGGCGCGACGCGATGCCGGACTGGCTGGCCGACCCGATCACCGCCGCGCTCGGCGACCTCGCCGCGTACCCCGACCCGGGGCCAGCACGGGCCGCCGTCGCGGCCCGGCACGGCCGCCCGCCGGCCGAGGTGCTGCTGACCGCCGGCGCGGCCGAGGGCTTCGTGCTGCTCGCCCGGGCGCTCGCCGGGGTACGCCGACCGGTGGTGGTGCACCCGCAGTTCACCGAGCCGGAGGCGGCGTTGCGCGCCGCCGGGCACCAGGTCGAGCGGGTGCTGCTCGGCGCGGACGACGACTTCCGGCTCGACCCGGCCCGGGTGCCCGCCGACGCCGACCTCGTGATGATCGGCAACCCGACCAACCCGACGTCGGTGCTGCACCCCGCCGGCGACCTGGCCGCCCTGGCCCGACCCGGCCGGGTGCTGGTGGTCGACGAGGCGTTCGCCGACACCACCGTCGCCCCCGGCGTGGCCGGCGAACCGGAGTCGCTGGCCGCCCGGCGGGACCTGCCGGGCCTGCTGGTGGTCCGCAGCCTCACCAAGACCTGGGGCCTGGCCGGTCTGCGCATCGGCTACCTGCTCGGCGAGGCGGACCTGCTGGAGCGGCTGGCCGCGGCCCAGCCGCTCTGGGCCGTCTCCACCCCCGCCCTGGCCGCCGCGTCGGCCTGCGCCACGCCCGTCGCGGTCGAGGCCGAGCGCGCCATCGCCGCCCGGCTCGCCGCCGACCGCGACCACCTGGTCGCCCGCCTGTCGGCCCTGCCCGGCGTACGCGTCGCCGGCCGTCCCGCCAGCGCGTTCGTGCTGGTGCACGTCCCCGGGGCCGCCGACGTGCGGGTCGCCCTGCGGCAGCGCGGCTGGGCGGTACGCCGGGGCGACACGTTCCCCGGCCTCGGCCCGGACTGGCTACGCATCGCCGTGCGCGACACGGCCACCACCGACGCGTTCACCGAGGTACTGGCGGAGATCCTGGAGGCTTAACGCTTCCCCACGGCTGGAAGTCGGGGGGATTTCTGGCTCGGACTGCGCGCAGCTACCAACCCCGAAGGGAGGTGTTCACGTGTCTTGCGTCGTCAGCACCAGCACGGTCGCGTTCTACCGTGGCGAGGATCGCCCCCGCGGCGTTCCGGTCTCGACAGGCAGTATGCCCGCAGCTGTCGCACCGGAAAGTTCGCACACCCAGCCCGAGGCGTTCCTTGGCTCTCGTTCCGCACTGCGAGCAGGTCATCGTGGTGTAGGCGGGCGGCACCAGCACCACCTTTCGGCCCGCCCGCGCGCCGCGTTCGATCAGCTCTCGCTTCGCCGCGCCGATCGCGGCGTCTGCGACCTTGCGCGCCATGGTGCTTCGCGTCAGGAACGTCGGCTTGAAGTTCTCAACGGCGATCACGTCATGGTCGTTCACGACCCTTTTTGCCCACTGTCGGGCTTCGTGTGCGTTCTGTCGGGCCGCCTTCTTGTTGAGCCTGGCGGCCTGCCGTTTGGCTTGCAGGTAGCCCCTCGACGGCGGGTTGCCTCGGGGGCGACGCCGACGGCTCATCTTGCGCTGTGCCTTGGCCAGCTCCGCAGCGCACCGCTTGCGGTGGCCGAGGTGCGGCAGGTCGTAGGCGGGATCGGTGGTGGTGGCGGTGGTGGTGACGCCCCAGTCAACGCCGATCGACCTGTCGACGGCCGGTGCCACTTCCGCTTCGCGACGAACGACGAACGAGGCGTACCAGTGGCCCAGCGAGTCCTGGTAGATGCGCACGCTGGTCGGCGTGGACGGCAGGTCTCGGGACCAGAGCACCGGGATAGTGATGCCACCGGCCAAGCGCAGCCGACGTTCCCGGATGGTGAACCCACGCAGGGTGTACTCAAGGCTGGGCAGGGTGCACTTCCGGCGTTTGACCGTTGGTCGCCCTCGGCCTTTGATCTTGTAGGAGTGCTGAAGTGCCAGGGAGTAGGTGCGCAGTGTCTGCTGTTGGGCGACTTGGGTGCCGTCGCGCAGCCACGAGGACCGGGCGCGTGCATCGGTGAGCATTTTGGACAGCGTGCAGAAGGTGGGCTTGCGGCGGGACTTCTGCTGGTGGACGGCTTCGTTCCACAGCCATCGGCATCGGCCCCACTCGGTGAGCAGCGCGGCCCGCGCGGTTGCGCCAGGGCGCAGCCGGTAGGTGTACCGCACCGTTTCGTCCACAATCAACACAATACGTCAGTCAGCTTTATAGTGGGGGATGGAGGAAGTCTCAAAGAAATCATCCGCGAGGAATGCGCCGAACGCGACGCGCCCATCGTGGAATTGACGATGCCGACCATGTGCGCCTGTTCATCACATGCGATCCGCAGTTCGGCATCCACCGGCTCGTCAAGCAGATCAAGGGCCGCACGTGGCGTCTGCTGCGCGCCGAATTCCCGTCACCGCGGTCCCGGCTACCCGCCCCTCTGGGCCACTCGTACTTTGTCGCCACTGTCGGCGGCGCAACCATGGAGGCCGTCAAACACTATGTCGAGAACCAACGCGACGCCTGACCATCCTTTCCTCCCCGTGGCTGAAGCCAGGGGTTTCACGGGCGAATTCTGATGATGCTGGAGACCACGATCGCGGCGATCCGGCCGCCGGACGAGTCGGCGATGGCCGCCGCGCGGGAGTTGCAGGGGCGGCTGACCAAGCCCGCCGGCTCGCTCGGCGCCCTGGAGGAACTCTCCGTACGCCTCGCCGGCCTGGCCGGGCACTGCCCGCCGCCGCTGCCCGAGCCGGCCGCGGTCGCGATCTTCGCCGGTGACCACGGCGTGCACGCCCAGGGGGTGACGCCCTGGCCGCAGGAGGTCACCGCGCAGATGATCGGCAACTTCCTGGCCGGCGGCGCGGTCGTCAACGCGTTCGCCCGGCAGGCCGGCGCCTCGGTCACCGTCGTCGACGTCGGCGTGGCCACCCCGCTCCCGGCCACCGGCACCCCGGCGGGTGCCCCGCTCGCCGACGGCCCGGCGGGTGCCTTGGCCGCCGATGGCGCGCCGGCCATTCCGCTCACCCGGCCCCCGGCGGACAGCCTGCCGGCCCGCGACGCGCCCCGGCTGGTCGCGGCGAACGTCCGCCCCGGCACCCGGGACCTGGCGGTGACCGCCGCGCTCACCCGCGAGGAGGCCCGCGCGGCCGTCGAGACCGGCATCCGGGTGGCCGACGAGTTGATCGACGCGGGCGCGGGCATCCTGCTCACGGGGGACATGGGCATCGGCAACACCACGCCGGCCGCCGCCCTGATCGCCGCGTTCACCGGCATCGACCCGGCGGAGACGACGGGCCGGGGCACCGGGGTCGACGACCCGACGTACGCCCGCAAGGTCGACGTCGTGCGGGCCGCGCTGCGCCGGCACGACCCCGATCCCGCCGACCCACTGGGCGTGCTGGCCGCCGTCGGCGGGCTGGAGCACGCCGCGCTGGCCGGGCTGATCCTGGGCGCCGCCGCCCGCCGCACCCCGGTGCTGCTGGACGGGGTGATCGCGGTCGCCGCAGCCCTCGCCGCGGCGGCCCTCGCGCCGCACGCCGTGGCCGCCATGGTGGCCGGGCACCGCTCCGCCGAGCCGGGGGCCACGGTCGCGCTGCGCCGGCTGGGCCTGGCGCCGCTGATCGACCTCGGGCTGCGCCTGGGCGAGGGCACCGGCGCGCTGCTCGCGCTGCCGGTGGTCACCGGCGCGGTCCGGGTGCTGCACGAGGTGGCCACGTTCGACTCGGCGGGGGTGGCCGAGAAGTGAGCGACCGGAGCGAGCGGCCCGCAGGCGTGTCGCGTTCCGCCGTCGCCGGCGAGCAGGGCGGGGCGGCGGCGTGAGCGGCAACCCGTACCCGCTCGGCCTGCGGCTCGCCGGCCGCCGGGTGGTCGTGGTGGGCGGGGGAGCGGTGGCCACCCGGCGGGTGCCGGCCCTGCTCGACGCCGGGGCGCACGTCTTCCTCGTCGCGCCCGAGCTGACCCCGGCGCTGCGCGCGCACGTCGACGCCGGACGGCTGCACTGGGCGCCGCGCCGGTTCGCCCCCGACGACCTGGACGGCGCGTGGCTGGTCCAGGTCGCGGTCGACGACCCGCTCGCCGCCGCGTCGGTCAGCGCCGCCGCCGCCGAGCGTCGCATCTTCTGCGTACGCGCCGACGACCGCGCCGCCGCCACCGCTTGGACGCCGGCGGTGACCCGGCACGGGCCGGTGACCGTGGCGGTGCTCGGCGGAGGCGACCCGCGCCGGGCGATGGCCGTCCGCGACGCCGTCCGCGCCCTCCTGGACGTGAGGAAGGGCCCCCGGTCAACGCCTGCGGTGGAGGAAGGGTCCCTTCCATCCCCACAGGGTGGGCGGGTTGCGTTGGTGGGGGCCGGTCCGGGGGACCCGGAGCTGATCACCGTCAAGGGCTGGCGGCTGCTCACCGAGGCGGACGTGGTGGTCGCCGACCGGCTCGTCCCCGGGCTGCTCCTCGACGAGCTGCGCCCCGACGTCGAACTCGTGGACGCCTCCAAGATCCCGTACGGCCCGTCCCGGGGCCAGGAGGAGATCAACCGGATCCTCGTGGACCGCGCCCTGGCCGGGAAGTTCGTGGTGCGGCTCAAGGGCGGCGACCCGTACGTCTTCGGCCGGGGCGGCGAGGAGCTGCTGGCCTGCGCGGCGGCCGGCGTGCCGGTGACCGTGGTGCCCGGCGTGACCAGCTCGATCGCGGCTCCGGCCGCGGCGGGCGTCCCGGTCACCCATCGGGGGGTGGCCCACGAGTTCACCGTGGTCTCCGGGCACGTCGCACCCGACTCGCCGGCCTCCCTGGTCCGGTGGGAGGCGCTGGCCGGGCTGCGTGGCACGCTGGTCGTGCTGATGGGGCTGAAGAACCTCGCGGCGATCACCGCGACGCTGATCGCGCACGGCAAGCCGGCGGAGACACCGGCCGCCGTGGTGCAGGAGGCGACGACCGGGGCGCAGCGGGTGCTCCGCTCCACGCTCGGCGCGGTGGCCGCCGACGTGGCGGCCGCCGGGCTGCGCCCGCCCGCGGTGGTGGTGCTGGGGGACGTGGTCGACGCTCTCGCCGGGGCTGGACCTGAGGGATTTCCGGGCAGCCCACTCGCTCCGGGCGGTCAGGCTTGATCCCTGCGCGAGCGGGCTGCCCGGAAATTCCCGGTGGGCGTTGCCCGTGGGGCGGCTCGGGTTCGACCGGGCAGAGTCAGACGGGATGACGACGGCG
This sequence comes from Micromonospora sp. NBC_01740, assembly GCF_035920365.1. Taxonomy (NCBI): domain Bacteria; kingdom Bacillati; phylum Actinomycetota; class Actinomycetes; order Micromonosporales; family Micromonosporaceae; genus Micromonospora; species Micromonospora sp. NBC_01740. The sequence continues at coordinate 89,885 of NZ_CP109150.1, read as the reverse complement.
GCCGGAGACACAGTCTCCGGCCGCCGTCGTCGCCGGTCAGGTCACTGCTTGAGCATGTTGTCCAGCAGCAGGGCGCAGCGGATCAGGCCGAGGTGGCTGTAGGCCTGCGGGTGGTTGCCCAGCCCGCGCTCGGCCATCGGGTCGTACTGCTCGGGCAGCAGGCCGGTCGGGCCGGCGGTGTCCACCATCTGCGAGAACAGCTCCTCGGCGTCGGTACGCCGTCCGGTGCGCAGGTACGCCTCGATGAGCCACGCCGTGCAGATGTGGAAGCCGCCCTCCCGCCCGGGCAGGCCGTCGTCCCAGTGGTAGCGGTAGACGACCGGGCCGCTGCGCAGGTCCGCCTCGATCCGCAGGACGGTGGAGAGGAAGCGCGGGTCGTCGCCGGGGAGCAGGCCGGAGAGCCCGATCCACAGCGACGAGGCGTCCATCTCCTCGTCCCCGTACGCCACGCTGTAGGCCTCGACGGTCTCGTGCCAGCCGTACTCCAGCACGTTGGCGCCGATGCGGTCGCGCAGCTCCACCCACTCCGGCCGGTCCTCGCCGCCGTGCTGGCGCATGACGTGCAGCGCCCGGTCGACGGTCATCCAGCACATCACCTTCGAGAAGATGTGGTGCCGCGGGGGGAGGCGGGCCTCCCAGATGCCGTGATCGGGCTCGTGCCAGCGGCGGCGGACCGCCTCGACCATGTTGTCGAGCACCCGCCACTCGTCCTCGCGGACGGAGCCGCGGGCGTCGGCCACGGCCGCGATCAGGTCCGCGATCGGGCCGAAGACGTCGAGCTGGAGCTGGTGGTTGGCGAGGTTGCCGACCCGGACCGGCCGGGAGCCGGCGTAACCGGGCAGGGTGTCGATGACCGCCTCGGCGCCCAGTTCGTAGCCGTCCACCGTGTAGAGCGGGTGCAGCCGCTCCGGGTGCCCGCCGGTGCGCTCGATGCACCCGTCGACCCAGCGCAGCAGCGCCTCGGCCTCCTCGATCGAGCCCAGGTCGACCAGGGACCGCGCGGTCATCGCCGCGTCCCGCAGCCAGCAGTAGCGGTAGTCCCAGTTGCGGACGCCGCCCAGTTCCTCCGGCAGCGAGGTGGTCGCGGCGGCCAGGATCGAGCCGGTGGCCTCGTGGCAGAGCCCGCGCAGGGTCAGCGCGCTGCGGACCACCAGGTCCCGGGCGGTGCTCGGCAGCCGCAGGGTGGCCACCCAGTCCTTCCAGGGCTGCTCGGCCAGGGCCTGCCGCTCGTGGACCGACATCCGGTGGTGTTCCAGGCTGTGCGTGCCGAAGCGCAGCTCCAGCACGACCTGCCCACCGGAGGCGGAGAGGTCGACGACGGCCTTGGCCGTCTCGTAGCCGCCGTCGTTGGTGACCTGCCACTCGACCCCGGGCGAGTAGAGCGCGACCGGCTCGTTGGAGCCGAGCACCAGCAGGCCGTCGCCGATCGGCTGCAACTGCACCGCGACCTGGCCGAACTCGGGCCGGGGCGCGAACTCCAGCCGGGCCCGGCCCGAGCCGGTGAGCACCCGGACCATTGTCGAGTCGCCGGTCACGACGGCCGGGCCGTCCGGCGTGGTCTCCCTGGCCGGCTTGTCCAGCCAGTCGGTGACGGTCAGGCCCGACCACCGGGTCTCGACGGTCATCGTCCCCGAGCGGTAGCGCTGCCCGAGCGGGATGCCCCCGCGTTCCGGGGCCACGCTGAAGTGCCCGGCGGGGCTGCCGCCGACCAGGTCGGCGAAGATCGCCGCCGAGTCCGGCTTTGGGTGGCAGAGCCAGGTGACCTTGGCCTCGGGGGTGAGCAGGGCCACGGTCCGCCCGTTGGCCAGCATCGAGTGCCGCTCGATGGGCACCGCGCGCTCGCCGAAGAGCCAGTGCCGCCGGGTCTCCAGCAGCAGGCCGAGGGCGCGGGCGGCCTCGATCGGTTCGGCGACCCGGTAGCCGGCCTGGGTGTCACCGGGGCCGATCTTGATGCCGACGTCCGGCCCGTGCAGGTTGCCGAAGGCGTTCTCGTCGGTGACGTCGTCGCCGATGAAGAGCACCGCGCTGGCGGAGAGCTGGGTGCGCAGTTGGTCGACGGCCGTGCCCTTGTGCGTGGCGACCACCGACAGCTCGATGACCTCCTTGCCCTGGGTGACGGTGACGTCGTCCCAGGTGGCTGGGCCGCTGCGGACCGCCTCGATGGCGGCAGCCGCGATCTCGGGGGCCACCCCGCGGGTGTGCACGGCGACGCTCGCCGGCTTGCGCTCCAGCCGGATTCCCGGGTGGGCCGAGGCGATCTCGCGCAGGGCGTCGCGCAGCCGGGTGCGGACCGCGATCAGCTCGGGGGAGAGCCGCTCGACGAAGCCGATGTCGAACTCGGAGCCGTGGCTGCCGACGAGGTGGACCTCGCTGGGCAGCCGGGAGAGGGCGGCCAGGTCGCGCAGGGCCCGCCCGGAGACCACCGCCACGGTGGTCTGGGGCAGGGCGGCCAGCGCCCGGACGGCCGCCACCGACTCCGGCAGCGGCACGGCCTTGCTCGGGTCCTCCACGATCGGCGCCAGGGTGCCGTCGTAGTCGCAGGCGATCAGAAGCTGGGGTACCCGGGCGATGCGGCCGATGGCCGCCCGCAGTTCCGGGTCCATCGTGCCGGCCGCCGGGGTGACGATCTCGTTGGCGGCGTTCACGCGTCCTCCGATTGAGGCACACCGAGCTCGGTGAGGAAGGACTTCGCCCAGTGCCCCACGTCGTGGGTGCGAAGATGGCGTTGCATTGTCCGCATTCTGCGGCGTGCCTCCGGCTTCTCGACGTGCACGGCCCTCAGCAGGGCGTCCTTGACCGCGTCAGGGTCGTGCGGGTTACACAGGAACGCCTGACGCAGCTCGGTGGCGGCGCCGGCGAACTCGCTGAGCACGAGTGCACCGCCCTGGTCGGCGCGCGATGCGACGTACTCCTTGGCTACCAGGTTCATTCCGTCTCGCAGCGGGGTCACCATCATCACGTCGGCGGCGGCGTACATCGCGGCGAGTTCAGTGCGACTGTACGACTGATGCAGATAATGCACCGCCGGCACGCCGACCCTGCCGAATTCGCCATTAATCCGGCCGACCTCCCGCTCCACCTTCACGCGTAGTGCCTGGTAGTGCTCCACGCGCTCGCGGCTGGGCGTGGCGACCTGCACCATGACCGCGTCGGGAACTGTCAACTTTCCGTCAGCCAGCAGTTCGCGGAAGGCCTTGAGCCGCAACTCGATGCCCTTGGTGTAGTCGAGCCGGTCGACGCCCAGGATGATCGTCTTCGGGTTGCCCAGCTCCTCGCGGATCTCCTTCGCCCGGGCCTGGATCGCCGCGTCGGCGGCCAGCCGCTCCATCTCCTTCGTGTCGATGGAGATCGGGAACGCGCCGGCCTTCACCTGGCGCCCGTCGACCTGGATCATCTGCCCCTCGTAGCGCAGCCCGAGCAGGTGCCGGGCCAGCCGGACGAAGTTCTGCGCGGCGAGGCGCTGCTGGAACCCGACCAGGTCGGCGCCGAGCAGGCCGCGCAGGATCTCGGTGCGGAACGGCATCTGCATGAACAGCTCGATGGGCGGGAACGGGATGTGCAGGAAGAAGCCGATCCGCAGGTCGGGCCGCAGCTCGCGGAGCATCGCCGGGACGAGCTGGAGCTGGTAGTCCTGCACCCAGACCGTCGCCCCCTCGGCCGCGACCTCCGCCGCGGCCTCCGCGAAACGGGCGTTGACCAGGCGGTACGCCTCACGCCAGCGGCGCTTGTAGGCGGGCGTCTCCACCGCGTCGTGGTAGAGCGGCCAGATCGTCGCGTTGGACTGGCCCTCGTAGTAGCGCTCCAGCTCCTCCGCGCTCAGCGGCACCGGGTGCAGCCGGATGCCCTCCAGGTCGAAGGGCTCGGGGGCGGCGCCGGTGCCACCGGCCCAGCCGACCCAGGTGCCCTGGTGCTCGGCGAGGACGGGGTGCAGTGCGGTCACCAGCCCCCCGGGGCTGCGACGCCACTGCCGTCCTTCGGGGGTGCTCACCTCGTCGACGGGTAGCCGGTTCGCCACTACGACAAAGGAGCTGCGGACGGTCACGTTCGGCCACCTCCGGGTGCTGACGGGTCAACCGCGAATGAGCGTACTGAGCGTAGCTGCGGCTTCTGGGGCCCCGTGCCGGAGTCACCTACCCTTCCCACGATGGTCCAACCCTTGGCGTGATCTTGTCGATACCCCTGCTCGGAAGCAGGGGTGGCGCGACGCGTCCGGAGGTTCGGGGGCGGGGTGATGTGGGCGCGACGCCGCGTACCTGTCAGGATTGAGGATGGCGTGCGTGCGGCCGGCCACCGGCCGGCGGCGGCGGGCGGAGGTCGAAGCCCGCGCCCGCGCCCGCCGATCCCAGTCGCAACCCTACGGAGGTAGCCCACACCGTGGCCCAGTACATCTACGTCCTGGAAAAGGCGCGCAAGGCGCACGGCGACAAGGTCGTGCTCGACAACGTGACGCTGAGCTTCCTGCCGGGGGCCAAGATCGGTGTGGTCGGCCCCAACGGCGCCGGCAAGTCCAGCCTCCTCAAGATCATGGCAGGGCTGGACAAGCCGAGCAACGGCGAGGCCCGGCTGATGCCCGGCTACACCGTCGGCATGCTCGCCCAGGAGCCCCCGCTCAACGACGCCAAGACCGTGCTCGGCAACGTCGAGGAGGCGGTCGCCGAGACCAAGGCCAAGCTGGAGCGGTTCAACAAGATCGCCGAGCAGATGGCCACCGACTACTCCGACGAGCTGATGGAGGAGATGGGCCGGCTCCAGGAGGAGCTGGACCACCTCGACGCGTGGGACATCGACTCCAAGCTCGAACTGGCGATGGACGCGCTGCGCTGCCCGCCGCCGGACGCCGACGTCACCCAGCTCTCCGGTGGCGAGCGCCGCCGGGTGGCGCTGTGCAAGCTGCTGCTGGAGGCGCCCGACCTGCTGCTGCTCGACGAGCCCACCAACCACCTGGACGCGGAGAGCGTCTCCTGGTTGGAGCAGCACCTGGCCAAGTACGCCGGCACCGTCATGGCGATCACCCACGACCGGTACTTCCTGGACAAGGTGGCCGGCTGGATCCTGGAGCTGGACCGCGGCCGGGCCATCGGCTACGAGGGCAACTACTCCACCTACCTGGAGAAGAAGGCGGCCCGGCTGGCCGTCGAGGGCCGCCGCGACGCCAAGATGAAGAAGCGGCTCACCGAGGAACTGGAGTGGGTCCGCTCCAACGCCAAGGCGCGGCAGACCAAGTCCAAGGCCCGACTCGACCGCTACGACGAGATGGCCAACGAGGCGGAGAAGACCCGCAAGCTCGACTTCGAGGAGATCCAGATCCCGCCGGGCCCGCGCCTGGGCAACACGGTGATCGAGGCGCAGAACCTCAGCAAGGGCTTCGGCGACCGGCTGTTGATCGACAACCTGTCGTTCTCGCTGCCGCGCAACGGCATCGTCGGCATCATCGGCCCCAACGGCGTCGGCAAGACCACGCTGTTCAAGACCATCGTCGGGCTGGAGCAGCCGACCGGCGGCGAGGTTCGGGTCGGCCCCACCGTCTCGCTGTCGTACGTCGACCAGAACCGGCAGGGCCTCGACGGCGACAAGAGCGTCTGGGAGGTCGTCTCCGACGGCCTGGACTACCTCATGGTGGGCAAGGTCGAGATGCCGTCGCGGGCGTACATCGCGGCGTTCGGATTCAAGGGGCCGGACCAGCAGAAGCCGACCAAGGTGCTCTCCGGCGGCGAGCGCAACCGGCTCAACCTGGCGCTGACGCTGAAGATCGGCGGCAACGTGATCCTGCTCGACGAGCCGACCAACGACCTGGACGTCGAGACCCTCTCCAGCCTGGAGAACGCGCTGCTGGAGTTCCCCGGCTGCGCCGTGGTCATCTCCCACGACCGGATGTTCCTCGACCGGGTCTCCACGCACATCCTGGCCTGGGAGGGCGACGACGAGGACCCGTCCCGCTGGTTCTGGTTCGAGGGCAACTTCGAGGCGTACGAGAAGAACAAGATCGACCGGCTCGGCGCGGAGGCGGCCCGCCCGCACCGGGTGACCTACCGCAAGCTGACCCGTGACTAAGAGCGCGGACCGCAGCCGATCATGAGCGACCGCTTCGTCTACCACTGCACCCTGCGGTGGTCCGACCTGGACGCGTACGGCCACATCAACAACTCGCGCTTCCTCACCCTCTACGAGGAGGCGCGGGTGGCGTTGATGTTCGCCGGCGGCCGGGCGTGGGGGGTGGGCTCGTTCGCCGACGGCGTCGTGATCAGTCGGCACGAGATCGACTACCTGCGCCCGGTCGAGTACGCCCTCGGCCGGGCCACCGCCGAGGCCGCCCCCACCGTGCGCATCGAGCTGTGGGTGGAGGAGATCCGGGGCGCGTCCTTCACCGTCGCCTACGAGCTCTTCGACGGCGAGGTGCTGGCCAGCCGGGCCCGTTCGGTGCTGGTGCCGTTCGACCTGACCCGGCAGCGGCCCCGGCGGATCACCCCGGAGGAGCGCACGTTCCTGCTCACGTACGCGCCGCAGGGCGGGGTGGCGTGACGGCGGCCGGCGGGCCGGTCGCCCCGGCGGGGGTCGGTGGCGGCGGGACGGTCGCCGGTGGGCACGGGATCGCCGACGCGGCCGACGCGGGGGCCTTCCTGGCCCGTCTCGTCCGGCTGGACGGCGACGCGCCGGTCCGGCTCAGGTCGGCCGGCGCGACGGGCCGTACGGCCCTCTGGGGGCGTCTGCCGTGGGGCGTGCTGGTCGTCCGCACGGTGGCCGGCGACGGCCCCGGCGACGCCACGGTCCCGGCCCGCGAGTTGCTGGCCGAGCTGGCGGCGGGCGGCGCGGCCCTGCCGACGCGGCGGGACGAGCGGTGGCGGTGGCCGCTGCCGCCCGCGGCGAGCCGCCGGGTGGAGACGCTGCCGGGCGTGGAGCTGCGGCGGATCGCGGCGGCGGCGGCGGGAGCCCTGCGCGACGCCAGCACCCACGGCGTCGGCGGGCGTGCGGTGGGGCAGCGGGCGCTGCGGGACGCGCTGCTCGACCACGTGCCCGTGGTGGTCACCCCGGAGGACCCGCCCGGCGAGCCGGTCGAGGTGACCCAGCGGATGGTCCAGGGGGTGGTCCGGATGGGCTTCCTGGGACCCGCCGAGGGGGTGGCCGGGACGGTCGGCGGGGGCGACGTCCAGGTGCGCACGGTTGGCCGATGGGTCGGCCTGGTGGGACCGTACGGAGCGATATGGTCGCAGAAGGCCACCGAACTTGCCGTGCGGCCCCTCTGAATTCATCCGTTCGGCTGACCCTCGGTCATTCTTCTGTCCTGGGGCTGCCGTTGGGGGGGTGCTTCAACCCGGCTGTCCGGGTACCGTCCATCCTCGGATCCAACGCACCGTAGGCGAGTGGATCCGCTGGGGAGTGAGGTGCGCGAGCGATGCCGTGGTGGTCATGGCGCCCCGGTCCCGCCAACGGCGGCGGCGACCCGGAAAGGCGGAGCGGGGTCACAGTGGAGAGCACCGTCCGGGTCGGACCACCGACCCCCCGTCAGCCGGGAGACGACTGCCCGCCGACGGAGCGAGCCGTGATCGCGGACATGCCCGCCACGGTCGAGCCGGTCACCCTACGCCGCGTCTGCGACGCACTCGACAGGCTCGACGTGCGCTACCTGGCCGACGGCGACGGCAACCTGCTGGCCATGTGGGAGCGGCACGCCGTGCTGGTCACACTGGAGGGTCCGGAGGACGAGATCCTGGTGATGCGGGCCCGTCCACACGCGACGGTGCCGCCGGACTGGGCCGACCGCGCCTACCGCGTGGTCAACGAGTGGAACCACACCCGCCGCTTCTGCAAGGCCTACATCGGCGACCCGACCGAGCGCGGCCAGTTGCCGATCTACGCGGAGTTGCAGGTGCCGTTCGGTGCCGGGGCGCACGACGCGCTGCTGGTCGAGATGCTCGACTGCGGCGCGGCGGTCGCCACCAGCTTCGTGGACTGGCTGCACGACGAGGGCGCTCTGCTCTGAGGCGCCGGACGCCCGCCGGGCGATCCGGTGCCCGGGCGAACGCCGACGGGCCGCCCGGCACCTGCCGGGCACCCGAGGGGCAGCCCGGTCAGGCCGGCCCCGCCGGGTCCTCCATCGCGTTCACCATGAAGTAGGCGGCCCGCTCCAGGTAGTCCCACAGCGCGGTGGCGATCTCCGGCGGCAGGTCGAGCCGGTCCACGGCGCGGCGCATGTGGAGCAGCCACGCGTCCCGCTCGGCGGCGCCGATCCGGTACGGCGCGTGGCGCATCCGCAGTCGCGGGTGCCCCCGTTGCGCCGAGTACGTGTTGGGGCCGCCCCAGTACTGCATGAGGAACAGGGTCAACCGGTCCGCGGCCGGGCCCAGGTCCTCCTCCGGATACATGGGGCGCAGCAGCGGGTCGTCGGCGACCCCGGCGTAGAACTCGTCCACCAGCTTGCGGAAAGTGGGCTCGCCGCCGACCGCTTCGAAGAGGGTCATCGACGCACCGGGACGGTCGGACTCACCTGCGGCATTCACCGTTCCATCCTGCCAGGTGCCACGTCGGGCGAGCGGGGGGTGCCGGCTGTGGGTCGGGTCACCGCGTGCTGCCGCCGTCCCGCCTCGCCGGGGCGACCGCCCAGCGGCCCGCCGGCCCGCCGGACCGCTCCTCCACGGGCCGCCCCTGCGCGCCCGCCGGGGAGGCGGGGCCGGCTGCCTGCCGGGGGGCCGCTCCGCCCCCCTGCTGGGCCGCCTCGATCGCCGCGTCGATCGTCGACCGGCTCGGCCAGCGCAGGGCGGCGAGCGTCATCAGCAGCACCCCGACGGCGCTCCACACCCCGACCACGAGCGGGATGGAGTATCGCTCGGCCAGCAACCCGGTGACCAGGACGGCCATGCCCTGGATGACCTGGACGCCGGTCGCCATCACGCCGAAGGCGCGGGCCCGGAAGCCGTCGGGCAGCGCCCGGACGAAGAGCCCGTTGGCCACCGGCAGCATGCCGGCGACGGCGAACCCGCAGGCCGCGGCGAGCAGCGCCACCACCAGGGGCGGAGGGTCGAGCAGGGCGGGCACCAGGGCCAGCGGGGAGAGCACCGCCAACGGCCGCATCAGGCTCAGCCGGCGGTCCGGCCCGAACGCCCGGCTGACGACGAGGCCGCCGAGGATGAAGCCGACGGGGTTCGCCGCCATGATGATCGCCTGCGCGGCGCCGGCGTCCAGTTGGCCGGCGTGCTCGCTCGCCCAGGCGGCGGCGAGGCCCTCCGGCACCACGGAGAAGAGCATGGCGGCGAAGACCAGCACGGCGATGGCCCGCAGCACCGGGGTGCCGAACACGATCTGGAAGCCCTGCGCGGTCTCCCGCAGCAGGTGGCTGCGGTGCGCGGCGGTCATCGCCGTCGGTCGGTCGGCCACGCCGAAGCGGACCAGCGCGGCCGACAGGGCGAAGGTCGCCGCGTTCACCAGGAGCGCGGTGGTGGGGTTGAAGGCGGCGATGGCCGCGCCCGCCAGGTAGCCGACGACCTGGGCGGCCTGGCCGACGCTGCTGATCATCGAGAGCCCGACCACCAGGCGGTCCCCGGTGAGGACCAGGGGAATCAGCGCCGACTTGGCGGCCTGGCTCGGTGGGTTGGCCAGCGTGGTGGCGAAGAGCAGGGCCAGGATCATCGGGACGGGCACGCCGGGGATGGCGATGCACACCATCAGCACCATCCGGACGAGGTCGCAGATCACCATGACCTGCCGGTAGCGGTGCCGCTCCGCGAGCGTGGCGAGCAGGGGGCCGCCGACCAGCCAGGGCAGGTAGCTCACCGCGAAGGCGGCGGCCGAGAGCGCGACGGACCGGGTCTCCTCGTAGACCAGCAGGGTGACCGCGGCCTTGGCGATGTAGTCGCCGATCCAGGAGAGCGCGCTGGCCGTGAAGACGGCGCCGTATTCGCGATTGGCGAACACCTCGCGGAAGGTTGCCGGCCCTTCCGGGGATGGTCGCTCGTCAGGCACCGTCGCCTCCATCGTTCCCCTGAGCGGGCCACTCGTGATGGACGGCCCGGGAACCGTCGTCAGATCTACGGATCAGCGAGGACGTGATCACGCTCCGGGGGAGCGCGTTGCACCGGATTTTGCCCGATCGTCCGACGAGTGGCTAGGGCGAAGGGGTTGATCGTCGCATCTCCGACTGAACGAACGGACGATACCCGAGGGGCCACCCGGCTCGCGACCCCCGCCGCCCGGCGTTCTGGACGCCTCAGGTGGCGCCGCCCTGCCCGGTCTCGCGGGGGGTGGAGACCGGCATGCCGGGGTAGAACCGGGCGGCGGCGATCTTCGCGGTGATGCCGGAGTTCTCCAGCGCCTCGGCGAGCCGGCGACGCAGCTCCCGGCCGACGGCGAACTGCCCGTCCGCGGTCGTCTTGACCACCGTACGGATCACCGCGCCGTCGACCGTCATCTGCTCGACGCCCAGCACCTCCGGCGCCTCGACGATCTCCGGCGCCAGGTCGGGGTCGATCGCCACCGAGGCGGCGGCGGTACGCAGCACGGCAGTGGCCTCCTCCGTGCCGGCGAAGCCGATCGGCAGGTCGACCACCACCAGGGCCCATCCCTGGCTCTTGTTGCCCACCCGGACGATCTCGCCGTTGCGGATGTACCAGAGCACGCCCCGCCCGTCGCGGACGGTGGTGACCCGCAGCCCGACCGACTCCACCACGCCTGTCGCCTCGCCGAGGTCCACGGTGTCTCCGACGCCGTACTGGTCCTCGATCAGCATGAACAGGCCGGCGATCAGGTCCTTGACCAGGCTCTGCGCGCCGAAGCCGAGGGCCACGCCCGCGATGCCGGCGCTGGCCAGCAGCGGGGCCAGGTCGAAGCTGAACTCCTTGAGGATCATCAGCAGCGCGATGCCGAAGATGAACGCGGTGCTCAGGCTGCGCAGCACCGAACCGATCGCCTCGGCCCGCTGCCGGCGCCGCTCCGGAACGAACTCGCCGGGCTCGACGGCGGCGGTGGGGATCCGCTCGCGCAGCGGACGCAGCATGGTCGGCACGCCCGCGTCGGTGGTGGTGCGCACCAGCCGGCGGATCGTGCGGTGCACCAGCCACCGGGCGGCGACCGCCAGCAGCAGGATCATCACGATCCGCAGCGGCTTGAGCAGGATCCAGTAGCTGCCCTCGGCGAACCACACCGAGCCGGTCATGTCGTAGACGCTCTTGCAGAGGGCGTCGTCCAGGCAGGTCGGCGACGGGGCCGGGTCCGGCGCCTCGACGGCGGGCAGGGCGGGCGGCGTCAGGCTGGCAGCGGTCACGCTGTCTTCGTACCGCACCCGGGGGGGCCCGAACCCCCCGACCCTCCGCGTCGTGACCCGGCCCCCGGTGGAGCGTGCCGCCCGGGCGCGGTCGCACCGGTCAGGTCCCGCCCCGGGAACGCGAGGTGACGGCGCAACTATCATGATCAAATGACAGCTTCCACCTTCGTCTTCGTGCCCGGCGCCGGCAGCAACTCGTTCACCTGGGCGCCCATGCAGCGGGAGCTGGCCCTGCGGGGGCACCGCTCGCTGGCCGTCGACCTGCCCGGGCACGGCTTCGGCGCGACGTTCCCGGCGGCGTACCAGGCCCCGCAGGACCTCGCCGCCCTGGCGACCGCGCCGAGCGCGATGGCCGGCGTCGGCCACGCCGACAACGTGGCCCACGTCCTGGACGTCGTGCGGCGGGTACGCGAGCACGGACCGGTCATCCTGGTCGGGCACAGCCGGGGCGGGCTCACCCTGACCGGGGTCGCCAACGCCGCCCCGGAGCTGCTGGACCGGCTGGTCTACATCTCGGCGTGGTGCTGCGCCGCCGACACCCCGGCCGGCTACCAGGCCTCGGCGGAGAACGCGTCGAGCGCCCTGAACGGCGTCGGCGGCCTGCTCGCCGCGAACCCGATGGAACTCGGCGCGCTGCGGTTCAACTGGCGCACCGCCGACCCCGCACTGCTCGCCACCCTCCGGGAGGCGATCCTGGCCGACGGCACCGACGACGAGTTCCACGGCTACCTGAACACCCTGGAGCCGGACGAGAGCCTGGACGCCGGCGAGGAGCGGGCCGACCCCGGGACCTGGGGCCGCGTCCCCCGCACCTACCTGCGGCTCACCGCCGACCGGTCGATGCCGATCGCGCTCCAGGACCGGTTCATCGCCGACGCCGACGCGCTCACCCCCGACAACCCGTTCGACGTGTGGTCCCTCGACGTCAGCCACGCCGCGGTGCTCGTCCGCCCCGGGGAGACCGCGGCACTGCTCTCCTCCCTGGCCCGGCTCTGACGGACCCGGCGGGCCGATCGACGCCGAGCGCGGCCGATGATGCGCGCAGGGGGTCGCACCCGCCGGCGCGGTATTGATCGGGTCGTCGTGATTGCGTTTATCGGCTTCAATGCGTAAACATGATCATCGGGGCCTGGAATGCGGCGCGTCGGAATCGGTGGCGGGTGCCGGACGGCGAGCGGCGCCGGAGGGGTCCGCCCCTGCTCAGGGGCGGATCCGCCCGTTTCTGGGTGATGCCTGGCCGGCTTCCGGCATTAGTGCGTGCAATCCGGGATCTACTAGTGCAAGTAGGCGTTGATCTGCAAGAACGCCAAGAGAAGATCATGCGGCATAACTTGGGCACAACTCAGATCCCATCTCGACCAGCAGGGCCGATCGGCTGGCTGTCCTTGCATCGTGCGCCGGCTTCCATTCCCAGAACCTCACCGATGCGCAAGCCTTCGCCGGCTCCAAGCCAAACAGCCGCGCGAAATCGTCGGGGCACAACCTCGGAGAGCCTAAGAACCTGATCCTCGGTGGGCGCCCATTTCGGCGTACATGAAATGCCCCCTAGGATCTGCGAAAGCTTCACGCCGTCACATGGGTTATCGGAAAGGACCTTGTCGACAGCAGCGGCGTTCAAAATGCTCTTAAGGACCCCGAAGTAAAGGACGACAGACGATCTGGCGACGCTTTCGTCAAGGGCGGGGCGCAAGCGGCCCGCCGCCGTATCGCACCGGGGCGCGCGTGCGGCCTGGCGGCCGGTCACGCCCCGGCACACGGCTATCAGGGAAGCCCTTGACAGTCGCAGTGCAGCTCCCCGGCCGACCGGGTTACCTAGTGTGCCGGGGAGGGGGCCTCGGCGGGACGGCCGGCGGCGTGGCGGGCGTCGGCGAGGGCGACGGCGAGCAGTACGAGCGCGGCCACGACCGTAGCGGCCAGCGGCGGGGCGAAATACAGGGGGACGGCGGCGACCGCCAGGGCGGCGATGGCGACGACGCGGCGGAGGGAAAGCCGGTCGAACACGACGCGTTCCAGACGGATGCGGCCGTAGAGGAACAGTGCTGGACCGCCGAGGATAGCGACGAGCCACACCGGCTCGGGCTTGCCGGCCGTGTGTTTCAGTACGATCTCGAAGCCGACGGCGGCGGTGAGGATGCCCATCACCATGACGACGTGTGCAGTGCCGGTGGCGCGACCGGCGGCGTACCGGTCCCCCGCCGTGGCGACGGCTTCGCCGAGGATCTGGCCGGAACGGTAGAAGTAGATGCGCCACAGCAGCACCGTCGACAGGAACGCCACCACGAGCCCCGCGCCGGTCACCGCGGTGACCGGCTGGTAGGTCACCGTGAGGCCGACGGCGAGCACGGTTTCCCCGAGGGCGATCATCAGGAACTGCTGATAGCGGGCGGGCAGGTGGTGGCGGCTGTCCATGGCCCACGCACTGACCGGCTGCCGGGCCATCCCCGGTACCGGCCAGCGCAGCTGCCCGGCGACGATGTCGACGGCCACGGCGACCCCCCACAGGGCGACCCGGGCGTCGCCACTGACGGCCGCGCCGGCGAACCAGATCACCGCCGTGGCCGAGTGCCACAGCACCGACCGCAGGTAGAGCTGCCGAAGAGGGTGCCCGCGCAGCGCGGGCATCAGGATGAGCGGCCGGCCGCACTGCAGGATCACGTACGGCAGCACGAACGCCCACCCGCGGCCCGAAGTCCCATACCGCTCATATTCACCGGCACGACCCCGGTTCACCGGGGGTTGGATTTCCTACACCCGGAGGGAAGCCATACGGGTGACCGCCAACGACTCCTGGCCCGACCAGGACGTCGTGGGAGTGGTTGGACGCGCCCGGACGCCACCACACGCTGACGAATCCGTCCCAGGACATGCGTGACGATCGGCCCTTATTGCTGGGAGGCCCGTCCTCATGCCCACGCGCGCCCAACGCCGGAGCCAAGTGACGTTGGAGTATCAACCCTCGTGTACCCCGGCGTCAGAACGGGCCGCCGCCGGGGACTGGGCGCCGAGAATGACCCGCAGGGCAGGACCGGCAAGCCCCAGACATGGGGGCAGCGTCCGCGGTGCCGAGCAGACGACCCCCCGTGCCAGCTACGACCTCAGCCGTAGCAGGTAGACAGCCACCGCCGCATTGGGAGCGCGCTCTCTCTGTTCCGCCGCCTCAACCTGGACTCTCACCGCCCACGCCGCAGGAACGGCCAGCGCACCTGTGCAGGCCATGGACGACGAGGGACAGGAGAACCCAGGGCCACCGCTTGGAGGGGGATTCCGCTTCACGTCAGGCACTTTAGTGATCTTGAGTTGCCTTGATCAAGTTTACGGAGATCAATGCAACTGCAAGATCATCGGGCACGGATCCGGCACAACCGAGATCGAAAACGGGTGTAGAACGTCGAGAGTCGCTGAGGGGTCCCGCCCTGCTCAGGGGCCAGATCTGCCCGTTTCCGGGTGATGCCCACTTGGCTTGTCACATTAGTGCGTGCAATCCGGGAGCCGATCAGGGACGATGGGCGCACGGACGTCGGTGATCCGGCCGGCGTCGGCCGTGGTGGGCAACTGCGCCCGTTTCCGGTCGGCGGTGGCAAGCAGGGGCCGCTGAACCGGGAGGGTGAACGCGATGCCTGACATACGACCCACGGTGGGCTCCGGTGCGCTGGTCCTCAACGCCACCTACGAGCCGCTGTGTGTCGTGTCGGTGCGCCGCGCCGCCATTCTCGTGCTCTCCGCCAAGGCGGTCTGCGTCGCCGACGGCGACGGCATCCTGCACAGCGCCCGCGACGCGCTGCCGGTGCCGTCGGTCGTCCGCCTCACCCGCTTCGTACGCGTGCCCTACCGCACCCACGTCGGGCTCTCCCGCCGCGCCATCTTCGCCCGGGACGGCTGGCGGTGCGCCTACTGCCGGGGTCCCGCCGAGACCATCGACCACGTCTTCCCGCGCAGCCGGGGCGGCCGGCACGCCTGGGAGAACGTCGTCGCGGCCTGCGCCCGGTGCAACCACACCAAGGGCGACAAGACGCCGGCCGAGCTGGGCTGGCGGCTGCACGCGCTGCCGGCGGCCCCGAAGGGCACCGCCTGGCGGGTGCTCGGCCACCGGGCGCCGGACCCCCGCTGGTCCGACTGGCTCGACCTGCGCGAGCCCGAAGGCCGCCTGAGCCGGGAGCCCGAGGCCGCCTGACCCGTCGCCCGCGCCCGCACGACGCGGCGCGCGGGCGGGCCGGTCACGTCGTGCGCGCCCGGACCAGCGACGCGAAGACCACCACGTTGTCGGCGTACCCGGTCTGCCCGCCCACCCAGCGTCCGCCGCAGGTGATCAGGCGCAGCCGGGGGCGGTCGAAGTCGCCGAAGACCTCGTCCACCGGTAGCCGGTCCTTGTCGAAGCGCTCGACGGAGTCCACCTCGAAGACGGCCACCGAGCGGTCCTGCCGGGCGACCTCGATCCGGTCGCCGTCGTCCAGGTCCCGCAGCTTGTGGAAGACCGCCGGCCCGCTGGTCGTGTCGACGTGCCCGACGATCACCGCCGGGCCGTACTGCCCGGGGGTCGGGCCCTGGTCGTACCAGCCGGCCTCCTGGGCGCGGGCGGCGTCCGGCACCGCGATGCTGCCGTCCGGGGCGATGCCGACGCCGTGCACGGGCGCCCGGACGTCGATCGGGTCGATGGCGATGCCGACGGGCCGGCTGGCGGGCAGCACCGGGAACTTCTTCGGCGCGGGTCGCAGCCCCGCGAGGAACCGCTCCGGCAGCACGCTCACGCCGGCGATCCGCTCCACGCCGAGCATCGTGACGATCAGCGCCATCAACGTCCCGATCACCAGGACCGGCAGGCCGGGCCCCCGCCCCGGGGCCAGCCGGCGGCCGCCGGCCGGGATCCGGCGGTAGCGGGGCCGGGCGGGCAGCGGACCGGCGGCCGGGTCGGTGGTGGCGACGCTCGCCGACACCGCCTCCCCGGCCACCCGGCGCAGCCGGCGCGCGGTCGCGGCCGCCGCCCGGCGGGACGCCCGCAGCGCCCGCCGGGTGGTCGCCCGGACCCGGCCCGGATCCGATCGCCTGGTACGCCTCAGGGAGCCGGCCATGGCGACGGCGGGTCAGGAACCGGACCCGGTCCGGCGGCGGTTGCCGAAGAAGCCGAAGCCCACGGCCAGGGCCACGACCGCGAGGCCACCGATCATCAGCATCGAGCCGGTGCCCGAGACGCCGGCGGTGCCGCCGCCCCCGGTGGCCGGGCCCTTGCTCGGCTGCTCCATGTTCAGCACCGTGAGCGTGGTGGTCGCGGTCTTGCCGTTGTCGCAGCGCAGGTCCACCGGGTAGTCGCCGGGCTCCTTGCTGCCCGGGATGGTGACCTGGCCGGTCAAAAAGCCGTTGTCCGGCCGCAGCATCACCCGCCCGAAGGCGTCGGAGTGCACGTCGGCCTGGCGGTTGTTGGCGTTGTCGCAGCCGGCCCGGATGCTGACCCGGGTGCCGGCCTGCGCGCTGTTGGGTACCACCTCGACGAAGGTGTTCTCACCCGCCCAGGCGGGTGCGAGAGTCGTCAGGACGAAGGCCCCGACCAGCCCCAAGACGGTCAGAGCGCGGGTCAGGGCACGTTGGAACGCTGTGAGCACCGGCATGATCCCCCCTTCCGGTGACGATCACCGGAATCCTCCCCGGGCAACAGGGGCCTGCTTTCCCGCTGGCCGGGGGGCAAACCCGGGGCGGGTCAGCGCTGCCGGTCGGCGGGGGGCAGCGGGGTGACGGGCTGCCATTCCAGCGGGGTGGAGAGCACCATCGTGCTGGACGGCTGGCCGTACGGGGCGAGCCGGTCGATGACGCCCTCGAAGTCGTCGATCGACCCGGCGGCCACCTTGAGCATGCTGCACGCGTCGCCGGTGATCCGGTGGATCTCCAGGATCTCGGGCCAGTTCGCCACGTCCGGGTCGTGCAGGATGCACCGGGCCCCGTAACAGGACATCCGGATCAGCGCGACCACGGTGCGGCCGGCCCGGGTCAGGTCGACGTGGGCGTGGTAGCCGGTGATCACCCCGGACTCCTCCAGCCGGCGCACCCGCTCGGCCACGGCCGGCGGCGACAGGTGCACCCGGCGGGAGAGTTCGCTGAAGGAGAGGCGCGCGTCGGCCTGCAGTTCCCGCAGCAGCGCCCAGTCCATGTCGTCCATGAGGCGACCTTACTTTCCTGAAGCCGAATCCGGCTCATGCCTTCTGCGTAGCAGGTCAGACGGGGTGAGCGCCGTTGATCCGGCATTCCATCCGGGGGTTCCGCCGAGAGATCATGTTGACATCCCGAAAACGGCCGACCGTCGGCCGTCCCGGGTGACGAAGCAGAGGGAGGCCACCGGTGGAGCAGACGGACGTGCGCGTACCCGCCAAGGCGGCGGTGCGCCCGGTGACCCCGCGGCAACGCGCGGCCCGCGCCGCCCGCAACGGCGGCGAACCGACGCTGGAGTTCGCCGAGCGGGTGCCGTACGACGCGTACGTGCACGCCAGCACGCTGCACCAACTGCAGCAGCCGCTGAGCGACGACCCCGGCGAGATGTCCTTCCTGATGGTCAGCCAGATCATGGAGCTGTACTTCAAGCTGAGCTGCCACGAGCTGCGCGAGACGCAGCGGCTGCTGCGGACCGACCGGGTGTGGGACGCGCTGGCCCCGCTGCGCCGCGCCGCGCTGCACCTGGAGGGGCTGAACGCGGCCTGGAACGGGCTGCGCTGGATGACCCCGGCCGACTTCAACCGGTTCCGCAACCTGCTGGGCGAGGGCTCCGGCTTCCAGTCGGCGATGTACCGCCACCTGGAGTTCCTGCTCGGCCTCCGCGACGAGACGCTGATCCGGCCGTTCCGGCGGCAGACCGACGTGTACGCCGAGCTGCGCGCCACCCTGGCGGCGCCGAGCCTCTGGGACGACGTGGTCGCCCTGCTGGCCCGCCACGGCCACGAGCTTCCGGCTGAGCTGCTGGACCGGGACGTCAACGCCGAGCACCAGCCGCACGCCGCCGTGGAGGCCGCCTGGGTGCGGATCTACGCCGAGCCCGGGCCGGAGAACCACCTGCGGATGCTGGGCGAGGCGCTGACCGAGGTGGCCGAGCAGTTCGGCGACTGGCGGCAGCACCACGTCAAGGCGGTGCAGCGCACAATGGGCGCCAAGGTGGGCAGCGGCGGCTCCGCCGGACTGGCGTGGTTGCAGCGGAGCATGGCCCGGGTGGTCTTCCCCGAGCTGTGGTCGGCCCGGACAGCGATGTGACCCGAGAGCGAGACGACGCTATGACCACCCCCGCATCCGATCCGTCCGGTTTCGCCGCCGGTGAGGCCGAGGCGCGCCGCCTCGACGCCGCCGATCCCGGGCACCGCCACCTGTTCCGCGTGCCGCCGGCCGACGGCGGCCGGTACCCCGAGGCCGCCTACCTGGCCGGCAACTCCCTCGGCCTGCAACCCCGGGCCACCCGCGACGAGCTCGCCGCCGACCTGGACGCGTGGAGCCGCCTCGGCGTCGAGGGACACCTGGAGGGCGAGCGGCCCTGGCTGCCGTACCACGAGCTGCTGACGGCGCCGGCCGCGCGACTGGTCGGCGCCGCCCCGGCGGAGGTCGTGGTGATGAACTCCCTGACGGTCAACCTGCACCTGCTGATGGTCAGCTTCTACCGGCCGGCCGGTGCGCGCACCCGGATCGTCATCGAGGACAGCACCTTCCCCTCGGACAGCTACGCCGTGCGCAGCCAGGCCCGCTTCCACGGCCTCGACCCGGACACCACGGTCGTCCGGCTGCGCCCGCGCGCCGGCGAGGACACCCTGCGCACCGAGGACGTGACCGCCTACCTGGCCGCCGAGGGCGACACGGTGGCGCTGGTGCTGCTCGGCGGGGTCAACTACCTCACCGGCGAGCTGATGGACATCCCGGCCATCACGGCCGCCGGCCGCGCGGCGGGGGCCGTGGTCGGCTGGGACCTGGCGCACGCCGCCGGCAACGTCCCGCTCGCCCTGCACGACTGGGACGTCGACTTCGCCGCCTGGTGCTCCTACAAGTACCTGAACTCCGGCCCCGGCGCGCTGGCCGGCGTCTTCGTGCACGAGCGGCACCTCGGCGACCCCGACCTGCCCCGCTTCGAGGGCTGGTGGAGCACCGAGGCGGCCACCCGGTTCGAGATGACCCCGGTCTCCCGGCCGCCGGCCACCGTCGAGGCGTGGCAGATCTCCAACCCGCCGATCTTCGCGATGGGCCCGGTGCGTACCTCGCTGGAGCTCTTCGACTCCGTCGGGATGCCCGCGCTGCGCGAGCGCAGCCTCCGGCTCACCGGCTACCTGGCGGGGCTGCTGGACGAGGTGACCGCGAACCGTCCGCTGACCGTGGTCACCCCGCGCGAGCCGGAGCGGCGCGGCTGCCAGCTCTCCGTGCGCATCGGCGCGGGCAGCGCGGCCGAACTGGCCAAGCGGCTGCGGCACGAGCACGGCGTGATCGCCGACGCCCGGGAGCCGGACATCATCCGGTTCGCTCCGGTGCCGCTCTATTCCACGTTCCACGACTGCTGGCGGGTCGCCGACGCGCTGGCCGCCACGACGGAGATGAGCTCATGGTGAGCGCGAGGAGTGAGCCGGGGTTGCGAGCCCCGCAGTCGCGAACGGAGATGAGCTCATGGTGAGCGCGAGGAGTGAGCTGGGGTTGCGAGCCCCGCAGTCGCGAACGGAGATGAGCTCATGGTGAGCGCGAGGAGTGAGCCGGGGTTGCGAGCCCCGCAGTCGCGAACGGAGATGAGCTCATGGTGAGCGCGAGGAGTGAGCTGGGGCTGCGAGCCCCGCAGTCGCGAACGGAGATGAGCTCATGACCGACCAGCGGGACGAGATCGCGGTCGTCGGCGCGGGCCTCGCCGGCTGCCTGCTGGCCTGCTTCCTGGCCCGGCGCGGCTACCCGGTGGCGCTCTACGAGCGGCGGCCCGACCCGCGCACCGGCACGGTGGAGCGGGGACGCTCCATCAACCTGGCGCTCTCCGAGCGGGGCCTCGACGCGCTGCGCCGGATCGGCCTCGACGAGCAGGTGCTGGCCGACGGGCTGCCGATGCGCGGCCGGATGATCCACCCCGTCGACGGCGAGGCGCAGTTCCAGTCGTACAGCGCCGCCGGCGACCGGGCGATCAACTCGATCAGCCGGGGCGCGCTCAACAACGCCCTGCTCGACGCGGCCACCAGCCTGCCCGGGGTGCGGGTCGCCTTCGACCACCGGCTCGTCGGGCTCGACCCGACCAGCGGCGAGATGACCTTCGAGACCCCGCAGGGCACGGTCGCGGCCACCGCGTCGGTCGTCCTCGGCGCCGACGGCGCCGGCTCCGCGGTGCGCGGGCAGCTGCTGGCGTACGGGCTGCTGACCGAGAGCGTGGACTTCCTCGACTACGGCTACAAGGAGCTGACGATCCCGCCGCTGGGCGGGGACTTCGCCCTCGACCCGGAGGCGCTGCACATCTGGCCGCGCGGCACCTCGATGATGATCGCGCTGCCGAACCCGGACCGCTCCTTCACCTGCACGCTCTTCTGGCCCACCCACGGCACCGCCAGCTTCGCCTCGCTGGGCAGCCCGGCGGCCATCGAGCGGCACTTCGCCGAGCACTACCCGGACCTGCCGCCGCTCGCCCCGGGCCTCGTCGACGACTACCAGCACAACCCGGTGGGCGTGCTCGGCACCGTCCGCTGCACCCCCTGGCAGGCGTACGGGAGGGTCGGCCTGCTCGGCGACGCGGCACACGCCATCGTCCCGTTCTACGGCCAGGGCGCGAACTGCGCCTTCGAGGACGTCGTCGAGCTGGACCGCTGCCTGGACGAGTGCGCCGACGACTGGTCCGAGGCGCTGCCGCTGTTCCAGCAGCGCCGGCAGGCCAACGCCGAGGCCATCGCGCAGATGGCGCTGGCGAACTTCGTGGAGATGCGGGACAAGGTCGCCTCGCCGCTGTTCCAGGCCGGCCGGAAGGTCGAGCACGCGCTGGAGCGGGTGCTGCCGGGCCGGTACGTCTCCCGCTACGAGCTGGTGTCCTTCTCGACCACCCCGTACGCCGAGGTGCGTCGGCGGGTCCGCCGGCAGCACCGCCTGCTCGGGGCGGTGGCCGCCGGGGCCGTGGCGCTGCTGGCCGGCGCGGTCGGCCTCACGATCAGCCGGGGGAGGCGTCGATGACCGTGACCTGGGATCCCCGGCTGATGGCCGGGCGGGCGCCCGACGGCCCGGGCCTGCTGCGCAACTTCGTGGGCGGTGAGTTCGTCGAGGGTGGGCGGCGGTTCGTCAAGCGCAGCCCGGTGACGGGTGAGCCGGTCTTCGAGGTGGTCGAGGCGGATCGGGCGTGTGTGGACGACGCGGTCGCCGCCGCTCGGGGGGCGTTGCGGGGGCCGTGGGGTCGGATGGGGGAGCGCGAGCGCGCGGAGGTGTTGCGTCGGGTCGCCGTCGAGCTTGAGCGGCGTTTCGACGATCTGGTGACCGCTGAGGTGGCCGACACCGGCAAGTCGATCTCGCAGGCGCGGACGTTGGACATCCCGCGCGGCGCGGCGAACTTCCGCGCCTTCGCGGAGATCGTGGCGACGGCGCCGACGGAGTCGTTCACGACGGTGACGCCGTCGGGTGGGCGGGCGTTGAATTATGCGGTGCGTAAGCCGGTGGGTGTGGTGGCGGTGATCGTGCCGTGGAACCTGCCGCTGCTGCTGTTGACGTG
Source organism: Micromonospora sp. NBC_01740 (assembly GCF_035920365.1). Classification (NCBI taxonomy): domain Bacteria; kingdom Bacillati; phylum Actinomycetota; class Actinomycetes; order Micromonosporales; family Micromonosporaceae; genus Micromonospora; species Micromonospora sp. NBC_01740. The sequence goes on along the minus strand of NZ_CP109150.1, from coordinate 67,971 downwards.
GAAGGTCGCTCCGGCCCTTGCGTGCGGTAATGCGGTGATCGTGAAGCCGAGCGAGGAGACGCCGGCGTCGGCGACGTTGTTGGCGGAGGTGATGGCCGCCGCCGGGGTGCCGGAGGGTGTGTTCAACCTGGTGCACGGGTTCGGTCCGGATTCGGCGGGTGAGTTCTTGACCCGCCATCCTGGGGTGGACGCGATCACGTTCACGGGTGAGTCGTCCACCGGCGGGGCGATCATGCGGGCCGCCTCCGACGGGGTGAAGGCCGTGTCGTTCGAGTTGGGTGGCAAGAACGCGGGGTTGGTGTTCGCGGACGCGGATCTTGATGCGGCGGTGGCGGGGTCGGTGCGGTCCAGCTTCACCAATGGCGGTCAGGTGTGTCTGTGTACTGAGCGGATCTATGTGCAGCGGCCGGTGTTCGAGGAGTTCACGGCCCGGCTCGCGCAGCGGGCTGGTGAGCTGTCGTTCGGGTGGCCTGCCGACGAGGCGACGGTGAACATGCCGTTGATCTCGCGTCAGCATCGGGAGAAGGTGCTGGGCTATTACGACCTGGCCCGTGGTGAGGGTGCGCAGGTGCTGACCGGGGGCGGCGTGCCGGCCTTCGGTGACGCCCGTGACGGTGGTGCGTACGTACAGCCGACGGTGTTGACGGGGTTGGGCGCGGATGCGCGGACCAACACCGAGGAGATCTTCGGGCCGGTGGTGCATGTGGCCCCGTTCGACGATGAGGACGAGGCGTTCGCGTTGGCGAACGGCACGGAGTACGGGCTGGCGGCGGCGGTGTGGACCCGCGATGTGGGTCGGGCGCACCGGGCCGGTATGCGGTTGGACGCGGGGATCGTGTGGGTGAACACGTGGTTCCTGCGGGATCTGCGGACGCCGTTCGGTGGGGTGAAGGCGTCGGGGATCGGGCGCGAGGGTGGCGTGCACTCCCTTGATTTCTATTCCGAGTTGACCAACGTCTGCGTGGATCTGACATGACCGGACGCGGCGTGTGCATCGGTGACGCGGGCGCGGTGGACGTGGCGAGCACATCGGTGTCGCGGAGTGTCCTGGCGGCTCCGAGTGGAGTGGGGAGCTGACATGAGCGTTGATTACGAGGCGGCGGCCCGGGAACTGGTCGACGCGCGGGAGAACGGCAAGCCCTGTCCGCCGCTGCGGGGGCGGTTGCTGCCTGAGGGTGACGTCACGTCGGCGTACCTGGTGCAGCAGCTTCAGGTGCGGCAGTGGTTGCAGCGCGGCCAGCGGCGGGTGGGCGCGAAGATCGGGCTGACGTCGCGGGCGGTGCAGGAGAGCTTCGGTGTCTTCCAGCCCGATTTCGGGGTGCTGACCGACGACATGGCGGTGCCCGACGGGGCCGAGGTGCCGATGGGCCGGCTGCTCCAGCCACGGGTCGAGGCGGAGGTCGCGTTCGTCCTGGGTGCGGACCTGCCCGACGAGCGGATCACCAGCGCGGACGTGATCCGGGCGGTGGACCACGTGTTGCCGGCGATCGAGATCGTGGATTCGCGGGTGGCGGGGTGGGACATCTCGATCGTGGACACGGTGGCGGACAACGCCTCCAGCGGCCTGTTCGTGCTGGGCACGACGCCGCGTCGGCTGGCCGACGTGGACCTGCGGTTGTGCGGGATGGTGCTCGAACAGGCCGGTGAGCCGGTGTCGGTGGGGGCGGGGGCGGCGTGTCTGGGTAATCCGTTGCATGCGGTGCAGTGGTTGGCGCAGACGATGGCCCGCTCGGGTGATCCGCTGCGTGCCGGGGATGTGGTGCTCTCCGGGGCGCTCGGCCCGATGGTGCCGGTGACGCCGGGCGCGGCGTACGAGGCGCGGATCTCCGGCCTGGGCTCTGTCCGCACGTGCTTCTCCAAGGAGGCGTCGTGACCACCGGTGTGGCGGTGATCGGGTCGGGCAACATCGGCACCGATCTGATGATCAAGGTGTTGCGGTTGTCGGAGTCGCTGCGGATGGTGGCGATGGTCGGCATCGACCCCGACTCCGACGGTCTGGCGCGGGCCCGGCGGTTGGGTGTGGCGACCACCGCCGAGGGTGTGGATGGCCTGGTGGCGATGCCGGAGTTCGCGGATGTGGAGTTGGTGTTCGATGCCACGTCGGCGGGTGCGCACCGGCGTAACGACGCGGTGTTGGCGGCGCACGGTCGGCTCGTGGTGGATCTGACGCCGGCGGCGGTGGGTCCGTACGTGGTGCCGCCGGTGAATCTGGACGAGCACCTGGGCGAGCGCAACGTGAACATGGTGACGTGTGGTGGGCAGGCGACGGTGCCGATTGTCGCGGCGGTGGGTCGGGTGACGCCGGTGGTGTACGGGGAGATCGTGGCGTCGATCGCGTCGAGGTCGGCGGGGCCGGGGACGCGGGCGAACATCGACGAGTTCACGGAGACGACGGCGCGGGCGATCGAGGTGGTCGGTGGTGCTGGTCGTGGTAAGGCGATCATCGTGTTGAATCCGGCGGATCCGCCGCTGTTGATGCGTGACACGGTGTACTGCCTGTGCGAGGACGCCGACGCCGACCGTGCGGCGATCGCCGGGTCGGTGGCGGAGATGGTGGCGGCGGTGCAGGAGTACGTGCCGGGGTACCGGTTGAAGCAGGACGTGCAGTTCGACCGGGTCGATGCGTACGTGCCGTCGTTGGGTCGGCATCTGCGCGGGTTGCAGGTGTCGGTGTTCCTGGAGGTCTCCGGCGCGGGACATTATCTGCCGGCGTACGCGGGGAATCTGGACATCATGACGTCGGCGGCGCTGCGTACGGCGGAGCGGCTGGTGGCGGTGCGTTCCGAGGCTGCTTCGGGGGTGCTGTCATGACTGATCTGTACATCCAGGACGTGACGTTGCGCGACGGCATGCACGCCGTCGCCCACCGCTACACGGTCGAGCAGGTCCGCACCATCGCCGCCGCGCTCGACGCCGCCGGGGTGGCCGCGATCGAGGTCGCTCACGGTGACGGGCTGGCCGGGTCAAGTGTGAACTACGGCCATGGTGCGGCCAGTGACGCCGACTGGATTTCGGCGGCGGCCGAGGTGATGACGAACGCGAAGCTGACGACGTTGCTGCTGCCGGGTATCGGCACCATCGCCGACTTGAAGGCGGCGAAGGCGCTCGGGGTGACCAGTGTGCGGATCGCCACGCACTGCACGGAGGCCGACATTTCGGCGCAGCACATTGCGTGGGCGCGGGAGAACGGCATGGACGTGTCCGGGTTCCTGATGATGTCGCACATGAACGACCCGGCCGGTCTGGCGGGGCAGGCGAAGTTGATGGAGTCGTACGGGGCGCACTGCGTCTACGTCACCGACTCCGGCGGCCGACTCCTCATGTCCGACGTCGCCGAGCGGGTGGACGCGTATCGGCAGGTGTTGGCACCGGATACGCAGATCGGTATCCACGCCCACCACAACCTGTCCCTCGGCGTCGCCAACAGTGTGGTTGCCGTGGAACACGGCCGCATTCTCGGCGACGGGCCGCTCGGTTCGGCCCACGGTCGGACGGTGCGGGTCGACGCGTCGCTGGCCGGGCAGGGCGCGGGGGCGGGTAACGCGCCGTTGGAGGTGTTCGTGGCGGTCGCCGAGTTGCACGGGTGGGAGCACGGCTGTGACGTGTTCGCGCTGATGGACGCCGCTGACGACATCGTGCGCCCGTTGCAGGACCGGCCCGTGCAGGTCGACCGCGAAACCCTCTCCCTCGGCTACGCCGGGGTGTATTCGAGTTTCCTGCGGCATGCGGAGCGGGCGTCGGACAAGTACGGGGTGGACGTGCGCTCGATCCTGGTCGAGTTGGGCCGCCGCCGCATGGTCGGCGGGCAGGAAGACATGATCGTGGACGTGGCACTGGACCTCGCCGACGGTCGCGCGCAGACGGGTGCGGCACAGTGAGCGCGAGGATTGAGCCGGGCGTGCGAGCCGCGCAGTCGCGAACGAGGGAGACGCCATGATCGGGCCGGACACCGCGGGTATCGCCGAGCGCCTCGGCGAGGCGGCCGACACCGCCACCGCCATCGCGCAGTTGGCTGCGGAGACGGGCTTGGACGTGGACGCCGCGTACGGGGTGCAGACCGCGTTGATCCAGCGTCGCCTCGACCGGGGTGAGCGTCTGATCGGGTTGAAGATGGGCCTGACCAGCAAGGCGAAGATGGCGCAGGTCGGCGTGGACGAGGTCATCTGGGGCCGCCTCACCGACACCATGCGCATCCCCGACGGCGGCACCCTCGACCCCACCAGGTTCATCCACCCCCGCGTCGAACCCGAAGTGGCGTTCCTCCTCGACCGCCTCCCCGAACCGGGCGAGCCGGTCGGGGACTTCACCGACGCCGTACGCGCGGTCGCCCCCGCCATCGAGGTCATCGACTCGCGGTACGCCAACTTCACGTTCTCCCTGCCGGACGTGATCGCCGACAACACCTCCGCCGCCGCCTTCACCATCGGCGCCTGGTCCCCGGTCCCCGACGGCCTCGACAACCTCGGGGTGCTGCTGGAGATCGACGGACGCGTCGCGCAGGTCGGCTCCACCGCCGCGATCCTCGGCGACCCCCGCCGCGCCCTCGACGAAGGCATCCGCCTCGCCGGGCGCCACGGCGTACGGCTGCGCGAGGGCTGGGTGTTCCTCGCCGGCGCCGCCACCGCCGCCGTGCCCCTGAAACCCGGCGCCCACGTCCGCGCCGTCGTCGAACACCTCGGCACCACCTCCCTGCGAGCCACCGCATGACCACGAACCAGGGCACGCCCTCGAACCAGGGCACGAGCGCCGGTCACGGCACGGGCGCACAGGCGCACGTCGTGGCCGGCAAGGCCGTACCCCGAGGCGCGTTTCCGCACGTCAAGGTCGCCGGCGGCTTCGTCTTCGTCTCCGGCACCTCCAGCCGCCGCCCCGACAACACCTTCGCTGGCGTTGACGTCGACGAGCTGGGCACGACGAACCTGGACATCCGTGCGCAGACCAGGGCCGTCATCGACAACATCCAAGATCTGCTGAAGACGGTCGGCGCCGACCTGAGCGACCTCGTGCAGGTCACCACCTACCTCGTCAACATGAACGACTTCGGCGGCTACAACCAGGTCTGGGCCGAGTACTTCGACGCCACCGGCCCCACCCGCACCACCGTCGCCGTGCACCAACTACCCCACCCGCACCTGCTCATCGAAATCCAGGCCGTGGCCCTTCTTCCGTCAGGAGGTCAGTCGTGAGTGAGATCGCGGAGCCGTTCAGCTTCCCCGGTTGGATCGCGGAGAACCAGCACCTGCTCAAGCCGCCGGTCGGCAACAAGGAGATGTTCCCGGGCGGGGACGACTTCATCGTGATGGTGGTGGGCGGGCCCAACCAGCGCACCGACTTCCACGTCGACCCGTACGAGGAGTTCTTCTACCAGGTCAAGGGCAACATGCACGTCAACCTGATGACCCCGGAGGGGCCGCGTACGGTGCACGTGCGCGAGGGTCAGATGTGGATGCTGCCGCGCAACACCCCGCACTCGCCGCAGCGGCCCGAGGCCGGCTCGATCGGCGTGGTCGTGGAGCGGGTCCGCGAGGAGGGCACGCTGGAGAAGTTCCAGTGGTACTGCGCCGAGTGCGGACACCAGGTGCACGAGGTGGAGTTGCAGGTCAGGGACATCGCCGCCGACCTGCCCCCGGTGTTCCAGGCGTTCTACGCCGACGAGGCCGCCCGCACCTGCGGCAACTGCGGCGCGCTGCACCCGGGCAAGGGCTGATGCCTGCCGGGCCCGGGCCGGCGCGGCCCCCGGTGGTCGACGTGCACACGCACGTCGTACCGAAGGGGTGGCCGGACCTCGGCGCGGCGTGCGGTGGGTCGGACTGGCCCTGGCTGCGGGTCGACTCCGAGCGGGCGGCCATGATCATGGTGGGGGAGACGGAGTTCCGCCCGGTCGGGGCGGAGTGCTGGGACGCGCCGACCCGACTCGGCGACATGGACGCTGACGGCGTGGACGTGCAGGTCGTGTCGCCCACCCCGGTCTTCTTCAGCTACGACCGGCCTGCCGACCAGGCGGTGAAGGTGGCCCGGATTTTCAACGACCGCACCCTGGAGGTCACCGCCGCTGGTGGCGACCGGCTGGTGCCGTTCTGCCAGGTGCCGTTGCAGGACCCGGAGGCGGCCTGCGCCGAACTGGACCGCTGCCTCGCGGCGGGGCACGCCGGGGTGGAGATCGGCAACCACGTCGGCGACCGCGACCTGGACGACGCCGGGATCGTGGAGTTCCTGACGCACTGCGCCGAGGTGGGCGCGCCGGTCTTCGTGCATCCGTGGGACATGCCGGGCGGCCCCCGGCTGGACCGGTGGATGGCCCGCTGGCTCGCCGGGATGCCCGCCGAGACGCACCTGTCGGTGCTGGCCCTGATCCTCGGCGGCGTCTTCGACCGGGTGCCCGACACGCTGCGGATCTGCTTCGCGCACGGCGGCGGCAGCTTCCCGTTCTGGCTGGGCCGCGCCGACAACGCCTGGCACCGCCGGGGCGACCTGGTACGCGGCGCCTCCACCGCCCCGCCCAGCTCGTACGTCGACCGGTTCTGCGTCGACTCGGTGGTCTTCTCCGCGCCCGCGCTGCGGCTGCTGGTCGACACGATGGGCGCCGAACGGGTGCTCGTCGGCAGCGACTACCCGTATCCGCTGGGGGAGCGGCCGGTCGGCCGGGTGGTGCGCGAGGCGGACTTCCTCACCGGCGAGCAGCGCGACCTGCTGCTCGGCGGCAACGCGCTGCGCTTCCTCGGCATCCGCTCCTGAGCCGCGCCCGGGCGGCGCGGTCCCCGAGGGGCCCCGCGCCGCCCGGCGGGTGGAATCCGGAGCCGTCGCGGCCCCCAGTGCGCGCGACGGCTCCGGAGCATGGGGGTTCAGGAGTGCGGGCAGGTGTCCCGGTACTCCTCGATCGCCGAGCCCCGCGGGGCCGGGCAGAGGAACTGCTCGTAGCGGGTGTCGTCGTCGACGAACCGCTTGAGCCAGGAGATGCTGTACTTCGCCACCGTCACGTTCGCCGAGGTGGGCGCTGAGTGGCTCGCCGCGTTCAGCTCCAGGTACGCCTTGTCCAGAGTGGCCGGCAGGCTGGTGTAGAACGGCTCCGAGTGCGACGAGACCGGGGCCACGGTGTCGTTCTCGGCCCCGATGACCAGGGTCGGTACGCGCACCGACGACCAGCTCTTCTGGGAGTGCCAGCCGGTCAGCGGGATCGCCGCCTGCAACGCGGGCCGGGTGCTGGCCGCCGACAGGCTGCCTCCGCCGCCCATCGAGTGACCCATCACGGCGAGCCGGTTCCGGTCGATCCGGGTGCGGACGGTGCTGGTGTTGGTCAGGTAGTCCAGCGCGGCCAGCAACTGGGTGCCCCGGCTGGCCGGCTGGTCGTACACGGACCGGGTGTCGATGGTGATGACGACGAAGCCCTGCGAGGCCAGGCGGGGGCCGAGCCACGCGACCGAGGTCTGGCGCGCGGTGAAGCCGGGGGAGATGGCGACCGCGCCGAAGGTGCCCTCGGCGGTGCTCGTCGGGTAGTAGATCGTCCCGCCGCCGAAGCCGCTGACGCTGCTCGCGGCCACGGTGGTCTGCGCGGTGGCGAACGGGCCCCGGGTGGCCTCGATGCTGGCCACGGTGGGCGCGGGGCCGCGCTCGTAGGGGTTGGCGGCGAGCGGCGCGGCCGTGGGCAGGTCCCGGGCGCCGGCGGGTGCGGCGGGGGCGGCGGCCAGGCTCGCGCCGACCAGGGCGAGGGCCAGCAGCGGACGGGTGGCGCGCGAGGACCAGCGGCGGCGGGGGACCGGGTGCAGAGCGGGTAGAGGTTGCACGGCGACGCTCCCTGCGGGGGTGGGGGTCGGTGGCGGCGGTGCGGGGGGCCACCGGGTGGACGGTGATCGCCATCGATCGGGTCCATCCTGCGTGCCGGGTGCCGGTGGCCGGTCATCCCGATGTGGTCATGTCCGGGGGGATATGGCGCTCGTCGCACCGCCGGCCGGCCGTGTCGTACGGCACACCGGCGGCCGGGCGGGCAGGATGAGGGGATGGCCGAGCCGCACGACCTGACCGCGTTGGAGCAGGCCGCCGCGATCGCCGGCGGCGAGCTGTCCAGCGTCGAACTGGTCGAGCACCACCTGACCCGGGTCGACGCGCTCGGCGACACCGTCGGCGCGTTCGTCACGGTCACCGGCGAGCGGGCCCGCGCGGCGGCCCGCGCCGCCGACGCCGTACCCGCCGACGAGCGCGGCCCGTTGCACGGCGTGCCGACCGCGATCAAGGACCTGACCCTCACCGCCGGGGTGCGCACCACCTTCGGTTCGGCGGCGTTCGCCGACTTCGTGCCGCCCGTGGATGCCGACGTGGTCCGGTTCATGGCGGAGGCCGGGCTGGTGAGCCTGGGCAAGACCAGCACCTCCGAGCTGGGCTGTTCGCTCTACTCGGAGGGCCTGGTCGCGCCGCCGGCCCGTAATCCGTGGGACCTGGCGTACACCGCCGGCGGCTCCAGCGGAGGGGCGGCGGCGGCCGTCGCGGCCGGGCTGGTGCCGGTCGCCCAGGGCTCCGACGGCGGCGGCTCGCTGCGCATCCCGGCGTCGCTGTGCGGCCTGGTCGGCTACAAGCCGAGCCGGGGGCTGGTCTCCGGGGGGCCGGTCGGCTCCGGCGCCTTCGGCCTGCCCACCAACGGCCCGATCGGGCGTACGGTCGCCGACGTGGCGGCGCTGCTCGACGTGCTGGCCCGGCCGGTGCCCGGCGAGCCCTACCTGGCGCCCACCCCGCCCCCGGGCGGCTGGCTCGGCGCGGCCCGCGCGGCCGACCCGGGGCGGCTGCGCGTCGGGCGGTTCACCGCACCGATGCTCGCCGACGAGCCGGTGCACCCCGACTGCCTCGTCGCCGTGGACCGGGCGGCGGCGCTGCTCACCGCCGCCGGCCACGAGGTGGTCGACGTCCCCGCGCCCCTCGGGCCCGCCGTGTGGCCGCTGTTCGAGATCGTCTGGTACGTGCTGGCGCTCGCGCCCGTGCCGCGCGGGCGGGAGAGCGCGCTGCTGCCGCTGACCCGCCACCTGCGGGCCCGGGGCGCGGAGATCTCCGCCGGCACCCTCACCGCCACGCTCGGCGAACTCCAGGCGCAGGTACGCCTCGGCGTGCGCCGCACCGCCGGCTGCGACCTGCTGCTCTGCCCGACCCTCGCCGCGCCGCAGGCGCCGCTGGGCTGGTTCGCCGAGGGGGGCGACCCGGCCGAGGACTTCGACCGGCAACGCCGGTTCTCGCCGTACTGCGCCGTGTTCAACGTCACGGGTGATCCGTCCGTGTCCCTGCCGGTGGGCGTCACCGCCGAAGGGCTGCCCGTGGGGGTCCTGCTGACCGGCCGGTACGGCGACGACGCGAGGTTGATCGCCACGGCTGCGCAACTGGAGCACTCCAGTGGCGGATGGGATCGCCACCCCGCAATCTGGCGGGCCGTGGGCTCCGCTAACGTGAATGGCAGCGGTGTCGGGAGGTCGGCGCCATGATCGTCCACCCGACCCGGAATCTTAAGGTCTCTTCTTCCGCCTGGGGGCGTTGGGATTGTCTGTAACCGAGACGTTGCTGGTCTTCGTCGGCATCCCGGCGGCCGCGGTGCTGGTGATCGCCGGTCTGGCGTACGCCGGTAGTCGTGGCGGCGGCGGTGGCGGCGCCAAGCGCTACCGGCCGGGCCGGTCCTTCGACTTCACTCCGGTCTGGTTCCTGGGCCGGCCGGAGCAGCTGGCCGACTCGGCCGGCACCGCCCTGGCAGCGGGCGCGCAGGCGCCGGCGCTGACCAGCCGCAAGCAGGAGCAGGCCGGCATCGAGGCGCCGGCCGGTGGAACCGGAGGCGCAAGTGACCGTTGGTGAGAAGCAGGCCGGGACGGGGAATCCGCCCGAGGTGCTGGACGGGCCGTTCTCGACCCGCCAGCTGCTGCGCATCGACGAGGCCCTGCGCCTGGCGGACCAGGGCACCGGCCTGGTCTTCTCGGTCTTCGTCGGCGGCCTCGACGAGCCGATCCGGGAGCACGCGGAGCGGCTGCACCGCCAGCTCGCCGAGCCCGACCGGTCGGTCCTGATCGCGGTGTCGCCCAACCAGCGGCAGCTGGAGATCGTCACCGGCCGGCACGCCCGCAAGCGCATCCCCGACACCTACGCCCGGCTCGCCGCGCTGTCGATGGTGGCGGCGTTCGGCGGCGGCGACCTGGCCGGCGGCATCATCAACGGCCTCGACCAGCTCGCCAGCCACGCCGGCAAGGGCTGACCGACCCGGAGCCCCACCCGACGTCCAACGGTGAAGCCCGGTCCGCGGTGCGGACCGGGCTTCACCGTGTCGGGCGTACGTCAGGCGCTGCGCGCGTCCCGCTCGCGGGCCCGCAGGGCGCGGACGACGCCGTCGCGGCCCTCGCCCACCAGCCGGCGCAGCGGGGCCGAGTGGCCGTCGCCGGCCAGCCACGCGTCGGTGGCCGCCACGGTCTCGTCGTCCACCAGGTACGCCGGGTACGCCAGCTGCGCGAACTCCTGCGCCGGCTCGCTGTCCCGGCTGCCCCAGACCTGGTCCACCGTGGCGAAGTACGCGTCGCGGTAGGGCACCGTCAGCTCGACCTGCGCCGGGTGGATGAGACCCTGCAACAGCGCCCGGTTGCGCCAGTTCGGCAGCGACTCCGGGCCGGTCAGCTGAGCCCAGACGGCGGCCTTGTTCTCCGCCGTCGGCACCAGCGCGTGCGCGTACGCGGCCTCGCGCTCGCCACTGGCCGTGCGGTCCCCGGCCAGCTCGGCCTCGATCTCGGCGGGACCGGCCGCGCCGTTGGCGACCAGCGCGCCCAGCACGGCCCAGCGCAGCTCGGTGTCGATGGACAGGCCGGCCGGAACGTCGCTGCCGGCCAGCCAGCCCCGCAGGGTGGCCAGGTCCTCGGCCGAGCGGGCCGCCGTGGCGTACGCGCGGGCCCAGGTCAGCTGGAAGCCGCTGCCCGGTTCCGCCGCCGCCAGCGTGGTCCGCGCGGTGCGGGCCAGCTCCGCCCAGCCGGTCGGCGCCCAGGCCGGGTCGGCGTAGAACGTGAGCGCCGTCTTGGCCTGGCGCAGGGCGGCGTTGACCAGGTTGATGTCGGTCTCGGCGGGCAGCCCCGCCAGCACCAGCGCCACGTAGTCGCGGGCGGCCAGCTCGGCGTCGCGGGTCATGTCCCAGGCGGCGGTCCAGCACAGCGCGCGGGCCAGCGACGACTCGAAGCCGGCGATGTGCTGCACCACGGTGGCCATCGACCGCTCGTCGAGGCGCAGCTTGGTGTAGGTGAGGTCGTCGTCGTTGAGCAGCAGCACGTCGGCGGCGGGCACCCCGCGCAGCGCGGTCAGCTCGGTCCGCTCGCCGGCGACGTCGATCTCGTGGCGCTCGCGGCGGACCAGCCGGCCGTCGGTCAGGTCGTAGAGGCCCACCCCGATCCGGTGGGTACGCAGCGTCGGGTGCGCGGTGGGCGCCTCCTGGAGCACGACCACCTGCTCGTAGGTGCCGTCCGCGCCGATCGTCAGCTCGGGCCGCAGGGTGTTGACCTGCGCCGTCTCCAGCCACTGGGCGGCGAACTTGCGCAGCTCCCGGCCGGAGGCCGTCTCCAGCTCGGAGAGCAGGTCGTCGAAGGTGGCGTTGCCCCAGGCGTGCTTGGCGAAGTAGGCCCGCAGGCCGGCCAGGAACGGCTCCTCACCGACGTACGCGACGAGCTGCTTGAGCACGCTCGCGCCCTTGGCGTAGGTGATGCCGTCGAAGTTGACCTCGACCGCCTCCAGGTCCGGCATCTCGCAGTAGACCGGGTGGGTGGAGGAGAGCTGGTCCTGCCGGTAGCCCCAGTTCTTGCGGATGGACAGGAACGTCGTCCAGGCCTCGGTGAAGCGGGTGGCGTGGGTGTTGCACCAGTGGCTGGCCCACTCGGCGAACGACTCGTTGAGCCACAGGTCGTTCCACCAGCGCATGGTGACCAGGTCACCGAACCACATGTGCGCCAGCTCGTGCAGGATCGTGTTGGCCCGCTGCTCGTACTCGTAGTCGGTCACCTGCGAGCGGAAGAGGTAGTGCGACTCGGCGTGCGTGACACAGCCGAAGTTCTCCATGGCACCGGCGTTGAAGTCGGGCACCCACAGCTGGTCGTACTTGGGCAGCGGGTAGCGCACGCCGAACTGCTCGTGGAAGAAGTCGAAGCCCTGCTTGGTGACCAGGAAGAGGTCGTCCGAGTCGAGGTGCGGCGCCATGGAGGCCCGGCAGAACGCGCCCAGGTCGATGCCGTCGTGGCTGTCCCGCACCTCGTGGTACGGCCCGGCACAGAGGGCGGTGATGTAGGTGCTCATCCGCACCGAGGTGGTGAGGTGGACCGTCTTCAGCCCTTCGCCCGCCGCCTCCTCCCGCTCCACCGGCATGTTCGAGACCACCTTCCAGTGGTCCGGGACGGTGGCGTGCCAGGTGTAGACGCTCTTCAGGTCGGGCTGGTCGAAGCAGGCGTAGACCCGCTGGGCGTCGGCCGTCTCGAACTGGCTGTAGAGGTAGGTCTCGCCGTCGACCGGATCGACGGTGCGGTGCAGGCCCTGCCCGCTGTTCGAGTACGCGAAGTCCGCCTCGACGACGAGCGTGTTCTCGCTGTCCAGTCCCGACAGGGTCAGGCCCTTTTCGGCCGACCAGTCGCCCAGGTCCACCGGGGTCCCGTTCAGCGTCGCGGACCGCACCGAGTCGGCGGCCAGCTCGATGAAGGTGCTCGCGCCGGGTTCCGTGCACCGGAACCGCACCTCGGTCCTCGAACGGAAGGTGCGAGCCTCGGCCGCCGCCCGTACGGCGGACGAGAGGTCCAGACTGATGTCGTATCCGGTCACGTCGAGCAGGCGGGCCCGCTCGGTGGCCTCGACCTGCGTCAGGTTGCGCACTCCCGGCACTTTTCGTCTCCATCCCGTTTCGCCGCACGCCTTGGTGGCGCCGTCATCGACCGCTCGTGACGGCCGGATTCGAGTCTTCCATGCACGAACACCCTGTGGTGGGCGAGGTCACGCTCTCATTCCGCTGTGGGTCGACACCCGCTGGGGTGAAGATCGCAGGAGGCGCCGGGAGGCCGGCGCACACCCGTCGTGAAGGGACCAGCCGTGAGTGAGCGTGCCGCCGTAGACATGTTCTTCGACCCCCTCTGCCCGTGGGCGTGGATCACCTCCCGTTGGCTGCTGGAGGTGGAGCAGGTCCGGGACGTGGACGTCCGGTTCCGTGTGATGAGCCTCTCGGTGCTCAACGAGGGCCGGGAGCTGCCGGAGCAGTACCAGGAGCTGATGCGGACCGGCTGGGGCCCGGTGCGGGTCTGCATCGCGGTGGAGCAGCGGTACGGCCAGGACGCCGTCCGGAAGCTCTACACCGCGCTGGGCACCCGGATCCACCTCGGGCAGGAGAAGCTCACTCGTGAGCTGTTCGTCGCCGCGCTGACCGACGTCGGGCTCGACCCGGAGCTGGCCGACGTGGCCGAGGGCACCGCCCACGACGAGGCGCTGCGGGCCAGCCACGAGGCCGGCATGCGTCCGGTCGGCACCGACGTCGGCACCCCGGTGATCCACGCGCCCGGCCCGGACGGCGGCCCGGTCGCCTTCTTCGGCCCGGTGGTCACCCCGGCGCCGAAGGGGGAGGCCGCCGGCCGGCTCTGGGACGGCGTCCTGCTGGTCGCCGGCACCCCCGGCTTCTACGAGCTGAAGCGCTCCCGAGACCAGGACCCCATCTTCGACTGAACCGCTCCTTCGTTCGGCCCCACCGTGGGCAGCTCCCGGACCAACCAGGGGGTTCGCGTCGTGAACCCCCTGGTCGGCGGCGGTGGCGCGGGGCCCGGGGGAGGGCGGGGGCGTCACCGGGGTGGCGGCGGGATCGTTGGCCCGGGTGTCCGCCGCAGCGACCCGCAGGGCCGCACCCGCAGCTCGTGGAGGCAGTTCCGATGGCCAAGCACCGTGTGCCCGGTGACGACCCGTCGACCCGGGAGGGGGTGACCGAGCGCCCGGACGCGGCGTACTGGTCGGTCGACGACTCCCGCTGGCCGGCGGTCCGTCCCGACCTTCCCGCCCACATGGTGGACCTGCTCGCCCCGCCGATCGTGGTCGGCGTCGCCCGCGTGCCGGCCACCTCCCGGCTCACCCCGCCGGCCGAGCACCGGCTGGTACCGGCTGTGCCGGGCGGGACCCGGCGGATCGTGCCCGCCGGACCGGGCGTGCCGGGCCGGCGACCGGCGGGCGGCCCCACGCCGGGCGGCCGGCACCGCAGGACTGCGGGACAGTCCGACCGTACCGCCTGAATCCGGCGCCCGCCCCGGTAGCTCTTTCATCTGGTGGACCCCGCGCGGGTCCCGCGCCGGCGGGACTCGCGTCGCCGGTAGCGTCTCCGCACATGACGGTCGTGCATCCGATCACCCGGGCCTGGATCACCACTGGCGGCACCGGCGCGCAGAACTACGACGAGTTCGCCGACGACGCGGAGATCACCGCGATCATCGAGGCGAACCCGCACAGTGCCCTCGGCATCGAGATGCCGCACCGGGCTCCGGAGAGCCTGGGCAGGTCCTTCCTCGACGCCCTGCCGGACGCGGTGACCCGGCTCGCCGAGGCCAAGGCCGACGGCAGCTACACGCCGGCGGAGCAGGTCGTGGTCCTCTACCGGATCAGCGCGCCGGGGGAGGAGAACGCGTACGGGCTCTTCGCCATGGTGGACACCGACCAGATCTCCACCCGGGCCGACGAGCCCGGCCTGGTCATCCGCAACGAGGACGTCTTCATCGCGAAGGTGCGGGAACGGGTGGCGCTCGCCGAGGCCCTGGGGCACCTGCTGTCGCCCGTACTCCTGCTCCAGACCGGGCGCGGCGACGAGCTGCACGCCGCCCTCGCGGCGGCGACCGACGCGGCCGGCGCGCCGGCGGCGACCGACACCGACCAGGCCGGGCGCACCCACGCCATCTGGCTGCTCGGGCCGGGCCCGCGCCAGGACGAGCTGACCGCCCTGGCGGGCGGCGGGGAGCTGGTCGTGGCCGACGGCAACCACCGCAGCCTGGCCGCGCAGACCGGCGGGCTGCCGCGCTTCCTGTCGGTCATCACGACCCCGGCGTCGGTGGCGATCCAGCCCTACAACCGGCTGGTCAGCGAGCTGACCACCACCGCCGACGACCTGCTCGGCCGGCTCCGCGCCGCCGGCGCGGAGATCAGCCCGATCGACGGCCCGGTCGAGGTCCCGGCGGCCGGCGGCACCGTGCACCTCCGCCTCGCCGGCCAGGGGTACGCGGTCACCCTGCCGCACGTCGGCGACAACCGGCTGGAGAACCTGGACCACGCCCTGGTCGAGCGGCTGCTGCTGCGCGACGCGCTCGGGCTCGACCCGGGCGACAAGCGGATCACCTACGTCGGCGGCGACTACCCGGCGAGCTGGCTGACCGGCGAGGTCGACGCGGGCCGGGCCGAGCTGGCGGTGCTGGTCGCCCCGGTGACGGTGGACGACTTCGTCGCGGTCAACCTGGCGCGGGAGAAGATGCCGCGCAAGAGCACCTGGTTCACCCCGAAGGCCCGCGGCGGCCTGGTGGTCGCCGAGCTGTCCCGCTGACCTTGTGACGAATCCGCCTCCGGGACGCCGCCCGCGCGTCGTCCCGGAGGCGCGCCTGACAGACTGCGCGGTATGCGCGTCTACCTGGGATCCGACCACGCCGGTTTCGAGTTGAAGGTGCACCTGGTCAACCACCTGACCAAGGAGGGGCACGACGTGGTCGACGTCGGCCCGCACGCCTTCGACCCGGACGACGACTACCCGGCCTTCTGCCTGCACACCGGTGACCGGGTGGTGGCTGACGAGGGCAGCCTCGGGGTGGTCATCGGCGGCTCGGGCAACGGCGAGCAGATCGCCGCGAACAAGGTGGCCGGCGTCCGGGCGGCCCTCGCCTGGAGCATCGACACCGCCCAGCTGGCCCGCGAGCACAACGACGCGAACATCGTCGCGGTCGGCGCCCGCCAGCACACGCTGGACGAGGCCACCGCCATCGTCGAGGCGTTCCTGACGACCCCGTTCTCGGGCAACGAGCGGCACGCCCGCCGGATCGCCCAGGTGGCCGACTACGAGAGCACCCGCCAGCTCCCCACGCTGCCCTGACCGCCTGACCGCCTGACCGCCTGACCGCCTGACCGCCTGACCGCCTGACCGCCTGACCGCTCGGCCGGGCGGGTCCGAGGGTGGTGGGATCGCCGTAGCTTCCGGACGGGCTGTGCCCCCTGTGGGGCGGTTCCCGCCAGGACCGGGGGTCAGCGGCGGGGGAGGTCCTCGCGGGGCGTCCAGTTGCGGCGGATGATCACCACGCGCTCCTCGGCCGCGGCCAGGTCCTCGTCCGTGGGGCGGGAGGCGTCGCGGGCCCGCATCGCGGCGGTCACGCTCACCTGGGACGAGCCGGGGCCGACGAGACCACGCAGGCCGCGGTCGCCCTCGTCACCCGGGCCGCCCCGGCGGGCACGCGGCGGCTCGGGGCCGTCGTGCACCCCGGCGGTCGTCGCGTCGGGGCCCCCGGTCGCGCCCGCGTCGCCGCTCGGGTGCCGTATCCGGCGCCGGCGTCGCTCCGTGTCACCCATCAGCCGACCGTACCGCCCCGGCCCGATCGGCGCTGGCTCGCGCGTCCGGCGCTGGCTCGCGCGTCCGGCGCTGGCTCGCGCGTCCGGCGTCGGCTTGCGGGTCCGGCGCTGGCTCGCGCGTCCGGCGCTGGCTCGCGGGTTCGGCGTCGGCTTGCGGGTTCGGTGTCGGCTTGCGGGTCCCGCGTCGGCTCGCGCGTCCGGCGCGTGGCGCGCGGAGTGGCCGGTGACCTCGGTCACGACGCCCCGGTCGTCGGCGCACGCGGGGTCGGCCGGCCCTGCCGTGGCCAGCGGATCGGGGCCCGTGCCCGGGTGCGGCCTCGGCGACCGGTTTGCGGGCTGGCTACCCTCGGAACGGACGGCGGCCGGTGGTTGCCGTCGGTCCAGGGGAGGGACGAGATGGTCGACCAGACGCAGCCGTGGGCCGAGCGGACCGTCGAGGTGCCGCCGCAGCCCGGTGCCGGGGTGCCGCCGCAGCGCGACGCGTACCAGCGGGGGGTGGCCTCGGTCGGGCAGTCCCGTACGACGCGCACCGAGCCGTTCCCCGTCGTCGAGCACGAGCCGACGGGCACCGGGTGGCCGGACGCGCCGGCCCCGCGCCGGCCGCTGAGCTGGCATGTCGAGCAGTTGAAGCGCGGCGGCGAGTGGAGTGCGGCCGGCGCGCTCTTCGCCTTCGTCTGTTGGGGGATCTGGGCGATCTCGGGCGGCGGGAACCTGGGCGGCCCGTTCCTGATCTTCCTGCTGAGCCTGCTGGTGGCCGTCGGCCTCTTCGCGTTGGCCCGGCTGCTCGGCCGGGTGGTGCTGGAGCGGCAGCTGGGCCGGGTGCGGCGCAGCGCGCGCGGGGCGCACCTGGTGACGGCGGTCTTCCTGGCCGGTCTCGGGATCGCCTACCTCCAGCAGACCGAGTGGGTCGTGTCGGCCTGGAACTGGATCAGCAACAACTGACCGTACGCCCGGGCGGGCCGGCCTGCGCCGCCCGCCCGCGCGCCCGGTCGCGGCGTCTCGCGACCTCCGGTCGTTCCACCAGGTCGCCGGCTGCTTACCCGGCCGGCCGCGGTTCATCCGCGCCCGGCCGGAGCTGATCCGCAGCTCAGTGCTTCCCGCCGTGGCCCTCCGCGTCGGCCTTCGGGGAGGCCACCCGGGCCGCCGGGTCCTCGACGCCGGGCTCCCCGCCGTCCGGCGCCACCATTCCGTCGTAGTTGTAGACCGTGCCGTCCTCGCCGTGCTGCTTCGTGGTCCGGATGTAGCGGTGCATCATGCCGTCGATCTCCACCTCGAGCAGGGCGTCGCCGCCCGTGTCGATGGTGCTGCCGTCCCGGGGTCCGCCAACGAGGTGTGCCTTCTTGTTCGTGTCCATGTCCAGGCCGTACCCGGGCGGTCCCGGCGCAAAACGGGCGATGCGCGTCCGGCGCGCCGAATCCTGGTCGGCTGCGGTATGACCGACGCGGGATGTGTCGGGGCATTGCTATTCATCGATAGATATCCATAGGCTCCCGCCATCGGTTTCCGGCGCGCCGCCTCGGCCCGCCGCGAGGGTTCGGGAGGCTCCCATGGTCCGTTGGCGCACACTCGTCGGCCGGTTGGCCGCCGCGTTGGTGGCGGTCACCGCCGGCTCGTTCGTCCTGGCCGTTCCGGCCTCCGCCAAGCCCGGGCCCGAGGTGACCCCGTACGTCGTGGGCGGGACGCTGGCCGCGCAGGGCGAGTTCCCCTTCATGGTCCGGCTCTCCATGGGCTGCGGCGGTTCCCTCTACAGCCCGCGCCTGGTGCTGACGGCCGCACACTGCGTCGGCGGGACCGGTACGAACACCAGCATCACCGCCACCCTCGGCGTCGTGGACCTCCAGTCGTCGAGCCGGATCCAGGTGCGCTCGAACTACGTCTACCGGGCGCCCGGCTACAACGGCAACGGCAAGGACTGGGCGCTGATCCGGCTGGCCACGCCGGTCACCACGCTCCCGACGCTGAAGATCGCCACCAGCACCGCGTACGACAACGGCACCTTCACGGTCGCCGGCTGGGGCGCCACCCGCGAGAACGGCGCGCAGCAGCGCTACCTGCGCAAGGCCAGCGTGCCGTTCGTCAGCGACGCGACCTGCAACTCCTACTACGGCGGCCAGATCATCGCGAACGAGGAGATCTGCGCCGGCTACGCCAGCGGTGGCATCGACACCTGCCAGGGGGACTCGGGCGGCCCGATGTTCCGGCGCGACGCGAGCAACGCCTGGATCCAGGTCGGCATCGTGAGCTGGGGCAACGGCTGCGCCCGGCCCTCCTACCCCGGCGTCTACACGCAGGTGAGCACCTTCGCCCCGGCGATCGCCTCGGCGGCGGCGAGCCTCGGCGGCTGACCCGGAACCAACCCTGGGGGCCCGGCCGGCTCGTCCGGCCGGGCCCTCGTGCGCGTGCTCCGGCTGGCCTCTGCCCGTGCGCCCGCCCTCGCGCGACGGCTGGCCTCTGCCCGTGCGCCCGCCCTCGTGCGCGTGCTCCGGCTGGCCTCTGCCCGTGCGCCAGCCCCGCGCGACGGCTGGCCCCTACCCGGGCGGCCCGCCCCGGCGACGGTCGGCCCGCGGCGGGCCGCTCGGGCCGCGGCTTCGACTTCAAGTGACAGAAGACCGAGGTGGCAGAAAGTCGCCTACGCCCCTTTTTCGATCGGTCCCCTAATGCCCGTGGCCGGCGATGGGGGCATGGATCAGCGCCGATAGGCGTAGGTGGCTTTGTCGCCTGTCGATCTCGCCTGTCGAGCACCTTCTTGCGGGTGGTGAGGGGTGCGGGTAGGGGTTACCACCCCCAGCCCCTGTTCGTAATGATCGGACTGTCGTATTTCGGGGTGTACGGGGAGGTAGTTCGTGGCACGCATGGGCGGGAATGGTCACTGCCGTTCGTTCAACGGGAACGGGAGGATGGACATCATGGCCCGTGACGACGACACGGGTGAACTGCTGGTCTTCCCGCACAGCGGCAGCTTCCGTGGTGGCGACACATACGACGAGCCCGTGCTGATCAGCACCGACTTCCATCCGTATCGCAACTACGGGATGGTCCGTCCCATCGACGTCAACGGCAACGGCTACGCCGACGTCATCGGCGTGAGCATGCGACACATGAACGAGACGCACGGGATCTTCCTCTATCCGAACAGGGGTGGGCTGAACGGTCTCGACACCCTCGGCGATCCGATCCGCATCTCCGGCGCCCGGGACGACAAGAAGTGGGAGACGCTCGGCATCGCCGACGTGGACCTGGACGGCTGTGACGACATGTTCGGCCGCGAGCAGGACGCGGGCCACGTCGACGCGTTCTTCAACAAGCGCCAGGTCACGCAGAACGAGACGTACGACCGCACCGCGCACCGCCTGGTGACGATCGACGTCGAGGACTTCCCGCTGGCGATGGCCGACTTCACCGGCACCGGCCGGCCCGACCTGCTGGTCCGCCGCGCCAACGGCGACCTCGACCTGTACGAGTTCGCGCACGACACCTCCGGCGAGGGCCCGTGGTGGCGCGGCGAGGGCCAGTGGTTCACGCTCGGCAAGGGCTGGCAGGAGTTCGCGCACATCACGGTGACCGACATCGACCTCGACGGCCGGCCGGACCTGCTGGCCGTACGCGCCGACGGCACGCTCGTCGTGCACCTGCACAACGGCAAGTTCGACGCGGAGCGGCCCTCGGCCACGTTCTCCGCGCCCGAGGTGCTCGCGACGGGTTGGCAGAAGTACTCGGTGGTGAGCTGACGTAGGCCGCCGGCTGGAGGCCGGCCGCCCGCTGAGGGCCGGCCGGCTCGGTGACGCCAGCTTCTGTCCGGCAGAGGCAATCTCGGTGTTCGACGCGCGGGCCGGTGCACAGACCGTCTCGACGAGGTGACGGCGGCCGGGTCCCGCGCCCGGCTCCCGGCCACGCGGCGACACCACCGGTCCGGCCCGGCGACATCCCGCACCCGCGAACGACCGGCTGAAGCACCGGTGACCCCAGGACATCTCGAAACGGCTGCCGCGCCTTCGCGTGGGGAGCGCCCGACCGCCCCGCCGCTCGCGTGCGAGCGCCCCGGCCGCCGCGCTTTCGTGTGGGGAGCGTCCCGACGGTCCCGCCGCTCGCGTGCGAGCGCCCCGGTTGCCGCGCTTTGGTGTGGGGGCGCCCGGCCGCCGCGCTTTCGTGTGGGGAGCATCCTGCCGTCCCGCCGCTCGCGTGGGGCGCCCGGCCGCCGCGCTATCGCGTGGGGGGCGCTCGGCCGCCCCGCCTTCGCGTGCGAGCGCCCCGGTGATCAGGACGCCATGGACGTTATCCGGCCGTTTTAAGGTCCATGGCGTCCTGATCAGCATTGGCTGGGGCGGCGCTCCTGGATTGCGTCAGTTATCAGCCGGACAATTCG
Organism: Micromonospora sp. NBC_01740; assembly: GCF_035920365.1. Lineage (NCBI taxonomy): Bacteria > Bacillati > Actinomycetota > Actinomycetes > Micromonosporales > Micromonosporaceae > Micromonospora > Micromonospora sp. NBC_01740. The sequence continues at coordinate 47,069 of NZ_CP109150.1, read as the reverse complement.
GGCGGGGTGCCGCACTGCGTCGTCCGCCTTGAAGCACAGCGCCAACCAGCCCGCCGCGCGGAGAGCGTTGAGCCGAGCCATGTCGCGCTGGAAGTGGCTGCGTTCCGGTGGTGGTCACCCTCGTGCTTGATCAGCCCACCGGCCCCGGGTACGCCCGGGGCCGGTGGGCCTTTTCCGTTCCGGAGTGGCCGTTCCCGTCCGGGCGGGCCGTTCCCGTCCGGGCGGGGTGGGCCTTCTCCGGTCGGGACTGTTTCCGGTCCGGGCGGGACGGGTCGTTCCCGCTCTGGGCGGGGCGGCCGTCCCCGGTCGGGCTGCTCCCGGTCCGGTCGCGGCCTGCTTGCGGCCCCGGCGGGCGTCTCGTGCGTCCCGCGAACGGACCAGCCCTCCACCCGGTCCTGCGTCCCGCGAACGGACCAGCCCCCCACCCCGTCGTCCGTCGGGGTGGGGGGCGGTCGTGGCTCGCCCCGGGGTCAGGCGTTGTCCAGCTCGCTGTCCAGGATGTCGAACAGGTCGTCCGCCGTGACCGAGGCGAGGTCCGTGGCCTCGGCCGGGCTGGACTTGTCGCGCCACCTGGTGAGCAGCCGTTGCAGGGCCGCGGCGATGTCCGTCTCCGCCGTCTGCGCCGCGTCCACCAACTCCAGCGTCGCCTCCACCCTGGCGATGCTGTCGACGAGGGTGCGCAGGTTGAGCTGCGCCTGGTTGCCGCCAAGCTCCCCGATGAGGTGCTCCACGAGCGCCGCGGGCGTGGGGTGGTCGAACGTCAGCGTCGCCGGCATCCGCAGGCCGGTGGCCTGGTTGAGCCGGTTGCGCAGCTCCACCGCCGTCAGCGAGTCGAAGCCCAGCTGCTTGAACGCCTGGTCCGCCGCGATGGTCTCCACCGAGTCGTGGGCCAGCACCGCCGCCACGTTCGTGCGTACCAGGGTCAGCAGCACCTCGCGCTGCTCCGGCTCGGCGAGGCCGGCCAGCCGGCCGGACAGCGACGCCGCGCTGCCGGCCGAGGAGGAGCGCCGGGGGCGGGTGAAGGAGCGCAGCGGTGCCGGCGCCGACGTGCTCGTGCGCAGGACGCCCACGTCCAACCTGATCGGGACCAGGCACGGCTCGTCGGTCCGGCAGGCCGCGTCGAACAGCGCGAGGCCTTCCTCGACGGTGTGCGCCCGCACGCCGGTGCGCCCGATGCGGGCGAGGTCGGCCTCGGTGAGCCCACCGGTCATCGCGCCACCGCTGCGCCACAGGCCCCAGGCCAGCGACGTCGCGGTGAGGCCGGACGCCCGACGCCGCGCGGCGAGCGCGTCCAGGAAGGCGTTCGCCGCCGCGTAGTTCGCCTGGCCGGCCGTGCCCAGCACCCCGGTCGCCGAGGAGAACAGCACGAACATCTCGACGTCGCCGGCCAACTCGTGCAGGTTGAGCGCCGCGTCGACCTTCGCCCGCAGCACCGCGTCCACCCGTTCCGGCGTGAGCGACTCGACCGTACCGTCGTCCAGCACGCCCGCGGCGTGCACGACGCCGACCAGGTCGGGCAGGGACGCCAGGAGGTCCGCCAGCGCGGCCCGGTCGGCGGCGTCGCAGGCGGCGACCGTGATCCTGGCGCCCAGCGACTCCAGCTCGGCCGTCAGCTCCGCGGCGCCTGGCGCGGCCGGGCCACGGCGGGAGGTCAGCACGAGGTGCCGCGCACCGTGCGCGGTGACCAGGTGGCGGGCGAGTTCCGCGCCCAGTGCTCCGGTGCCGCCGGTGACGAGCACGGTGCCCGCCGGGTCGAACAGGCGGCGGTCCGAGGCGGACACGAACGTCGCGAGCCGCGGCACGGTCGACACCCCGTCGCGGACGGCCACCTGTGGTTCACCGGTCGCGACGGCCGCGCCGACGAGAGCCGGGTCGTCGGTGTCGACGAGGACGAAACGATCGGGATGCTCGGTCTGCGCCGAGCGGACCAGGCCCCAGACCGCCGCGCCCGCCGGGTTCGTGCCGTCGGTCGCACCCCGGGACACGAACACCAGCGGGGAGCGGTCGCCGGGCAGCCACTCCTGGACCGCCGCGAGCGCGTCGTGCACGGCGGCCCGTACCGCCTCGGCGTCCGTGCCGGTCCCGACCTGGAACACGTCGAAGGCGCTGGCGGAGGCCACGGGCGTGGGGACCGGCTGCCACTCCAACCGGTGCAGCCCGTCCGGACCGGCGGTGGAGCGCAGCTGCTCGATCGTCACCGGGCGCGCGACCAGGGACTCGACCGTGGCCACCGGCATGCCGGTGCCGTCGGCGAGCGCCAGGGCGTACGCGTCGCCGGCGGTGGGCGTGATCCGCACCCGCAGGGCCGTCGCCCCGGTGGTCAGCACCCGTACGCCGTGCCAGCTGAACGGCAGGCGCAGCGGACCGTCGGCCCCGGTGGCCAGGGAGATCGGGTGCAGGGCCGCGTCCAGCAGCGCCGGGTGCAGTCCGAAGCGACCCGCCGGCGCGTCGACGGGGAGCGCGACCTCCGCGAGCAGTTCGTCGCCGCGCCGCCAGGCCGCCACCAGTCCCCGGAACGCGGGGCCGTAGTCGACGCCGAGGTCGGCGATGCGGTCGTACAGCTCCTCGACCGGGGCCGGCACGGCGTCGGCGGGCGGCCACTCACCGGCCCAGCCGGCCTCGGCCTCCCCTGCGGCGTCGAGCAGGCCGCTCGCGTGCTGCGTCCACGGCTCGCCGTCGAGCGCGTCCTCGCGCCGGGAGTACACCCGCAGCGGCCGGCGCCCGGCCTCGTCGGGCTCCCCGACCTCCACCTGCACCCGTACCGCGCCGTCGGCCGGCAGCACCAGCGGCGCGTGCAGGGTCAGCTCCTCGATGCGGTCGAGGTCGACGTGCTCGGCGGCCCGCCGCGCGAGTTCGACGAACGCGGCACCCGGCAGCAGGACCGTGCCGAGGACGGCGTGGTCGGCGAGCCAGGGCTGTTCGCGCAGGGAGAGCCGGCCGGTGAGCACGCTCCGCTGGGAGTCGGCGAGCGCCAGCACCGCTCCGAGCAGCGGATGGTCCGCCGCCCCGAGCCCGAGCCCGGCGGCGTCCGCCGGCCCCTCGTCGGGGACCAGCCAGTACCGCTGGTGCTGGAACGCGTACGTCGGCAGCTCCACCTCGCGGGCGCCCGCCCGGTACGCGCCGGCGTCGGGGCCGGTCCCGGCGGTGAAGAGTCGTCCGACGGCCCTGCCGAGGGTCGCGGTCTCGGGTTGCCCCCGGCGGGCGGTGGCGATGGCGGTGGCGTCGCCGGTGGCGGCGGCCGTGGCGAGGACGGTGTCGGGGCCGATCTCGAGGAAGGTGCCGACGTGGTGCGTGCCGGCGAGAGCCTCGACGGCCTCGTGGAAGCGGACGGTGTGGCGCAGCTGGGTGACCCAGTGGTCGGGGGTGGAACGCAGCGGTCGGCCGTCGACGGTGGAGATGACGGGAACGGTGGGCTCCCGGTGGGTGATGGAGTCGGCGACGGCTCGGTAGTCGTCGAGGACGGGGTCCATCAGGTGGGAGTGGAAGGCGTGCGAGACGGTGAGCCGCTTCGTTCGGTGGCCCTGCGCGGCGAGTGCCTCGGCGGTCGCTAGGGTGGCGGCCTCGTCGCCGGAGAGGACGAGGTCGGTGCCGGTGTTGACGGCGGCGACGCCGACCACGTCGGAGAGGTACGGGGTGACCTGTTCCTCGGTGGCCTGCACGGCGACCATGGCGCCCCCGGTGGGGAGGGCCTGCATGAGCCGGGCGCGGGCGGCGACGAGTTTCGCGGCGTCGGCGAGGTCCCAGACGCCGGCGACGTGGGCGGCGGCGAGTTCGCCGATGGAGTGTCCGGCGAGGTGGTCGGGGCGGATGCCCCAGGATTCGAGGAGCCGGTAGAGGGCGACCTCGAAGGCGAACAGGGCGGGTTGGGTGTAGCCGGTCTGGTGCACCTCGTCGGTGTCGATGACCTTGCGCAGCGGTTGGTCGAGGTGCGCGTCGAGGGCGGCGCAGACCTCGTCGAAGGCGGCGGCGAAGACGGGGTACGCGGCGGCGAGTTCGGCGCCCATCCCGAGCCGCTGCGCCCCCTGCCCGGTGAACAGGAACGCCAACCTGCCGGCCCCGGGGGTGCCGGTGACCAGGTTGGCGGCCTCCTGGCCGGCGGCCAGCGCGGCGAGGCCGTCGAGGAGTTCCCGCCGGTCGGTCCCGACGACGGCGGCCCGCTGCGTGAACCGGACCCGGGCGGCCAGGGAGCGCGCGACGTCGGCGTCCGGCAGTTCGGGGCGGGCCGCGAGGTGGTCGTGCAGGCGGCGGGCCTGCTCCCGCAGGGCCTGCTCCGAGCGGGCGGACAGCAGCCACGGCAGGGCCTGCGGCGGCGTGCCGGCGTCGGCGCTGTCGGCCTCGGCGGGCGGCTCCTCGATGATCACGTGCGCGTTCGTGCCGCTGACGCCGAACGACGACACCCCGGCGCGGCGCGGGTGGCCGTTGCGCTGCCACTCGGCCGGCTCGGTCAGCAGCGCGACCGAGCCCGCCGACCAGTCGACCTTCGGCGACGGCTCGTCGACGTGCAGGGTGCGCGGCAGCAGCCCGTGCCGCAGGGCGAGGACCATCTTGATGACCCCGCCGACGCCGGCGGCGGCCTGGGCGTGGCCGATGTTGGACTTCAGCGAGCCCAACCAGAGCGGGCGTTCGCGGTCCTGGCCGTAGGTGGCGAGGATTGCCTGGGCCTCGATGGGGTCGCCCAGGGAGGTGCCGGTGCCGTGCGCCTCGATGGCGTCCACCTGGTCGGCCGACAGCCCGGCGTTGGCCAGCGCCGACCGGATGACCCGCTGCTGCGAGGGCCCGTTGGGGGCGGTGAGCCCGTTGGAGGCGCCGTCCTGGTTGACGGCCGAGCCGCGTACGACCGCCAGCACGCGGTGGCCGTTGCGGCGGGCGTCGGAGAGCCGCTCGACCACCAGTACGCCGACGCCCTCCGCCCAGCCGGTGCCGTCCGCGGCGGCGGCGAACGACTTGCACCGGCCGTCGGGGGCGAGGCCCCGCTGCTTGGAGAACTCGACGTACAGGCTGGGGGTGGACATGACGGTCACGCCGCCGGTCAGCGCGAGGGAGCACTCGCCGGAGCGCAGCGCCTGCACGGCGAGGTGCAGGGCGACCAGCGACGACGAGCAGGCGGTGTCGACGGTGACCGCCGGCCCCTCCAGCCCGAACGTGTACGCCACCCGGCCCGAGGCGACGCTGCCCGCGGTTCCGGTGCCAAGGAATCCCTCGACACCGTCGGGTACGGCGCTCGCCCCGGCGGCGTAGTCGTGCGTCATGAGGCCGGTGAACACGCCGGTGGGTGAACCGCGCAGCGCGTCCGGCCGGAGGCCGGCGTTCTCCAGCGCCGCCGAGCAGGTCTCCAGGAAGATCCGCTGCTGCGGGTCCATCGCGAGCGCCTCGCGGGGGCTGATGCCGAAGAACTCCGCGTCGAATCCGGCCGCGTCGAGCAGGAATCCGCCCTGGTCGACGTAGCTGGTGCCGGGGGTGTCCGGGTCGGGGTCGAACAGCGTGTCCAGCGACCAGCCGCGGTCGGTCGGGAAGCCGCTGATGCCTTCGCGGCCGTCGAGCAGCAGCTGCCACAGCTCGTCGGGTGAGGTGACGCCGCCGGGGTAGCGGCAGGCCATGCCCACGATCGCGATGGGTTCGTCGGTGGGGCGGGCGGCGACCGCCGCCACGACGGGCCGCGGTTCGTCCTCCCGGTCACCCAGCTCGCCCCGCAGGTACTCGACGAGGGCCTCCGGGGTGGGGTAGTCGAAGGTCAACGTCGCGGGCAGCCGCAGCCCCGTCGCGGTGTTGAGCCGGTTGCGCAGCTCGACGGCCATCAGCGAGTCGAAGCCGAGCTGGCGGAACGGTTCGGCCACGGAGACGGCGTCCGCGTCCGGCTGGGCGAGCACGGTGGCGACCTGCGTACGCACGATGTCGAGCAGCAGCCCGCGCTGCTCCTCCTCGCTGCGCCCGGCCAGCTCGCGGGCCAGCGCGGTGGCGCCCGGCCGGGTCGCGGCCTGCCGCCGGCGCGGCACCCTGGCCAGGCCGTGCAGCGGCGGCGCGGCGTTCGTGGCGGCGCGTACCGCGGCGACGTCGATGGTGACGGGCACCAGGTGCGCCAGGTCCGAGCGGCACGCGGCGTCGAACAGCGCGAGCCCTTCCTCGACGCTGTGCGGGAGGAGACCGCCGCGCGCGATGCGGGCCAGGTCGGTCTCGCCGAGCTGGCTGGTCATCGCGCTGGCCTCGGCCCACAGGCCCCAGGACAGCGAGGTGGCGGCCCGGCCCTCGGCCCGGCGCTGTGCGGCCAGGGCGTCGAGGAACGCGTTCGCCGCCGCGTAGTTCGCCTGCCCCGCGGTGCCGATGACGCTCGCGACGGAGGAGTAGAGCACGAACAGGTCGACGTCGCCGGCCAGCTCGTGCAGGTTGAGCGCGGCGTCGAGCTTGGGTCGCAGGACGGCGTCGAGGCGGTCGGGCGTGAGCGACTCCAGGATGCCGTCGTCGAGCACGCCCGCGGTGTGCACCACGCCCACCAGCGGCCGGGCGAGCCCGTCGAGCAGCGCCGACAGCGCCTCGCGGTCGGCGGTGTCGCACGCGACGACGTCGACCGTGGTGGCGCCGAGGGCGGTCAGCTCCTCGGCCAACGCGGCGGCGCCCGGCGCGTCCAGGCCCCGGCGGGAGGCGAGGACCAGGTGTTCCGCGCCGTGCCGGGTGACCAGGTGGCGGGCGAGCGCGGCGCCGAGCGTGCCGGTGCCACCGGTGATCAGGACGGCCCCCGTCGGGTCGAACAGCGCGCCGTCCTGGGTGGCGGCGGCGTGCCGCGCGAGCCGCGGCACGGTCAGCGCCCCGTCGCGGACGGCGAGCTGCGGCTCCCCGGTGGCGAGCGCGGCGGCGAGGGCGCGCTCCGACTTGTCGGTGCCGTCGGTCTCGACGAGGACGAAGCGGTCCGGGTGCTCGGTCTGGGCGGAGCGGACCATGCCCCACGCCGCCGCGCCCGCGAGGTCGCCGCCGCGGGTGACCACGGCCAGCCGCGCGGTGCCGGCCGCGGCCCGCTGGAGCGTCGCCAGCGTGTCGTGGAGGGACTGTCGTACGGCGTCGGCGGTGTCGCCCGCCTCGACCCGGAACACCTCGACGTCGGGCGTGCCGGTGCCGGTCGGGGCGGCCACGGGCACCCAGTCCGTGCGGTACAGCGCGGCGGTGGGGCCGCTCGCGCCGGCCAGGCCGTCCGTCGTGACCGGCCGGACCGCGACCGCGTCGGCGCTCAGCACCGGGTTGCCGTCGTCGTCGGTGGTGCTCACCCGCAGGGTGTTCTCGCCGGCCGGGGTCAGCCGGACCCGCAGCGCCGAGGCCCCGCGGCGGTGCAGCCGCACCCCCCGCCAGGAGAAGGGCAGCCAGGCCCGGCCGGCCGGGTTCCCGCCGCCGTCGAGGTGCAGCACGAGCGGGTGCATGGCGGCGTCGAGCAGCGCCGGGTGTACGCCGTAGCGCACGGCTGCCGGCTCGTCCTCGGTGCGCAGGGTGGCCCGGGCGAACAGCTCGTCGCCGCGCCGCCACACCTCCTGGACGCCCTGGAAGGCGGGGCCGTAGCAGAATCCGCGCGCCAGCAGCCAGCCGTAGAAGTCGCCGACGTCGACGGGCTCCGCGCCGGCTGGCGGCCACTCGTCGACCACCGGGGCCGGCGCGGGTGCGTCGGCCAGCGTGCCCGAGGCGTGGCACGTCCACTCCGCGCCCGGCGGCTGCCCGGCCGGCTGGGAGTACACGCCGAACTCGCGGCGGCCCTGCTCGTCGGGTCGGCCGACCCACACCTGGAGGTTGACCCGCTGCTCCTCGGTCAGCGTCAGCGGGGCCTGGAGGGTGAGTTCCTCGATCGTGCCGCTGCCGGTGTGCTCGGCGGCGTGCGCGGCCAGTTCGAGGAACGCGGTGCCGGGCAGCAGGACCGTGTCGAGGACGGCGTGGTCGACCAGCCACGGCTGCTCGCGTAGGGAGAGCCGCCCGGTGAGCACGAGCCGGTCGGTGTCGACGACGCCCAGCACCGCGCCGAGCAGCGGGTGGCGCGCTGCGGTGAGGCCGGCCGTGCCCACGTCGCCCCCGGCCGTGGGCCGCAGCCAGTACGACCTCCGCTGGAACGGGTACGTCGGCAGCGGCACCTCGCGGGCGCCGGGGAAGTAGGCGTCGGCGTCGGGGCTGGTCCCGACGGTGAAGAGGTGGCCGACGGCCCGGGCGAGGCTGCGCGTCTCCGGCTGCCCCCGGCGCATGGTGGCGATGCCGGTGGCGTCGCCGGTGGTGGTGGCCAGGACGGTGTCGGGGCCGATCTCGAGGAAGGTCTCGACGCGGCCGGCGGCGGTGAGGGCGGCGACGGCGTCGTGGAAGCGTACGGCCCGGCGGACCTGGGTGACCCAGTGCTCGGGCGTGGAGCGCAGCGGCTGCCCGTCGACCGTGGAGATCAGCCCGATGCGGGGTTCGTGGTGGGTGATGGACGCGGCGACGGCGCGGTAGTCGTCGAGCATCGGGTCCATCAGGTGGGAGTGGGCGCCCAGTGGGATCGGCAGCCGCTTGGTCTTGTGCCCGAGCGCGGCGAGCCGCTCGGCGGCGGCGAGGGTGGCGGCCTCGTCGCCGGAGATGACCAGGTCGGTGGGGGTGTTGATGGCGGCGATGCCGACCTGCTCGCTCAGGTACGGGGTGACCTGCTCCTCGGTGGCCTGCACGGCGACCATCACGCCGCCCAGCGGCAGGGCCGCCATGAGGGTGGCGCGGGCGGCGACGAGCTTCGCGGCGTCGGCGAGTGACCAGACGCCAGCCACGTACGCGGCGGAGAGCTCGCCGAGGGAGTGCCCCGCCACGAAGTCGGGGCGGATGCCCCACGACTCGACGAGCCGGTGGAGGGCGACCTCGAAGGCGAACAGGGCCGGTTGCGTGTACGCGAAGCGGTGCAGGTCGTCGCTGCGGATGATCTCGCGTACCGGCTTGTCCAGGTGCCGGTCCAGCTCGGCGCAGGCCTCGTCGAAGGCGTCCGCGAAGACGGGGTACGCGGCGGCGAGTTCGGTGCCCATGCCGAGGTACTGGGCGCCCGTACCGGTGAACAGGAACGCCAGCCCGCCGGGGCGGGCGGTGCCGGTGAACACGTCGGCGGTGCCCTGACCGGCGGCGAGGGCGGCGAGGCCGTCGAGCAGGTCCTGCCGGTTGGCGCCGGTGACCGCGGCCCGGTGGCCGAAGGCGACCCGGGTGGTGACGAGGGACCGGCCGACGTCGGCGACCGACAGCTCGGGCCGGTCGGCGAGGTGGTCGTGCAGCCGGCGGGCCTGCTCCCGTACCGCCTGCTCCGAGCGCGCCGACAGCAGCAACGGCAGCACCGGCGGGGCGGCGGGGGCGTCGGCGGCCGGGGCGTCGGCGGCGGGCGGCTCCTCGATGATCACGTGCGCGTTCGTGCCGCTCATCCCGAACGACGAGACGGCGGCCCGGCGCGGCCGCTCGCCGGCGGGCCACGCGACCGGCTCGGTCAGCAGCGACACCGCCCCGGCCGACCAGTCCACCTTGCGGCTCGGCTCCGAGACGTGCAGGGTGCGCGGCAGCAGCCCGTTGCGCAGGGCGAGGACCATCTTGATCACGCCGCCGACGCCGGCGGCGGCCTGCGTGTGGCCGATGTTGGACTTGAGCGAGCCGAGCCAGAGTGGCTGTTCGCGGCCCTGGCCGTAGGTGGCGAGGATCGCCTGGGCCTCGATGGGGTCGCCCAGGGCCGTGCCGGTGCCGTGCGCCTCGAGTGCGTCCACCTCGCCGGCCGCGAGGCCCGCGTTGGCGAGCGCGGCGCGGATGACCCGCTGCTGCGAGGGCCCGTTGGGGGCGGTGAGGCCGTTGGAGGCGCCGTCCTGGTTGACGGCCGAGCCGCGGACGACCGCCAGTACGCGGTGGCCGTTGCGGCGGGCGTCGGAGAGCCGCTCGACCACCAGCACGCCGACGCCCTCGCCCCAACCGGTGCCGTCGGCGTCGTCGGAGAACGCCTTGCACCGCCCGTCGGGGGAGAGGCCGTTCTGCCGGGAGAACTCGGTGAAGGTCTCCGTGCCGGCCATCACGGTCACGCCCCCCGCCAGGGCCATCGAGCACTCGCCGGAGCGCAGCGCGCGTACGGCCAGGTGCAGGGAGACCAGCGACGCCGAGCAGGCGGTGTCGACGGTCATCGCCTGGCCCTCCAGGCCCAGGGCGTACGCGACCCGGCCGGACGCCACGCTGCTCGCGGTGCCGGTGATGAGGTGGCCGTCGACCCCGTCCTCCTCGCTGTGCCCGAGCCGGCCGTAGTTCTGCACGTGCAGGCCCGTGAAGACGGCGGTGTCGCTGCCGCGCATCGAGGTCGGCGGGATGCCGGCGTGCTCCAGCGCCTCCCACGCGGTCTCCAGGAACACCCGCTGCTGCGGGTCCATCGCCAGCGCCTCGCGGGGGCTGATGCCGAAGAACTCCGCGTCGAACTCGTCCGCGTCGTGCAGGAAGCCGCCGGCGGTCGCGTTGCACGTGCCCGGCCCGTCGCCCGCGAACAGCGCCGCGAGGTCCCAGCCGCGGTTGGTGGGGAACTCGCCGATGACGTCCGTGCCGTCCGCGACCACCCGCCACAGGTCGTCCGGGGAGGTGATGCCGCCCGGGTAGCGGCAGGCCATGCCGACGATCGCGATCGGCTCGCTCTCGTCGTACGACTCGACCGTGGCCGGCGCCGCCTCGGCCGTGCCCAGCCCCAGGGCGTCGAGCAGGTGGCTGGCGAGGATGTCCGGCGTCGGGTAGTCGAAGACCAGGCTCGCCGGCAGGCTGAGGCCGGTCGCGGCGCAGAGCCGGTTGCGCAGCTGCACGGCGATGAGCGAGTCGTAGCCGAGTTGGCGGAACGGCGTCTCGCCGTCGATCGTCGCGGGCGCCTGGTCACCCAGGACCTCGCCGGTCGCGGCCCGTACGAGTTCGCGCAGCAGGCCGAGCCGGTCGTCCGCCGGGGACGCCAGCAGCCGCTCGGCCAGGGCGTTGCCGGCGCCGTCGGTGCCGGCGTCGGCGGCCAGCACGGGGCGCGCGGCGACGACGCAGGGCTCGCCCGAGGCCAGCGCGGCGTCGAGGAGGGCGCTACGTCGTGCCGCGGGGGGCCGGGCGAACCCCGGCGCGCTCCACGCCACGGAGACGCCGGGCAGGCCGAGCGCGCGCCGGTGCCGCACCAGCGCGTCGGCGGCGACGGTGGCGGCGACGTCGCGGCCGTCGGTGAGCAGCACGAGGTTGGCCGGGGCGCGCCCGAGCGGCGCGGTGTGCAGCGCCAGCGTCTCCTCGACCGTGAGGTCCACCGCCGCGACGGTGGTGACCGGCCGGTCGCCGAGCACGGCCGCCAGCGTCTCCGGGCCGAACGGCACGTCCGGGTGCACGCAGACCTCGGCGCCGAACGCCGCCAGCTCCGCCGGGGCGCCCGCCGGCACGTCGTCCGGCCCCACCAGGACCAGTTCGCGTACGTCGTGGGCCGCCACGAGGTGGCGGGTGAGCGCCGCGTCGTACGACCGGGCGACGAGCACGACCGTGCCCCGCAGCGGTGCGCCGCCGGGCAGGGCGGGGACGTCCGCGTACCGGGGCACGAGCAGTTCGCCCTCGCGTACGGCCAGCACGTCCTCGCCGCAGGCCACGGCCGCGCGCAGCTCCTCGGCGCCGACCCGGTCGGCGTCGAGCAGCACGAGCCGGCCGGGACGGCGGAGCTGGTGGGCCCGCGCGAGCGCCCAGGCGGCGGCCTGCCCGGGGGCCGCCTCGTCGTCGCCGTGCAGGCCGCCCCGGGTCAGTACGACCAGGCGCGAGTCCGCCGGGTGGTCCTCGTCGAGCACCCGCGCCAGCAGCTCGGACAGCGCGGTGTGGTCGGGGTAGCTGTCGACGGTCAGGTCGTCGTCGGTGAGGTCGGCGGTCAGCTCGGGCGGGCCCACGACCGCCCAGGCGAGCCGACCGGAGTCCGACTCGGAGCCGGGCTCCGGTGCCGGCTCCCAGCGCAGCGCGTGCAGCCGGTCGGGCAGCGACGAGGCCACGCCGACCAGGCGGGCGGGCAGCTCGGGGAGCCGGTGCCGGGCGGGGCTGCCGAGGGCGGTGCGGGGGATCTCCCGCACCAGGTACGTCTCGACCGGCACGGCCGCGGCGGGCAGTTCCGCGCGGCACCGCGCCAGCAGGCCGGCGGTGTCCACGTCGGACCCGACGACGAACGCGACCGGACCGTCGGGCCCGGCGAGGGCTGCCGCGTCGGCCACCCCCGCCACGCCGCGCAGCACCGCGTCGATCCGGTCCAGCCGGACCCGCTCGCCGCCGACCTCGACCGCGTCGGCCAGCCGGCCGGTGACCGTGAGGTGCCCGGAGTCGTCGCGGCGGGCCAGGTCGCCCGTGCGGTACCAGCCGCCGCGCAGTGCCTCGGCCGTCTCGGCGGCGAGGTCGTGGTAGCCGCCGGCCATCACGTTCGGGCCGCTGACCCAGACCTCACCCTCCTGGCCGGGGCCCAGGTCGGCGCCGGATGCGGGGTCGACCACCCGCACGCTCAGGCCCGGCAGGGGCAGGCAGCGTCGTTCCGCGTCGCCGTTGGGCCAGCTCACCGCGATCAGGCCGGACGTCTCGGTGGTCACGTAGCCGGTGAGCAGCGGCGCGGCGAACGCGGCCTCGAAGGAACCGCGCAGCGCCGGGTCCACGGGGCCGACGGCCAGCGCGATCCGTACCCCCTGCGGGTCGGGGCCCGGGGCGTCCAGCAGGGCGCGGTGCGTCGCGCCGGTGCCCACCAGCACGGTGCTGCCCTGCGCGGCGAGCGTGGCCCGCAGCTCGTCGGGGGAGAGGCCGCCGGCGAGGCGTACCGACGCCCCCGCCGCGGTGGCGGCGAGGAGCTGCCCGAAGCAGGCGTGCACGGGCAGCATCCACAGCACCCGGTCGTCCGCCGTCCACCCGAGCCCGGCCACGTAACTTGCCGCGGCGGCGGGCCACAGCGCGTTGCGCTGCGTGGACAGCACGCCCTTGCGGCGGCCGGTCGTCCCCGCCGTCCAGGTGAGGAACGCCAGGTCGTCGAGGCCGGCGTCGTCCTGGGGCGGCGACGCCGGGTCGGTCGTCGCCAGCTCCTCGAACGAGTGCCCGTCGCCGTCGTACCCGCCGTCGACGACGAGGACCGACACGGACACCCGCGCCGCGTTGGCCGCGTCGGTGATGACCGCGTCGGCGCCGGCGTCCTCGACCAGCCGGGCCAGCTCGGCGTCGTCCAGGGCCGGGTCCAGCGGCACCGCGATGCCGCCGGCCCGGACGACGGCGAGGACGCCCTCCACCGCCGTGACGCCGTCGAGCAGGACGACGACGCGGTCCGCCGGCCACACGCCGAGGTCGGCGAGGTGGCCGGCGAGCCGCGCCGTCCGTATCTCCAGCTCCGCGTGGGTCACGTTCCGCCGCGAATCGGCGTACGCGACCTGGTTGCCGGACCGGTCGGCGTTGGTCCGGAGCAGTTCGGGCAGGGGCCGGAGCAGATCGGTACGCGGCATGGTTCAACAACCTCTTGTCGGATAGCAGTGGTGATGCGGACCGTGGGTGGGGATGCGCTCAGACCGTGACCGGAAGGGACACCAGGGCGGGCACCGGCGGCGTACGCCTGACCTTCAGCGACTCCCGGGGGGCGGCGAGCTCGATGTCCGGGAAACGGGTGCACAGCTCCCGGAGGGCGGGTCGGGGAACCGCTTCGGGGCGTCGTACGACGCGTACGGGCTCGCGAAGTGGTCGTCGTCCATCAGTTGCCGATGCCCGTGCACCGGGCACGTGTCCGCCATGTCGTCCTCGCTGTGATCGCTCGGAAGGAATCGCTGTCGGATGCGGTGCGCCGGGCGGGAGGGACCGCCCGCGCGCCCATGGTGCCCTCAGGCCGTCCACGCTCGGGTAACTGCCGGGACGACGGCCGTTGGTGCGGTGACGCCTCACCTCACGGGTACGGGTCCCGAATCGGGCCCGTGGGCCAGTTCTTCCGCTGTTACCGGGTGATGGACACGCGCTGATTACGTTCAGTTCGCACTCGTGCACAAGGAGGAACAGCGATGACGACGTCGCGGGCCAGGCTCAGCGCGGCCGATGGGCTGGCGAGCGCGGAGGGCGAGTTCGTCCAGATCATCGACATGCCCCGGCGTCTTGCAGACGACGACGGCGGCATCGCCGAGTGCGAGGTGCGGATGGCGCTGGTCAACCCGCCCGGCATGCGTTCCCAGGCCGACGCGGCGTGAGCCGCCCCCACCCGTACGTCCACTGAGGAGGACTTGGTGACCGTTCAGTTGCGCACGCTCGTCGACGTGGCGCGCCGGCACGCCGTCCAGCAGCCGGACGCCGTCGCGATCATCTGCGAGGGCCGGCGCGTCGACTACGCCACCCTGCACCGCGTCAGCAACCAGGTGGCACGCGGCCTCCAGGCGGCGGGCCTGCGCCCCGGTGACCGCGTCGCCTACCTGGGCAGGGAGTCCGAGCACTTCTACGACCTGCTCTTCGGCGCCGCGAAGGCCGGCGTGGTGTTCGTGCCGATCAACTGGCGGCTGGCCGCCGGCGAGGTCGAGCACATCCTGCGCGACTCGGGCGCCGCCCTGCTCTTCGTCGACGCCGACTCGACCCCGGTCGCCGAGAAGCTGGCGCCGGAGCTGCCGATGCTGCGACAGGTGGTCGCGCTGGACGACGGCGGCGTGGCCCGCGCCGGCTTCGCGGCCTGGGTGTCGGCGCAGCCGGACGCGAACGTGCTGGCCAAGGTCACGTCCGACACGCCGCTGGCGCAGATGTACACCAGCGGCACGACGGGGCTGCCGAAGGGCGTCGTCCTCGCGCACCGCAGCTTCTTCGCGGTACGCGACGGGCTCGCCTCGGAGAACCTGGACTGGCTCGACCTGCGCGAGAGCGACGTCAGCCTCCTCTGCAACGGCGGCTTCCACATCGGCGGCCTGTCGTGGGCGGCGATGGGTTTCGCCGCGGGCGCCACGAACGTGCTGATGCGCGAGTTCAACACTGCGGGCGCGGTCGGGCTGATCAGATCGCTGCGCGTCACCACCATCCTCGCGGTGCCCTCGATGCTGCGACTGCTGCTCGCGGAGCCCGGCGTCACCAAGGCGGACTTCGCTTCGCTGCGGAAGATCGTCTACGGCAGCGCGCCCATCTCGACGGCGCTGCTGGCCCGCTGCATCGAGGGCTTCGGCTGCGAGTTCGCCCAGATCTACGGCCTGACCGAGACCGGCAACTCCGCCGTCTGCCTGCCCCCGGCCGACCACACCCCGGACGGCGGCAAGATGCAGTCGGCGGGGCTGCCGTACCCGGGCTTCGAGGTCAAGATCGTGGACGACAAGGGCGACCCGCTGCCGGCCGGCGAGGTCGGCGAGGTCTGGCTGCGTTCGCCGGGCGTGATGGTGGAGTACTGGAACCTGCCGGAGGCCACGGCGAAGACGCTCGTCGACGGCTGGGTCGTCACCGGTGACGCCGGCTTGCTGGACGAGGACGGCTACCTGTACATCCGGGACCGGATCAAGGACATGATCATCGTCTCGGGAGAAAATGTCTATCCCGTCGAGGTCGAGAACGTGATCAGCCGGCACCCGCTGGTCGCCGAGTCGGCGGTCGTGGGCGTGCCGGACGAGCGCTGGGGCGAGGCCGTCTACGCGTTCGTGGTGCCGGTGGAGGGGCAGCAGCTCACCGAGCGCGACCTGGCGCTGCACCTGCGCGGCCAGCTCGCCGGCTTCAAGCAGCCGCTGCACTACGAGTTCATCGACCGGGTGCCGCGCAACCCCAGCGGGAAGATCCTGCGGCGCGAGCTGCGGGAAAGGTTCTGGCAGGGGCACGACCGTCGGGTGAGCTGATCGCGATGACGGCGGTGACCAGCGAGCGGGACACCCGCGACCCGCTGCGCCGGCTCGAACGGCCCGCGCGTTGCTGGCTACCGTCCGTCATCGCGCCTGCTTGTCGGGTGGCGGGGGTGTCCGTTCGCGCCGCCGGTACACCTCCGCGCGTAACCGACGGTCCAGCGTGGAATCTCCGCGTACGCCGGCAGGTGGGCGAAGGATTCCCTGGTGGGAGGCCTGTCTGCCGGACGGGCGGCGCGCGGGGAGCGCGGTCACCACTTCCAAGTGACGGGAATCGATGTAGCAGAAAGTTGCATATTCCCTCCCATCGATCGGCCCTCTAGTGTCCTTGACCAGCAGCCAGGGCATCGACCGGCGCCGATAACTACCCTTGCTGCGCGTCGGGTCGGATTCGTCCCGTCCGCAGCATGACGACAGGCCTGCGGGCACGGGGACAGGAGGCGTGATGAGGGCGGGCGACACCGGATCCGCGGCGGCGGTTCCCGTCTCCGACGGGCCCACCTGCCGGTGCACCGCCACCACTGCGGCGGCCGCCGGGAGGGCGTACGACGACCGGCCCTTCCTGGCCGTGCCCGGCATGGTCGAGGAGCGCGTCGACCGGCACCCGCACCGCCGGGCGGTGTCGTTCCGGGGCCGTTCGCTGACGTACCGCGAACTCGACGACCTGGCCAACGGCGTGGCCGCCGCCCTCACCGGGCGGGGCGTCCGGCGGGGCGACGTGGTGCCCGTTCTGATCGCCGACGGGCTCGAACTGCCCGTCGTCGACCTGGCGCTGATGAAGCTCGGCGCGGCCTTCGTGCCCGTCGATCCCGGCTGGCCGGCGGACCGGCTGCACGCCTCGCTGCGGGAGGTGCGGCCCCGGCTCGCGGTGGTACGCGGCACCGGCCCGCGTCCCGACACCGGCGACGTCCCCTGCCTGCCCGTCGACCTCGACGAGATCACCCCGACCCGCCGCCGGCCCGGCGTGCCGATCGGCCCGGCCGACCTGATCTACGGCATCTTCACCTCCGGCACCACCGGCACCCCGAAGTGCGCACTGAACCGGCACGACGGGATCGCCAACCGGCTGCGGTTCATGACGCGACACTTCGCGGCGACCGGCGACGAGGTGGTGCTCCAGAACAGCCGGCACACCTTCGACTCGTCGGTGTGGCAGATGTTCTGGCCGCTGACCACCGGAGGCCGCACGGTGGTGCCGGTCGAGGGCGGGTTCCTCGACGTTGAGCGGACCATCCGGACCATCGCCGACGAGACCGTCACGATGACCGACTTCGTGCCGAGCGTGCTCGGCGCGCTGGTGTCGGTCCTGGACCGGGACCCGGCGGCCCGCCGCGCCGTCGCCTCGCTGCGCAACGTGATCGTCGGCGGCGAGGAGATCGACCCCTGGGCGGTGCACCGGCTGGTCGAGTTGGTGCCGGGCGTGGCGGTCACCAACGGCTACGGCCCGACCGAGGCGTCGATCGGAATGATCTTCCACACCGTCGCCCGCAGCGACGGTGACGTCATCCCCATCGGCCGGCCCATCGACAACTGCTACGCCGCCGTCGTGGACGACGAGCTGCGCCCCCTGCCGCCGGGCGAGACCGGCGAGATCGTCATCGGCGGCGTGTGCCTGGGCGAGGGATACCTCGGCGACCCGGCCCGCACCGCCGAGGTGTTCGTGCCCAACCCGCTCCCCGACATCCCGGGTGCCCGGCTCTACCGCACCGGCGACCTCGGCCGGATCGCCCCCGACGGCCGGCTGCACTTCGCCGGCCGCCGCGACCACCAGCTCAAGGTCAACGGCGTCCGGATCGAGGCGGGTGAGATCGAGACCGCCGCCACCCGGCTGGCCGGCGTACGGCAGGCGAAGGTCCTGCTCGCCCGCGAGCACCGGGGGAAGTCGCTGGCCCTCTTCCTCGCCGCCGACCCCGAGGTCACCGAGCCGCAGGTGCGGGCGCACCTGCGGCTGCTGCTGCCCCGGACCCACGTGCCCCGGCACGTCGTCGTGCGCGACGCGCTGCCGCTGACCGGCAACGGCAAGGTCGACCGGCAGGCGCTGGAGGCATGGCTGGACCGCACGTTCGCCGACCGGACCCGTCCGTCGGCCGCGCCCGCCGAGGCGCGGACGCTGCCCGAGCGGGTGCTGGGGGTGTTCCGGACGGTCCTCGGCCGGCCCGACCTCGACCCCGACACCGACTTCCTCGACGCCGGGGGCGACTCGCTCCAGGCCCTCGACGCGGTCACCGCCCTCGGCGCGGACCAGAGCCTGCGCGTCGGCGTGCAGGACCTGTTCACCCACCGCAGCGCCGCCCGGCTCGCCCGGGCGCTCGCCGTACGGCTGCGCACGGCCGATCCCACCGAGACCGAGGACGAGCTGGTGGAGCGGGACGCGAAGATCCCGGCCGACCTGCCCGTACGCCCCGTCGGCCGGCGCCGGGCGCCGCGTACGGTCCTGGTAACCGGCGCCACCGGCTTCGTCGGCGCGCGCCTGGTGCACGAGCTGCTCGCCACCACCGACGTCCGGGTGCTCTGCCTGGCCCGCGCGGCCGACGACGCCGAGGCCACCGCCCGCGTCGTGCGCGCGCTGGCCGAGCGGGGCCTGTGGCGGCCCGGCCACGGCCCGCGCCTGCACGGGTACGCGGCCGACCTCGGCAGCCCGGCCCTCGGCCTGACCCCGCAGGCGTGGGACCGGCTGGCCCACGACTGCGACCTCGTGCTGCACGCCGGGGCGCTTGTCAACTTCCTGTTCGACTACCGGGCCCACCGCGCAGCGAACGTCCTCGGCACCGCCGAGCTGCTGCGGCTGTGCCTGACGGGACGGCCGAAGCCGCTGCACCACGTCTCCACCCTCGGCGTCCTCGACAGCGAGGCCGCCCGCCATCCGCAGCCGCTGCCCGAGACGTACGACCCGGCCCTCGCCGTCCCGCCGACGAGCGGCTACAGCCGGTCGAAGTGGGTGGCGGAGCGGTACCTCGACGACGCCCGGCGGCGCGGCGCGACCGTCACGGTGCTGCGCCTCGGCGAGGTGATGCCCGCGGCCGACGACGGCCACCCCAATCCCCGGGCCCTGACCCACCTGCTGCTGGCGGCCTGCCACCGGCTGCGGATGCGGCCCGACGCGCCCGTGCGCTCCGACTGGACGCCGGTGGACTGGGCCGCCCGGCGGATCGTCGCCACGGTCGTCGACCCCCGCCAGTGGGGCGGCACGCTGCACGTCCTGCACCCGGTGAGCGTCGACTTCACCGACCTGCCGCTGGGCGGCGCGGACGCCCTGCCCCGGGTGAGCTGCGCGCGGTTCCTGGCGGGGCTGCGCGAGGCGGCCGGCGAGGGCGACCGCGACGCCGCCGTGCTGCTGGCCCTCTTCCCGCCCGGCGCGGGCGCCGACGAGGAGCGGCTGCGCGCGGTCTTCGCGACGCTGCTCACCGACAACCCCCGGCTCTTCCGGCGCGACGGCTGCGCCGAGTTGGAACGCCGCCGGGGCTTCACCGACCACCGGCTCGGCCCGTCCGTCGGCGCCTACCGCGCCTGGCTGGGCGCGCACGAGGGGCGGGAGGCCGACCGGCTGCTGCTGCCGGCGGGACCAGGGTGAACGGTCGCGCGCGACGCAATTTCCGGCACGGATGAGGGAGTGGAATGCGATACCGCAGGATGGGTCGGCTCGACTGGCAGGTCAGCGAGGTCGGGTACGGGATGTGGGGCATCGGGGGCGGGCCCGGCGGCTTCACCGGCTGGGACTACGACACCGCGCCGGCCTGCCTGGACGAGGCGGTGGAACGGGGCTGCAACTTCTTCGACACCGCCTGGGTCTACGGGCGGGGCGTCAGTGAGCAGCTCCTCGGCGGCCTGGTGCGCCGGCACCCGGACCGCCGGCTGTACCTGGCCACCAAGATCCCGCCGAAGAACCGCGAGTGGCCGCCCGGCCCCCAGGACACCCTGGACGACGTCTTCCCGGCCGAGCACATCCGCGAGTTCACCCACCGCAGCCTCGAGAACCTCGGCGTGGACCGGATCGACCTGCTCCAGTTCCACGTCTGGGAGGACCGGTGGGCCGCCGACGGCCGCTGGCAGGAGGCCGTCGCGGACCTCAAGCGGGAGGGCCTGGTCGACGGCGTCGGGATCAGCGTCAACCGGTGGGAGCCGACGAACTGCCACGCCGCCCTCGACACCGGCCTGATCGACGTCGTGCAGGTCATCTACAACATCTTCGACCAGGCGCCGGAGGACGAGCTGTTCCCGCGCGCCCAGCGCGACGACATCGCGATCATCGCCCGCGTCCCGTTCGACGAGGGGACGCTGACCGGCACGCTGACCGCCGACAGCACCTGGCCGGAGGAGGACTGGCGCAGCACGTACTTCGGGCCGGAGAACCTGCTGCCCAGCGTGGAGCGCGCCGAGCGGCTGGCCGCCGACGTGCCGGCGGGGATGACCATGCCGGAGCTGGCGCTGCGGTTCATCCTGCACCACCCGGCGGTGAGCACGGTGATCCCCGGCATGCGCCGCGCCGAGCACGTCCGCGCCAACCTGGCCGTCAGCGACGGCGTACCGCTGGACGCCGGGCTGCTGGACACGCTGCGCGGCCACCGGTGGGACCGCAAGCCGACGTCGTGGTCGCAGTGAGCGCGCCCCGCCGCGGCGCCGCCCCGGGGCGGCGGGAGACGCGGTACGGGAGGCCGGCATGCCGGTGATCGCCATGTGGGCGCATCCCCGGGCGCTCTCCACCGCGTTCCTGCGCATGATGATCGCCCGCGGCGACGTCACGGTCGTCCACGAGCCCCTGGTCACCCTCGTCGACGAGGGGCACGTCGAGCTGCCCGCCGCCGACGGCGGCGCCGTCACCGTGACCGACGCGGCCGAGGTCGTCGCGCATCTGACGGAGCTGGGCCGGGACCGGACCGTCTTCGTCAAGGACACGCTCGAATACCGCTACCGGCACCTGTTCGCCGATCCCGGAGCGATCGCCGACGTCACGCACACCTTCATCGTCCGGGAACCGGCCCGCACGATCAGCTCGCACTACGCGATCAAGCCGACGGTGACCTGCCCGGAGATCGGCTACGAGCACCAGTGGGAGCTGTACGACCTGGTCAGCCGGACCGCGCACCGGCCGCCGGTGGTGATCCGGGCCGAGGACCTGCTGCGGCACCCGGGGGAGACGGTGTCGGCCTGGTGCGAGGCCGTGGGGCTGCCGTTCCGGCCCGAGGCGCTGAACTGGGCGCCGGGGGAGCGCACCGAGTGGCGGCGTACGCGCAAGTGGCACCTCGACGTCGAACGCACCTCGGGCTTCTCGCCGGTCGAGAAGTCCTTCGAGGTGACCGTCGCCAACAACGACACCCTGCGGTCGTACCACGACTACCACCAGCCCTTCTACGAGCGGCTGATCCGGCACGCCATCTCCATCGGGGAGGACTCATGACCACCACCGCCGCGCCGCCCGTGACCGCGTCGTCGACGCTGTCGCCGGGTGAGCTGTTCGCCCGCGCGTACGCCGACGATCCCGCCGGCGCCGAGGTGCGCTTCGACTACACCATCACGGACGCCTTCCAGCCGACCAAGGAACGCCCCCGGGTGACCGTGCGCAACCTGTTCCGCAAGCGGCCGGTCGGCATGGAGCCGGTCCGGTTCTGGTCCGAGGGCCGGCCCGACGCGGGCGAGGCCGCCGCCGTGCACGAGTCGGTCCTGCGCCGGGAGGCCGCCTTCCGGTTCGGCACCGCCTCCGCCGGGGTGCACCCGATCCGCGCCTGGGTGCGTATCCCCGAGGAACTCGCCGACGACCCGGAGGCGCTGGCCTCCTTCATCGACTACCGGCTGCTGGTCCGCCTCGCCACGGCCGAGAACCAGGCGCTGACCATCGGCGAGGGCGGCCTGCTGCGGCACCCGGAGATCGGGCGGCTGCCGTACCGGCACGACTGGCTCAGCGGCCTGCTCGCCGCCTGCGACGAGATCGAGCAGACCGGGGCCACCCCGCACGCGATGATCGTCAACCCGCGGGACTACTACACCCACCTGCTCGGGAAGGGCTCCCTCCTGACGGACCTGACCCGCAACGGCGTCCAGATCAGCCGTACGCGGATGGTGGCGCCGGGCGAGGCGGTGGTGGGCGACTTCGCGATGGCGGCCCGCCTGCTGGACGCCGGACGGTCCGCGATCCGCGTCGACACCCCGCCGCCCGGCACCCTGTCCACCGACGGTCCGGCCGTCTGCGCCGAGATCCACGAGGGACTGGCCGTGCACTTGCCGACCCACTTCTTCCACGTCGTACCGGCCTAGCGCCTCGTCGTACAGCCTTGGCCGGGTGATCCGTGCTGCGTGGGACGGTGGTGGCCGCCGAGCCGGTCTGGGGCGGGAGGGTGTGTGACGCTGTCGAGCTGAGTCGTCTGTGACATCAGGCGTCGTCCGGGCCACTGTGGCCCCAGACGGCGGTGAATCGTCTGCGACATCAGCTCGACAGCGTCCCACGTGGGTCACGTCCGCCGACGGACACCATGACGGACCCCGGAGTTCGTCGCGAACCCGCGCCTCGGTCGGAATGCTGGTTCCCCAGCGGTTACCCGACCGAACGCCGGACCAGCCGTTCGTGGTCAGGACGCCATGTACCTCAAAGCGGCTGGGTAGCGCACATGGTGTCCTGATCACCTGCAAAGGCGAGGCACTGGATCCTCGTCGGACTGGTGCCGGCTAATTGCGAACACGGCGCCTTGAGGTACGGGGCTGCTCCGCTCGCGGTCGGATGGCATGCTCGTGTCCCGTGATCGATGATCTCGCGAAGGACAACCTGCATGGCGGTCGTTGGATGAGGTCACGCGACGCGGAGGTTCGCCCCGGGGCTGCTCCGTCAGCAGGCTGCCGCCGGGGCTGGTGCGTTCGCGGACCCGGTTGAGGGGGCGTGGATCCAGGTGGTGGCGCAGCCGTCGGCGACGGTCTTGAGTCGTCGATTGGATCGTTCCGCTTCGATGCCGCTATCCTGAGCGCGAGGTGCCCGGTCGGCCTTCGGTCTGCCTGGTCGCTGGTCGGTCCACTGGGGACTCGACCTGCGTCGGCAACCGCGATGCCGGAACACCTCACCGCCCAGCAAGGCCTCACGGAGCACGGGCTAGGAGCGTCACCGCATGACCACGACCGGCGGGAAACTATCGTTCTACCGGCCCATCGTCCCGCTCTTCGCCGCGATCTTCCTGTGCCTGCTCGGCGTGGGCGCGTCCCTGGCGGTGCTGCCGTTCTACGTCCTCGACGAGCTGGGCGGCAACCGGGTCGAGGTGGGGGTGGTGATCGCCGCGATCGCGGTCTCCGCCGTGATCGCCCGGCCCATCGCCGGCCGGGTCGGCGACCGGCACGGGTACCGGACGGTGATGCTGGGCGGGGCGGTGGTGTGTGCCGCCGCCGGGGCGGCCTACCTGGTGGCCGGCAACATCGGCGTGCTGGTCGGCGTCCGGGTCCTGCACGGGATCGGTGAGGCGGCCGTCTACACCGCCGGCGCGGCCTGGCTGGTGGCGCTGGCGCCGGCCGACCGGCGGGGCCGCGTCGTCGGCCTGTACGGCATCTACATGTGGCTGGGCATCACGCTGGGCGCCCTGCTCGGCGCGGTGCTGCTGCGTACCTCCGGCTATCCCGCGGTGTGGCTGTTCGCGGTCCTGGCGGCGGCCGTCGGGGCCGCGCTCGTCGCGACCCGACCGCGGCCGCAGCAGGCGAGCCCGGCGGGCCGGGCCGGCATCCTGCCGCGCAGCGCGGTGGCGCCCGGCGTCGCGCTCTCCCTGGCCGGGTTCGGCTACGCCGCGCTGGCCGCGTTCGTGGCCCTGCACATGGCGGAGCGGGGCATCGAGAACGGCATCGTCGCGTTCAACGCGTTCGGCTTCACCTACGTGGGGGTCCGGCTCGTCGTGGGCGGGCTGCCCGACAAGCTCGGTGCCGGCCGGGTGGCCGTCGGGTCGGCTCTGGTGGAGGCGGTGGGGCTGCTCCTGGTCGCGGTCGCGCCGAACCTGCTGGTCGCGGTCCTCGGCGGGCTGGTGATCGGCGCCGGGCTCTCGCTGCTCTTCCCGGCGCTGGCCCTGTTGGTGATCAACCGCACGGACCCGGCCCACCAGGGGACGGCGCTCGGCGCGTTCACCTCGTTCTGGGACATCGGCCTGGTGGCCGGGGCGCCGCTGGCCGGCCTGGTCGCCAGCATGGCCGGCTACCCGGCGGTCTTCCAGGTGATGCTGCTGGCGGCGCTGCTGTCGGCGGCCCTCTCGGCGTGGACGATGCTGCCCCGCCGCTCCCCGTTGAACCAACACTCCGGCTGACCTCCCACCCACCCATGCCTCGCTGATCATGGGGTTGGCGGCGAAGCCGATCTCCTCGGCGCCCGCCAACCTCATGATCGACCCGGGTGGCCGGGTCGGGTCAGGGGAGGCGGGACGGGGACAGCGGGGTGGGGTCGACCGGGGGCAGGGCGTCGACCGCCAGCGCGGCTAGCAGGGCGCCCGCCGCCGGCGAGGTCTGGACGCCGTAGCCGCCGAGCCCGGCCATCCAGAGGAAATCCGGCGCGTCGGGCGCCGGGCCGATCACGGGCACGTCGTCCGGGACGGAGGTCCGCAGCCCGGCCCAGGGCTGGTGGACGCGACGGATGTCCAGTGTGGTCGCCGCCTGCACCCGGTCGGCGCCGATCGCCACGTCGAGGTCGTCGGGGCGGGCGTCGCCCGGCGGCACGGGAGTGGTGTCGCACGGGGAGACCAGCAGGCGCCCCGACTCCGGCTTGAAGTAGAAGGTGCCGTCGACGTCGTTGACCATCGGCCAGTCCCCCGCCGGGACACCGGCCGGCGCGTCCACCAGGAAGGCGGTGCGCCGCAGGGGCGTCAACCCCACCGGTCGTACGCCGGCCGCCGTCGCGACCTCGTCGGCCCAGGCGCCTGCCGCGTTGACGACGACCCGGGCGGTGAACTCGCCGGCGTCCGTGTCCACCTGCCAACCGTCGCCGCCGCGCCGCAGCCGGCGTACCCGCGCGCCGCACACGACCCGGCCGCCGGCCGCCCGGATGCCGCGCAGGTAGCCCTGGTGCAGCGCGGCGACGTCGAGGTCCCGCACGGCCGGTTTCACCATCGCCCGCCGGCACCACTGCGGCCGTACGACGGGGCAGTGCCGGGGCAGGTCGGCGACGTCGATTTCGCGGGCCGGCGGGTCCACCTCGGCCCCGTCGCGCAGCGCCGCCTCGAAGGCGTCCTCGCTGCCCGGTGGGCAGAGGCTGAGCGTGCCGCGCGGGGTGAGCAGCGGGTGCTCGGCGAACCCCGGCGGCGGCGCGGTGAGGAAGCCCCGGCTGGCCCGGGTCAGCGCGCGCACCGCCGGCCCGCCGTAGTACTCGGAGAACACGGCGGCCGAGCGGCCGGTGGAGTGCTGGCCGGGGACCTGCTCCATCTCCAGCAGCACCACGGTCCCGTACGCGGCGAGGTGGTGTCCGGCGCTGGCGCCCGCGATTCCGCCGCCGATGACCAGATAGTCGATCATCGATTGAACGGTAGTCGGCGAGCCCTGCGCGGACAAGGCCCGCCGAACATCGATCTTCCCGCCGCAGCCGCAGCCGCAGCCGCAGCCCTGGCCCCAGCCGCGGCCGCAGCCGGAGTTCACGGCCGCGGCCGCGGGTGAGCCGTGCGGCCCGCCGGTGTGACGGGCCGCGCGGGTCAGGGGCCGCAGTAGAGCAGACGGTTCGGCGTGCCGCTGACCACGCCCGTCACCACGCCGGTCGTCGCCCTGCCGACCAGGTACGCGGCCACCTGCGCCGGGCTCCAGGTCGGATTGGCCGAGAGGGCGAGCGCGGCGCAGCCGGTGACGTGCGCGGCGGCCATCGAGCTGCCGCTGATGGTGGTCACCGCCGCGTCGCCGGTGTGCCAGGTGGAGGTGATGTTGGCGCCGGGGGCGAACAGGTCGATGCAGCTGCCGTGGTTGCCGCTCGGCATCCGGGCGTCGGTGCTGGTGGTGCCCGCCACGGTGAGCGCCGCCGCGACCCGCGCCGGCGAGAAGTTGCAGGCGTTGGCGTTCGAGCTGCCCGCCGTGACGGAGTAGGTCACCCCGGACGAGATCGATCGGTTCACCGCGGCGTCCAGCGCCGTGCTGGCGCCGCCGCCGAGTGCCAGGAGCGCCACCGCCGGCCGCACGGCGTTCGCGGTGACCCAGTCCACCCCGGCGATCACCTGGGAGAAGGTGCCGCTGCCGGCGCAGTTGAGCACCCGTACCGGCCGCAGCCGGATCTCCTTCGCCACCCCGTGCAGGGTGCCGCCGATGATGCCGGCGAGGTGGGTGCCGTGGCCGTTGCAGTCGTCCGCCGGGCCGCCGTCGACGAGGTCGACGCCGCCGCCGGCCCGGACGCCGAAGTCGCCGTGCGTGCTCCGGATGCCGGTGTCGATGACGTACGCGTGCACGTTGTGCGCGGTGTTGGGGTAGGCGTACCGGCCGTCGAGCGGGAGGTTGCGCTGGTCGATGCGGTCCAGGCCCCACGACGGCGGGTTGAGCTGTACGCCCGGCCCGACGAGGGTCACCACCCGGTCCCGCTCCACGTACGCCACGGCCGGGTCGGCGGCGAGCCGCCGGGCGGCCCGCTCCGGCAGGTGCGCCACGAATCCGTTGAGCGCGTGCCCGTAGACGCGGTCGACGGTGGCCCCGTAGCGGTCGGCCAGCCGCCCGGCGGCGTCCGTGACGGTGGCCCGCCGGTCGTCGGCGCGTCCGATGGCGTCGTCCCTGAGCACGACGACGTATCCGTCGGTCACCGCGTTCGGGGCGTCGGCGTGCAGGATCTCGCCGGTGGCCGGGGTGGCCGCCGCGGGGGTGCCCATCGCGGCGACGACCGCGGCGGCGGCGAGTACGCCCACCGCGCGGGCCCGCCATCGCCGGGTACGGGGAAGTGTCATCTGCCGGTCCTCCTCCTGTCGGCCCCGCGCCGGCTCGTGACCGGACGCGGAGCAGCCTGGCCGTTGAGAGGAGGCTATCGGCTATATAGATCCATCTGAATGCCTGTCGGGGTGTCGGCTACCCGGCGAACCGGTAGAGCACGAATCCGTACGGGGACTCCGCCCCGGCGTCCCCGCTCTGCCTGCCGGCACCGCAGGCGATCACGCTGGTGTTCCACGAGCACGTGTCGCTGCGTACGTCCGCCAACTGGCCCAGCTCGGCCACCTCACCCGAGCCCACCGACAGCCCGGCGACGCTGCGGTCGTCCTCGACCGAGCTGGGCGGGTCGGCGAGGAGCAGCAGGTTGCCCGCGTCGAGCCGGACCGCCACCCCGCGACGGTCGGAGAGCACGGCGCGACCGTCGGGGCCGAACAGCGTGCCGGCCGACTCCGGGGAGGTCCGCCGGGCGAGCAGGTGCTCGCCGAGCGGCACGAGCCGGGTCGCCCGGGGCGCCTTCCACTTGCTCACCTTCTCCTCGGTGGCCGCCACGACCTCGGTGGTCTCGTCGTCGCCGCCGGTCACCTCCAGCAGGCACGCCCGCCGCTCGCCGCAGGGCACCAGGGCCTCCGGCCGGCGCTTGTCGTCCTCGGCCGTGTACAGCACCTTCGGCTGGGCGTCGCTCGTCAGGTCGTACGCGAGCAGCTGGTAACCGGCGTCGTCGCGGGCCACGTAGAGGCGGTCCTCGTGCGCCACCACCAGGTCGTCGTGGTCGGCCACCCCGGCGCGGGTGCGGACCACCTGGCCGCTGCCCATGTCGACCAGTCGGACGGACCGGTCCGCGCCCACCTGCACGATCCGGTTGACCTCGCCGCGCCAGGGATCGCGCGGGGAGCCGTCGAGGAAGGCCGGGCCGCCCAGGGCCTTGTCGGTGGTGACCGGGTGGACGCTGGTGCGGGTGTTGTCGTACTCGTCGCGCGGGCTGGGCTGCGACCAGACCTCCCCGCCGTCGCCCAGGCGCAGCCCGACGAGCCGCTTCCCGGCGCGGTCCACCTGCACCGCGACGCCGTCGCCGAAGATCACGTCGTCGTTGCCCAGGATCGACCGGCGCCACCGCTGGTCGCCGGAGGCGCCGTCGAGCAGCACGAGGTCCCGGGGGGTGTCGTCGCCGATCGCGTCGGCGAAGACCGCGACCGCGCCGGGCAGGGCGACGATCCCCTTCCACCGGTCGGAGGACACCGCGGTCTGCTTCCGCCACTTCACCGCGCCGGTGCCGGCGTCGACCGCCACCACCTCCAGCCGCCCGTCGCCGAGCGGATACCCGAGATAGGCCCGCTGCCCGAGGACCGCGGTGAACATGTCCGCCGGTCGTTCCGTGCCGGCGGGCACCCGGGTCAGCTGGTCGACGGTCCGGAACTCCAGGGCGGGGTAGCGGTCGCGGGTCAGGTACAGCACCGCCGCCGTCGCCACGCCGGCGAGCGCCAACACGGCGGCGAGCGAGACCCACAGCGCCCGGCGTCGGGGGAGCGCCGGCCGACTCCGGCCGCCGCCGGGCGACGCCGACACGGGCGTGCCGGAGACGGGTACGCCCGGCCACACCCCCGCAGGACCACCCTGGGGTACGCCCGGCGGCGCGTAGGGTGCCGCGCCGCCCGCCGGTGCGCCCGAGGCCGGGGCTGCGGCCGGAGTCCCCGGCGGTGCGTACGGTGCCGAGCCTTCGGCCGGTGCGCCCGACGAGCCCGCAGCCGGCGCCCACGGCGGTGCGAACGGTGACTGGCCCGCTCCCGGCGGTGCGAACGGTGCCGGGCCCGCGCCCGGTGGTGCGAACGGGTCGGCCGGTGACGGTGCGGCGGGCACGGTCGGGGCGGTCGGCGGCCCGGCGACCATGGTCGGCGTCAGCCCGGCGGGCAGGGCCGGCGTGACGCCCTCCGGTCCGGCGACGGCGGTCGGCGTGGGGGCCGGGCCGGCGGGCACGGTCGGCGCACTGCCGTCCTGGCCGCCGACGCCGTCCCCCGACGCGGCGGGCGCGTGCGGCGTGCTGCCGGCGGATGCGGGCTGCGCCGGCACGGCGGGCGGTGCCGCTGCGGGGGCCTGCGGTGCCGGCACGGCGGGATCGGGCTGTGGTGCGCCGGCCGGTTGCGCCGCAGCGGGGGGTTGCGCGGGTGCGGCGAAGGCGTCGGCGGCCCGGGCGCGCCGGGGCAGGGGCAGGTCGGTCAGCGCCCCCTCGGCCACCGGCAGCTCCGGCTGCTCCAGCACGGTCGGGGCCACGCCCAGTTCGGCGTGCAGCAGCCGGGCCACCATCGGCATCCGGGTGGCGCCACCGACCAGGAACAGGCCGGAGAGCTGCTGCGGGTCGAGGCCGGCCGCGCCGATCACGTCCCGGGTCACCGCCACCGCCCGGCCCAGCAGCGGCCCGGCCACCCGCTCCAGGTCGGCCCGGGTGAGCGTGACCGCCGCCTCCACCCCCGGCACGGCCACCGGCGCCGCCGGCACCCGCGACAACATCTCCTTCGCGCCCCGGACGTTCTCCCAGAGCTCGTGGCGCTCCCGCCACTGGGTCGCGGACTCCGGGCGGGTGAGCCGCTCCCACCGGTCGGGGTGCGCCTCGGCGACCAGTTCGCCGAGGCGACCCAGCAGGGCGGCGTCCACGTCCAGGCCACCGAGGTCGTCCGCGCCGCCCGCGGTGACGACCGTGAACCCGGAGTCGCCCCACGGGTCCGCGCCCTCGTTGCGCAGCACCGCGACGTCCAGCGTCCCGGCGCCGAAGTCGAAGACCGCGATCGTTCCGCCCACCGGCACCGGGCGGCGCAGCACCTGCGTGTAGTAGCGGGCGGCGGCCACCGGTTCCCGCAGCAGACGGGTGCCCGGCGGCGTGGGACCGGAGAGCGTGTGCTCGGCCGCCGACGGCCAACCGGCCGTCGCCAGGGCGTCGGCCAGCACCTGGCGGCGGGCGGCGTCCCAGGTCGCCGGGCACGTCAGCACCGCCGGGGGCAGGAACCCGACCGCCTCGACGGCCGCCCGGGCCACCGCGTGCAGCGTCGCGGCCAGCAGTTCGGCCGGCGGATACCGGCGGTCACCCAACACGACCGCGGGTTCGTCGATGCGCCGCTTCGGGTTGGGCTCGTACCGGCCCGGATCGGTGCGGGCCAGCCGCTGGGCGTCCCGGCCGGCGTGCAGCAGCCCGTCCGCGTCGGCGTACACGCCGGAGGGGATGATCGGCTGCCCGTCCACGAGCAGTGCTCGGGTGTGCCCGTCGGGCCGGCGCAGCACGGCGACGGTGTGGGACGTGCCGAGGTCGACGCCGAGGGCGTACCCCTCGTGCTGGCCTGCCATCTGCCGTTACCTCCGCGGGACGAGGGGATGCCCGGCCCCGAATCGTACGCAGCAGCCGCACCAGCGCCGATCGCGCCCTGACGTGCGACTCAGGCGGCGCGGACCGTCACCCGACAACCAGGTCCAGGCCGGCGATCTGCTCGGGGTCGGCGACCACCTCGATGCCGAGGATCCGGTCGGCGACCACGAAGCTGAGCACCAGGCGGGTACGGCCGTCGACGAGCACCACCGCCCCCGGTGCGCCGTCCACGAACGCCGGCACCGCCCCCTGCGCCTTGCCGGAGAAGAAGCTGGCGACCGTGGCCGAGCCGCATGCCTCGCCGGCCCCGCCCATCCGCACGGCCGCCGCGTCGGAGCGCAGGACGACGTGCGGGTCGAGCAGGGTGAGCAGGTCGTCGAAGCGCCCCTCGCGGGACGCGGCGAGGAACGCCTCGACGGTCCCACGCTGCCGGGCCCGGTCGGCCTCCGGCGCCGGCGACCCGCCCTGCACGCGCCGGCGGGCCCGGCTGGCGATCTGCCGGACGGCGGCCGGGCTGCGGTCGACCACGGGCGCGAGCTCGTCGAAGGAGACCGCGAACATGTCGTGCAGCACGAACACGAGCCGTTCGGTGGGGCCGAGGGTCCGGAGCACCACGTCCAGCGCGCGCCCGACCGACTCCGTGAGCATCGCCTCCCGCTCGGGGTCGGGCTCGCCGTCTCCGGGCGTGGTCGACTCGTCGGCGGCCACGTCGGCGGGCCGCTCGTGCCGCGCGGCGCTGGAGCCCAGCCGGTCGAGGCAGACCCGCCCGACGGTGGTGGTGAGCCAGCCCGGCAGGTTCTCGATGCCATCGACGTCGGCGCGGCTGAGCCGCAGCCAGGTGTCCTGGACCGCGTCGTCGGCCTCGGCCCGGGAGCCGAGCATCCGCTGGGCCACGGAGCGCAGCCGGTGGCGCTGCTCCTCGAAGCGCTCGGCGAGCAGGTCGGTGTCGCTCACGGCATCGCCATCCCGGTCGGCCTCCGGCCTTCGTGTGGCCCGGGTCACATCTGTCACGTCGCCCCTCCGGCTGTCGACAGCAGGGTGACGAACGAGGAAAGCGCTGCGGCGGGGGCGTCGGCAGCGTAACAGGAAGGACGGCACACGATGTCCGTACAGGCCCGTATGCGGAACCCCGCGACCCTGCTTCCCGACGCGGTGAAGGCGATCAATCTGCTCTACAAGGCGGCCCACTCGGCCGGGGTCCCGGGGAGCACCCTGGAGCTGGTCCACCTGCGGGCCAGCCAGATCAACGGGTGCAGCGCCTGCCTCGATTCCGGCGCCCGCAACGCCCGGAAGGCGGGGGAGACCGAGGAGCGGCTGTTCGCGCTGGCCGCCTGGCGGGAGACGCCGTACTTCACCGACGCCGAGCGGGCCGCACTCGCGCTCGCCGAGTCCGCGACCCGGCTGGCCGACCGGGCCGACCCCGTGCCCGACGAGGTGTGGGACGAGGCCGCCCGGCACTTCGAGGAGAAGGAACTGGCCGCGCTGGTGCTCTGGCTCGCCACCACCAACTTCTTCAACCGGTTGAACGCCACCACCCGCCAGCCCGCCCCGCAGAACTGGGGCTGAGCGGGCGACCGACCCGGGCGTACGGCGCGCGCCGCCGCACGCCCGGGTCGCCGCGTACGGCAAGAGGCGCTCAGACGGTGTGCACCAGCCGGAAGCGCTCGAGCAGCACCGGGGTGTCGTCGTCGACGGTGAAGCCCGGGTCACCCAGCTCCGCGCGCACCTCCGCGCTGTGCCAGAACGTCTCGTGCCCGGCCCGCCACTGCGCCACCGACTCGTACCCCTCGCCCTCGTCGAGGGCGTGCGGCAGGTCGACGTCGCCGAGCCGGACCACGCGTACCTCGGTCACCTCGATCACCGCGACCCGCCGGCCCGCCGAGTCGACCACCGCCGAGCGCTCACCCACCTCGGGCATCGGCTCGTCCGTCCGCTCGTAGCCGAGCACGAGGCTGGACGTCGAGGTCTTCGCACCGGACAGGATCGCGGCCACCAACTGGTCCCGCAGTGGCCCCGGGAACGCGAACTCCGCAGGGGAAAGATCATCAAGTTCCACGTCCGAAGGGTACGCGTCAGCGCTGCTCGGGGCGGTCGGGTTTTCGTCGACGACGTCGGCATCCACCGATGCCTGGCCCCGGCTCCGGTCTAATGGACCCATGTTCACCAGCCGAGCGCCGGTCGTCGCGACGTTCCTCGCCGCGCCACTGTCGTGATTGCCCAGACGCCCGGCTGGCTCTGCTCTTCTGCACCGCGCACACCCGCTACTTCGAGTCCACCGGGGTCGTGATCGGTCGGGCCGGGGCTACCGGCTGTTGCCGGTCAGCGTGGTCTTGAGGGTGGAGACGGCGCGTTCGCCGAGGGCTCTACCGGCGCCAGGCCGGCGTAGGCGGCAAGGTGACCGGGTTGTCGAAGGTCGACAGGCCCCCGACCGCGTCGATGAACTCCGCCGACAACGCACAGGAGCAGCTTGACCAGCACACCCGGCGGGCCGCGGGCGGGTGCTTCCAGCGCCTCCCGGCGCTGCCCGTGCACCTGCCGATCGGCGGCTCTCGACGCTAACTACCTTTGATGTACGCAATCGTGGGCTTGTCGGAGTTGTACCGAACAAAATGGTCAGTATTGCTGAAGGTGTTGCACCGGTAGCTGTCACCTTCCTGGTCGAAGAATTCGTAGTCGTAATGCTCTTCGTTGGAGAAATCCAGCCGGTAGGCATAGCCGCCGACATTGTCACCCGACATGTCAGCATTGGAATGCAGCTTGTACCTCGAGATGGCCGTCGTGGTCTTGAAGCTGCTCTCGGTGGTTATCCAGTCGTTTCCGCCAACAGGCCAGTTGCAGCTGATGCCGAAGTCGGTCTTCCCCATGGGTGCACCCGACCCGCCCTGGTCCGCGCCGGATTCGCCGAGGTAGCCCACCTCGTACTTCTTCCCCCTGGCGCTGGTGAACTCCTTCCAGACGATCGCATCCTCGTTGACTTTGACGGCAACCTTCTTCGCCATTTCCCACCTCTTCCGACAGGGCGGTCGTTGCTCCGCCTCGGCCATTCCCTGGTGTGATCAATGGCCACGATAGGCGAGTGATCGGCGGATCGACCTAATTTGCTCACTACCGCCTCGGCCTGACGGTGTTTCGGTACCATGTCGCTTTCTGCCGTGCCGTGCGGGCCAGCAGGCCGTCCAAGTTCGGGTACGAGGCTCCGCCCGTAATCGGTCACCGACCGCGACCCGCTGACGACCACCCTCCGGTTCGGCGGCGACCCTGGGTCACCTCCAGGCGCGGGCGGGACCGGCTTCGCGGTCGACGACCCCGCCCGGCGAACGACTCCGGGATAGCTGTGGGGCCCGTCGACAGCCGGCTGGAGGTTTGCCACCATCGGCGGATGCTCGGAAGGGAGAGGCCGGTGGTGGTTGCCGTATGCGGATCTCCCGGAGCCGGAAAGACCACGGTCGCCATCGCGTCGGCGCGCCGCCTCGGGCTACCGCTGCTGACCCGGGACGAGTTGAAGGCCGGTCTCGGGTTGTCCTCCGCTTCCGTCACGCACGGTGGCGGTGTCCAGCTCGATTCCGATTTCCACATCGCCGGTGGTCCCTTCAGCCTCCGCGCCGAGGCCGTGATGGCCGACGCGGCCCGGCTGTTCGCGACCGCACGGGTGAGTTTCGTCGTGGAGTCCTCGGTGTTGTCGCACAGGCTGCTCGATGCGCTGATCACGTGTGGCGCACGAGTGCTCGCTGTGCACGTCGTGGCCGATGAGGCAGTGATCCGCGATCGCCTCCGTGCCAGAGCGGTCAGCGGCGCGGCTGTCGACCAACAGCTCGAATCCCAGTTCCAGCGAGGCGACATGAAGCGGTCGATCTTCGAGCCGCCGGACGGAGTCGACGCCGTCGTCGAAGTGGACACCTCAGGCCATGGGGATCCGGTCATCGAACCCATCGAGGAAGCGGTCCTCACCCTGCTTCGGTCAACGCCTGACCGTACGTTCCGGTCCAGGCGGTAAGTGCGTAGCGTGTCTTTGCGCGTGTTGGGACACTGCGCCGGTGACCGGATCCGCACTGCCTCAGCTGCTTCGGCCTCGTGCCCTGAGGCCCGGAGATCTCGTCGTCATCGCATCGCTGTCCGGGCCGCTCCATGCCGCTTACGAGCCCGACCTCGAGCAGGCGATGGTCGTGCTCGAGCGGATGGGATTTCGCGTGCGTCGGGCTCCGCTACTCGAAGCAGGACGCCACCATTGGTGGAGCGCGGCTACGCCAGCGGAGATCGCCAGGGAATTCAATGCTCTTCTGCGTGATCCTGAGGTGCGCGCCATCATCGCGCACGACGGTGGCCAGACAGCGCTCGGCTACCTCGACCTGATCGACGTTGCGGCGATCGCTGCCGACCCCAAGCCGATCCTCGGCTACAGCGACATCTCGCTGCTGCATCTGGTGCTCTACGCACGCACGGGACTCGTCGGGTTTCATGCCGACTTGGCCACGCCTGGACTTGGCGGGGCGTGGCAGGTTGCGCCCGCAGCGCGCCGAGCGCAACTTGAAAGGCTCTACTCGACGTTGCTGACCAGTACCGAGGCCATCGGTGCGCTGCCTGCCACCCCGTCATGGGAGTGCTGGCGTGCCGGTCGTGCCGAAGGCCGGCTGATCGGCGGGGTGATCAATCGTATTGTGCTGGCGCAGGCGACGCCTTACGCGCTGCCGCTCGAGTGGTTCGACGGTGCGGTGCTGTTTTGGGAGGAAATGGGCGGCCACGCGTCGTACGTGTGGAGCTACCTGCAGGTGCTGCGGCACTGCGGCATCCTCGATCGGATCTCCGGCATGGTCGTGGGCGTCCCGTACGCGATCGACGGGCTCGGGGCGCCCGACGCGTCCCCGACCCTGCCCGAGATAGTCCTCGACGTCCTCGGTGAACGTGACATCCCGGTCCTGGGTAACGTCGAGTTCGGACACGCCGGCCCGAATCTGCCGATGCCGGTCGGCATCCACGTCGGCCTCGATGCCCAGCAGCGGACGTTGTCACTGCTCGAACCGGCGGTACGGCCGCATGCGACAACGGGACCGGTCGGCTGAGCAACACGGATCGGTCAGGGGCATCGACGAGTCGGCGAAGGTAACGGACGGCCGGGGAACCAGACTGTCGGCCACCGGCACAAGGACCCGCCTCGGACGGCACGGCCGACGCTACTGGCCCGCCAATGGCACGTAAGATCAGAGAGAGCTGAGACGAGAGCGGCCCAGGCTCGGCGAGAACGCCGCTGACCTGGGCCGGTACTGCTGGAGCGGGCGACGAGAATCGAACTCGCACCGTCAGTTTGGAAGACTGAAGCTCTGCCATTGAGCTACGCCCGCGTGCGCCCCGCCATCGCAGGGCGCGCCGACAGCGTACCGAATGACCCGCGTGCTCCGCGCGGCCGTATCCCCGGCGGGTGGTGTCGGAGCGTCGGATGTCCGGTTGGTCCCCCTTCGGCGCGTTGAGGGACGCCCCGGGACTTCCGGCGGGTCGCGACGGCATAGACTGCTCGTCGCCACGGGGTGTGGCGCAGCTTGGTAGCGCACTCGCTTTGGGAGCGAGGGGCCGTGGGTTCAAATCCCGCCACCCCGACTGTCGTCCGCGGCCGGTCGCCGGGGTCGCCCTCTGTGCGGTCCCCGGCCGCTGCCGGTGCGTCCGGCCGGCTCGCCTACACTCGATGGGCTAATCACGCCCAGACTAAAACCGAGATCCGTCAAGGAGTACGCCTGTGAAGAGCACCGTCGAGACTCTGAGCCCGACGCGCGTGCGGCTCGCCATCGAGGTGCCGTTCGTCGAGCTCGAGCCGAGCCTCAGGAAGGCGTACCGGGAGATCGGGCAGCAGGTCCAGGTGCCCGGCTTCCGCAAGGGCAAGATTCCTGCGGCCGTGATCGACCAGCGGGTCGGCCGGGGCACCGTCCTCAACGAGGCGGTGCAGGAGGCCATCCCGCAGAACATCCTCGCCGCCGTCCGCGAGCACGACCTGAAGACGCTCGGCCGCCCCGAGGTCGAGATCACCGAGTTCAACGACGGTGACTCGCTGAACTTCACCGCCGAGGTCGACGTCCGCCCGGAGATCACCCTGCCGGACCCGGCCACCATCGAGGTGACCGTCGACGAGCTCCAGATCGACGACAGCGAGATCGACGAGCAGGTGAAGAACCTGCGCGAGCGGTTCGCCACCCTGAAGACCGTCGAGCGGGCCGCCCAGGAGGGCGACTACGTCCAGATCGACCTGAACGCGACCGTCGACGGCGAGGACGTGCCGGGCGGCTCCGCCAGCAACATCTCCCACGAGGTCGGCAGCAAGCAGCTCCTCCCGGGCCTGGACGAGGCCGTCGTCGGCCTGGCCGCCGGCGAGGACACCAGCTTCACCACCCAGCTCGTCGGCGGCGACTTCGCCGGCCGCGACGCCGAGGTGGCGGTGACCGTCCGCACGGTCAAGGAGAAGGAGCTGCCGGAGCTCAACGACGAGTTCGCCCAGATGGCGAGCGAGTTCGACAGCATCGAGGAGCTGCGCGGCGACCTGCGGGAGCGGGTCACCCGGGGCAAGCGGGTCGAGCAGATCTACGCCGCCCGCGACAAGGCGCTGGAGCAGATGGTGGCCGCCGCCGAGGTGCCGGCGCCGGAGGGCATCGTCCGCGAGGAGGTCGAGAGCCGCAAGCAGGCGATGGTCGACCAGCTCGAGCGGATCGGCGCCTCCCTGGAGGAATACCTCGCGGCCGAGGAGAAGACCGAGGAGCAGATCGACGCCGAGCTGACCGAGGCGGCGACCGAGGGCGTCAAGGTCCAGCTGCTGCTGGACACCCTGGCCGACGCCGAGGACGTGCAGGTCTCCGACGACGAGTTCGGCCACGAGATCGTGCACCGGGCCCAGCGCGCCGGGATGGCTCCGCAGCAGTACTACGACCAGCTGGTCCGCTCGGGCGCGGCCGGTGCCGTCTTCGGTGACGTGCGGCGGGGCAAGGCCCTGGCCTCGGTCATGGAGCGCATCAAGATCAAGGACTCGGCGGGCAACGAGGTCACCCTCGACGCGCTGCGCGCCGAGAACGAGGCCGAGCACAACCACGAGCACTGACAGTGCGGGGAGGCCGCCGTCCGCCGCCTGCGGTGGACGGCGGCCGATTCCCTTTTCGGGTACGCCTCGGCGGTACTGCGCTGATAGCGAACACTGCCCGGACCGGCGCTCTGCCATCCGGCTGAGCGGTTAGTGTCGGGTAGGACGGTACGGAGAGCGAAGGGCTGCCATGACCGACATGCACATCCAAGCGAAGCCGCTCCGGGCGATCGATGCCCGCGGTGGCGACACCATTGGCAACCTCGACGACTCGGTCTACAACCGGTTGCTCAAGGAACGCATCATCTTCCTGGGCAGCGAGGTGACCGACCAGGTCGCCAACCGCATCTGCGCGCAGCTCCTGCTGCTCGCCGCGGAGGACCCGGACCGCGACATCAACCTCTGGATCAACTCGCCGGGCGGTTCGGTCTACTCCGGCATGGCGATCTACGACACCATGCAGTTCATCGACAACGACGTCTCGACCGTGGCGATGGGCATGGCGGCGTCCATGGGTCAGCTGCTGCTCTGCGCCGGCACCAAGGGCAAGCGCTACGCCCTGCCGCACGCGCGGATCATGATGCACCAGCCCTCCGGCGGTCTGGGCGGCACCGCGTCCGACATCGCCATCCAGGCGGAGCAGATGCTCTACACCAAGCGGATGTTCCAGGAGCGGGTCGCGCACCACACCGGCCAGAGCCAGGCGCAGATCGAGGCCGACTCCGACCGCGACCGCTGGTTCACCGCCCAGGAGGCCCTGGACTACGGCTTCATCGACAAGGTGATCATCGGGGCCGCCCAGGTTCCGGATGGCGCCGGGACCCTGAGCTGAGGAGCTGACGATGACCGACCTGAGCCTGCCGCCCCAGTTCGCGGCCGTGCACAACCGCTACGTCCTGCCGTCGTTCGTCGAGCGCACGTCGTACGGGGTCAAGGAGTCCAACCCCTACAACAAGCTCTTCGAGGACCGGATCATCTTCCTCGGCGTCCAGGTCGACGACGCGTCGGCCAACGACGTGATGGCGCAGCTGCTGACGCTCGAGGGCACCGACCCGGACCGCGACATCATCATGTACATCAACTCGCCCGGCGGTTCGTTCACCGCCATGACGGCGATCTACGACACCATGCAGTACGTCCGGCCGGACATCTCGACGGTCTGCCTCGGCCAGGCCGCCAGCGCGGCGGCCGTGCTGCTGGCCGCTGGCACCCCGGGCAAGCGGATGGCGCTGCCGAACTCGCGGATCATCATCCACCAGCCGGCCACCGAGGGCGGCTACGGGCAGGGCTCGGACATCGAGATCCAGGCCCGGGAGATCCTGCGGATGCGGACGCAGCTCGAGGAGATGCTCTCCCGGCACTGCAACCGGCCGATCGAGAAGGTCCGCAAGGACATCGACCGTGACAAGATCATGACGGCCGAGGAGTCCAAGGAGTACGGGCTGGTGGACACCATCCTCACCAGCCGCAAGAAGGGCCTGCTGGCGGCCAACGCCGCCAGCTGAACAGCTCGGGTCGCGGTCGGCCGGGAGTCCGCTCCCGGCCGACCGTCTGACACACCCGATTTGGGGGTCGGAGAAACCTCCGCCAGCGGGTAACGTCGGGTCTGTGCCGCTCCACCGGTCCGCCGGCGGGGTGAAACGAGCGGGGTGAAACGAGGCGGGCGCTTCCACGTCCGCAGGCAAGGGCCGGGTCTCCGGCCGACGAGTGCAGGGAGAACGTAGGTGGCACGGATCGGTGACGGCGGCGACCTACTGAAATGCTCGTTCTGCGGTAAGTCGCAGAAGCAGGTCAAGAAGCTCATCGCGGGCCCTGGGGTCTACATCTGCGACGAGTGCATCGATCTCTGTAACGAGATCATCGAGGAGGAGTTGGCCGAGTCCGGCGAGGTGAAGTGGGAAGAGCTTCCCAAGCCGATGGAGATCTGCCAGTTCCTCGACACCTACGTCGTCGGGCAGGACCAGGCCAAGAAGGCGCTCGCCGTCGCGGTCTACAACCACTACAAGCGGATCCAGGCCGAGGCGGCCGGCGCGCCGGGCTCCGGCAGTGACGCCGTCGAGCTGGCCAAGTCCAACATCCTGCTGCTCGGCCCGACAGGGTGCGGCAAGACCCACCTGGCGCAGACCCTGGCGCGGATGCTGAACGTGCCGTTCGCCATCGCCGACGCCACCGCGCTGACGGAGGCCGGCTACGTCGGCGAGGACGTCGAGAACATCCTCCTCAAGCTGATCCAGGCCGCCGACTACGACATCAAGCGCGCCGAGACCGGCATCATCTACATCGACGAGGTCGACAAGATCGCCCGCAAGTCGGAGAACCCGTCGATCACGCGGGACGTCTCCGGCGAGGGCGTCCAGCAGGCGCTGCTCAAGATGCTGGAAGGCACGGTGGCCAACGTGCCGCCGCAGGGTGGGCGCAAGCACCCCCACCAGGAGTTCATCCAGATCGACACCACAAACGTGCTGTTCATCTGCGGTGGTGCCTTCGCCGGGCTCGACCAGATCATCGAGGCCCGCACCGGCCACGGCGGCACGGGCTTCGGCGCCCGGCTCCGGTCGGTCTCCGAGCGGTCGACCGACGACATCTTCAGCCAGGTCATGCCGGAGGACATGCTCAAGTTCGGGCTGATCCCCGAGTTCATCGGCCGGCTCCCGGTGATCACCAACGTGCGCAGCCTCGACCGCATCGCCCTGGTGCGCATCCTCACCGAGCCGCGCAACGCCCTGGTCCGGCAGTACCAGCGCCTCTTCGAGCTCGACGGCGTCGAGCTGGAGTTCGAGCCGCCGGCCCTGGAGGCGATCGCCGACCAGGCGATGCTGCGCGGCACGGGCGCCCGCGGCCTGCGCGCGATCATGGAAGAGGTCCTGCTCTCCGTGATGTACGAGGTGCCGAGCAACCCCGACGCCGCCCGGGTGCTGATCACCCGCGAGGTGGTGCTCGAGAACGTCAACCCGACGATCGTTCCCCGGGAGTTCACCGGCCGGCGTGCCCGGCGGGACCGCGAGGAGAAGTCGGCCTGATCCACCGCCGCCGCGCCCGACCACTCCGGTCGGGCGCGGTGTCGTGTCCGGCCCGGCCGACGCCGGTGGCCCGATCCACCCGTGGCCCGGGAGCCCCGCCACCTCTTCGACGCTGTCGAAGCGCCCCCTCCGGTCGTACGCTGATCCCATGCGCGTCGCCGTCTGTCAGCTGAACTCGCGGGAAGACCGTGAGGCGAACCTCGCGGCCGCGGAGGCCCTGCTGGAACGCGCGGCGGCAGCCGGCGCGGACCTCGCGCTCCTGCCGGAGTTCGTCGACTATCTCGGCCCCGCCGCGGGGCTCCCCGAGCCGGAGCCGGTCGACGGCGAGGTCGGCCAGTTCTTCGCCGGCGTCGCCCGGCGGCTGGGCATGTGGCTGATCGCCGGGTCGATCCACGAGCGCGGGCCGGATCCGGCCCGCACCTGGAACACCTCCCTGGTCTTCGACCGCTCCGGCACGCTGGCCGCCAGCTACCGGAAGATCCACCTGTACGACGTGGAGATCCCCGGCCGGGTCTCCTACCTGGAGTCGGCCACCGTCGCCCCGGGCGACCAGCCGGTGGTCGTTGACGTCGAGGGCCTTCGCGTCGGCCTGTCGATCTGCTACGACCTCCGGTTCCCGGAGCTGTACCGGCAGCTCGTGGTCGAGGGCGGCGCCCAGCTGCTCGTGGTGCCGGCGGCCTTCATGGTCCACACCGGGCGGGATCACTGGGAGGTGCTGCTGCGCGCGCGGGCGATCGAGAACCAGTGCTTCGTCGCCGCGGCGGGGCAGACCGGCGACCACCAGCCGAGCCGGAGCTGTTACGGCCGCAGCATGGTGGTCGACCCGTGGGGGACGGTGCTCACCCAGGTGCCCGACGGCCCGGGCCTGGCCGTCGCCGACCTCGATCTCGACCGGCTGCGGACGATCCGCGCCGAGCTGCCCAGCCTCGCGAACCGCCGCCTCTGACGCTCACCCCTGAAGCAGTACGCCCAGCACGGCGAAGCCGGCGATCGCGGCGGCCGTGACCAGGAGTGCCGTCGTCATGCGGGACCGACCACGGCGGGCCAGCCGAGCCACCGAGACCAGGACGACGAAGACCACGAAGGCGCCGATGACCAGCTGCCAGAACGGCAGCAGCAGTCCCGTCAGCGCGTCCTCGGCGAGCACGGTCACCCGGGTGCGCGGGAGGTCAGCCATGACAGACACTCTGGCACGCCGGGACCGCCTTCGGACCCCGGCGGTCATCACGAATGCGCGACCGCCGGCGGTCATTCCGGACTGACAGTGACGAACGCCGATTTGCCTTCTCCGGGCGGGCGGCGTAACTTTCTCTCTGCACGCGGGAGGCCGGACAAACCGGCTGACAACGGCACCAGGCTCGTGGCGGAGACGCCGGGCGAGGCTGGAGATCCGGGCGGTGCGAGGACACTCCAAGATGGGGTTGCGATCGCGAGGCCGACCGGGTAGAGTTCGGAAGCCGGCAGGAGCCGGGCGGATGGCCACGAAGTGGCGATCGGCCGGTCTGCGGTTCCCCACGACAGCAACGACCGCCGTGATACGGCGAGCGTCATCGTGGATTCGGAACACTTCCTTGATCACCTCGGACACGAGGTTGACGATGGGAAGCGAACCGAGTAAGGTAAAGAGGTTGCCCCAAGCGGGTTCCCACGATGTGGGACGTCCGAGTGGTGTGTGGTTGTTCTTTGAGAACTCAACAGGGTGCTTGATAAGCCAGTGCCAATTATGATTTATACCCCGGACTGGCAGACCATTTATGGTTTGTTGGTCTTGGATTCCTTTGGCAACACTTTTTGTTGTCGGGACAGTTTTTCAACAAGTTTTTGTTGGAGAGTTTGATCCTGGCTCAGGACGAACGCTGGCGGCGTGCTTAACACATGCAAGTCGAGCGGAAAGGCCCTTCGGGGTACTCGAGCGGCGAACGGGTGAGTAACACGTGAGCAACCTGCCCTAGGCTTTGGGATAACCCTCGGAAACGGGGGCTAATACCGAATAGGACCACCGGTCGCATGGTTGGTGGTGGAAAGTTTTTCGGCCTGGGATGGGCTCGCGGCCTATCAGCTTGTTGGTGGGGTGATGGCCTACCAAGGCGACGACGGGTAGCCGGCCTGAGAGGGCGACCGGCCACACTGGGACTGAGACACGGCCCAGACTCCTACGGGAGGCAGCAGTGGGGAATATTGCACAATGGGCGGAAGCCTGATGCAGCGACGCCGCGTGAGGGATGACGGCCTTCGGGTTGTAAACCTCTTTCAGCAGGGACGAAGCGTAAGTGACGGTACCTGCAGAAGAAGCACCGGCCAACTACGTGCCAGCAGCCGCGGTAAGACGTAGGGTGCGAGCGTTGTCCGGATTTATTGGGCGTAAAGAGCTCGTAGGCGGCTTGTCGCGTCGACCGTGAAAACTTGGGGCTCAACTCCAAGCCTGCGGTCGATACGGGCAGGCTAGAGTTCGGTAGGGGAGACTGGAATTCCTGGTGTAGCGGTGAAATGCGCAGATATCAGGAGGAACACCGGTGGCGAAGGCGGGTCTCTGGGCCGATACTGACGCTGAGGAGCGAAAGCGTGGGGAGCGAACAGGATTAGATACCCTGGTAGTCCACGCTGTAAACGTTGGGCGCTAGGTGTGGGGGGCCTCTCCGGTTCCCTGTGCCGCAGCTAACGCATTAAGCGCCCCGCCTGGGGAGTACGGCCGCAAGGCTAAAACTCAAAGGAATTGACGGGGGCCCGCACAAGCGGCGGAGCATGCGGATTAATTCGATGCAACGCGAAGAACCTTACCTGGGTTTGACATGGCCGCAAAACTCGCAGAGATGTGAGGTCCTTCGGGGGCGGTCACAGGTGGTGCATGGCTGTCGTCAGCTCGTGTCGTGAGATGTTGGGTTAAGTCCCGCAACGAGCGCAACCCTCGTTCGATGTTGCCAGCGCGTTATGGCGGGGACTCATCGAAGACTGCCGGGGTCAACTCGGAGGAAGGTGGGGATGACGTCAAGTCATCATGCCCCTTATGTCCAGGGCTTCACGCATGCTACAATGGCCGGTACAATGGGCTGCGATACCGTGAGGTGGAGCGAATCCCAAAAAGCCGGTCTCAGTTCGGATCGGGGTCTGCAACTCGACCCCGTGAAGTCGGAGTCGCTAGTAATCGCAGATCAGCAACGCTGCGGTGAATACGTTCCCGGGCCTTGTACACACCGCCCGTCACGTCACGAAAGTCGGCAACACCCGA
Source organism: Micromonospora sp. NBC_01740 (assembly GCF_035920365.1). Taxonomy (NCBI): domain Bacteria; kingdom Bacillati; phylum Actinomycetota; class Actinomycetes; order Micromonosporales; family Micromonosporaceae; genus Micromonospora; species Micromonospora sp. NBC_01740. Next base: position 3,814 of record NZ_CP109150.1, on the reverse strand, counting down.
AGCCGGTGGCCCAACCCTTGTGGAGGGAGCCGTCGAAGGTGGGGCTGGCGATTGGGACGAAGTCGTAACAAGGTAGCCGTACCGGAAGGTGCGGCTGGATCACCTCCTTTCTAAGGAGCACCTTCACCCGAAAGGGTGCAAGGAGCCCGCGGCCCGCGAATGTCGGGTCGGGGTGCTCAATGGCGGAGACACTGGCGAGTTTTTTCCTGGCAACGGCCGGGTTCTTCCTAGTACAGCTGCCTTCGGGTGGTGGGAACGGAGTCCTGGTGCGGCTGGGAGAAGGCGGATAGCACCCTGTTGGGTCCTGAAAGAACAACCGTTGGTTGTCTTTCAGAGCCATTGCCTCACCTGTGGGTGGGGATGGTTGCCAGGCATGGCCTGGTGTGGCATACCGCCGGCGGTGGTCGGGTTTGGTGTCGCACGGATCGGGTTGTGGGTTGGTCGTTTGTTGAGAATTGCACAGTGGACGCGAGCATCTTTGTGGTCAAGTTGTCAAGGGCGAACGGTGAATGCCTTGGCACCAGGAGCCGATGAAGGACGTGGGAGGCCGCGATAGGCCTGGGGGAGCTGTCAACCAAGCTGTGATCCCAGGGTGTCCGAATGGGGAAACCTGGCTGGAGTCATGTCCAGTCACCCACACCTGAACACATAGGGTGTGTGGGGGGAACGCGGGGAAGTGAAACATCTCAGTACCCGTAGGAAGAGAAAACAATTTAGTGATTCCGTGAGTAGTGGCGAGCGAAAGCGGATTGAGGCTAAACCGGTTGCGTGTGATACCTGTCAGGGGTTGCGTGGTCGGGGTTGTGGGACCCTGCTGAACAAGCTGACACTTGTTCGAGAAGTTACAAAGTCAGTGGCTAGTCGAACAGTCTGGAATGGCTGACCGTAGACGGTGAGAGTCCGGTAGGTGAAAGTTGCTGACCTTCTGTGGGTGTTCCCGAGTAGCGGCGGACCCCTGAAATCTGCCGTGAATCTGCCAGGACCACCTGGTAAGCCTAAATACTTCCTGGTGACCGATAGCGGACGAGTACCGTGAGGGAATGGTGAAAAGTACCCCGGGAGGGGAGTGAAATAGTACCTGAAACCGTTCGCCTACAATCCGTCGGAGCCTTGCGGGGTGACGGCGTGCCTTTTGAAGAATGAGCCTGCGAGTTAGTGGCATGTGGCGAGGTTAACCCGTGTGGGGGAGCCGTAGCGAAAGCGAGTCTGAATAGGGCGTTCAGTCGCGTGTCCTAGACCCGAAGCGGAGTGATCTAGCCATGGGCAGGCTGAAGCGCGGGTAAGACCGCGTGGAGGGCCGAACCCACCAACGTTGAAAAGTTGGGGGATGACCTGTGGTTAGGGGTGAAAGGCCAATCAAACTCCGTGATAGCTGGTTCTCCCCGAAATGCATTTAGGTGCAGCGTCGCGTGTTTCTTGCCGGAGGTAGAGCACTGGATGGTCTAGGGGGCCCACAAGCTTACCGAAATCAGCCAAACTCCGAATGCCGGTAAGTGAGAGCGCGGCAGTGAGACTGCGGGGGATAAGCTTCGTAGTCGAGAGGGAAACAGCCCAGATCACCAGCTAAGGCCCCTAAGCGTGTGCTAAGTGGAAAAGGATGTGGGGTCGCATAGACAACCAGGAGGTTGGCTTAGAAGCAGCCACCCTTTAAAGAGTGCGTAATAGCTCACTGGTCAAGTGGTTCCGCGCCGACAATGTAGCGGGGCTCAAGCACACCGCCGAAGCTGTGGCATTCACATTTTTACCTCGCTTGGACTTGATTCCTTGTGCAGGTGTGTGGATGGGTAGGGGAGCGTCGTGCCGGGGGTGAAGCAGCGGGGTGACCCAGTTGTGGACGCGGCACGAGTGAGAATGCAGGCATGAGTAGCGAAAGAAGGGTGAGAAACCCTTCCGCCGGATGACCAAGGGTTCCAGGGCCAGGCTAATCCGCCCTGGGTGAGTCGGGACCTAAGGCGAGGCCGAGAGGCGTAGTCGATGGACAACGGGTTGATATTCCCGTACCCGCGAAAGAGCGTCCCTGATGAACCTCGTTGTGCTAACCACCCAAACCGGCTGCGATCTTCGGATCAAGGTTGGGGAGCGTGGGAACCTGGCGGGTAGTAGTCAAGCGATGGGGTGACGCAGGAAGGTAGCTGAGCCCGGCCGGTGGTTGTGCCGGGGTAAGCGTGTAGGCCGGTGTGTAGGCAAATCCGCACACCATTAGGGCTGAGACGTGATGCCGAGCCGATTCAGGTGAAGTCAGTGATCCTATGCTGCCGAGAAAAGCCTCTAGCGAGTTCTTAGCGGCCCGTACCCCAAACCGACACAGGTGGTCAGGTAGAGAATACCGAGGCGATCGGGCGAACTGTGGTTAAGGAACTCGGCAAATTGCCCCCGTAACTTAGGGAGAAGGGGGGCCGGAGACGTGAAGCCCCGCGCGGGTGGAGCGTTGTATGGCCGCAGAGAGCAGGGGGAAGCGACTGTTTACTAAAAACACAGGTCCATGCGAAGAAGTAATTCGATGTATATGGACTGACGCCTGCCCGGTGCTGGAACGTTAAGGGGACCTGTTAGCTCTTTGGGGCGAAGCGGAGAACTTAAGCGCCAGTAAACGGCGGTGGTAACTATAACCATCCTAAGGTAGCGAAATTCCTTGTCGGGTAAGTTCCGACCTGCACGAATGGCGTAACGACTTCCCCACTGTCTCAACCACAGGCCCGGCGAAATTGCATTACGAGTAAAGATGCTCGTTACGCGCGGCAGGACGGAAAGACCCCGGGACCTTTACTATAGCTTGACATTGGTATCCGAATTAGCTTGTGTAGGATAGGTGGGAGCCGGTGAAGTCCATACGCCAGTATGGGTGGAGGCAATCTTGAAATACCACTCTGGTTGATTTGGGTATCTAACTTCGGACCGTTATCCGGTTCAGGGACAGTGTCTGGTGGGTAGTTTAACTGGGGCGGTTGCCTCCTAAAGGGTAACGGAGGCGCCCAAAGGTTCCCTCAGCCTGGTTGGCAATCAGGTGTTGAGTGCAAGTACACAAGGGAGCTTGACTGTGAGACTGACAGGTCGAGCAGGGACGAAAGTCGGGACTAGTGATCCGGCACTTGCGAGTGGAAGCGGTGTCGCTCAACGGATAAAAGGTACCCCGGGGATAACAGGCTGATCTTCCCCAAGAGTCCATATCGACGGGATGGTTTGGCACCTCGATGTCGGCTCGTCGCATCCTGGGGCTGTAGCAGGTCCCAAGGGTTGGGCTGTTCGCCCATTAAAGCGGTACGCGAGCTGGGTTTAGAACGTCGTGAGACAGTTCGGTCCCTATCCGCCGTGCGCGTAGGATACTTGAGAAGGGCTGTCCCTAGTACGAGAGGACCGGGACGGACGAACCTCTGGTGTGCCAGTTGTCCCGCCAGGGGCACGGCTGGTTAGCTACGTTCGGAAGGGATAACCGCTGAAAGCATCTAAGCGGGAAGCTCGCTTCAAGATGAGGTATCCCACCCACTTTGTGGGGTAAGGCCCCCAGCTAGACGACTGGGTTGATAGGCCGGAAATGTAAGCCCGGTAACGGGTTCAGTTGACCGGTACTAATAGGCCGAGGACTTGACTACTAAGCTGCTACGCGTCCACTGTGCAACTCTCGATAAACGAACGACAGACCACGTGGTTGGTGTTGTTTGATATGTCGATAGAGTTACGGCGGTCATGGCGGAGGGGAAACGCCCGGTTACATTCCGAACCCGGAAGCTAAGCCCTCCAGCGCCGATGGTACTGCACTCGGGAGGGTGTGGGAGAGTAGGACACCGCCGGACAATCTTTCAGTTCAGGGTCACCC